>CAYMZP010000001.1:0-45821 GCA_964395025.1 uncultured Candidatus Saccharibacteria bacterium
AAGCACGTCAGAGAGAGGTGCTTCGGCTAGCACTTTTGCGGTAGGAAAGCGCTTCAGCCATGCACGGTAGTACGGAATAACTCGGTCTACTTGTGTTTGTTGAAGCATAATTTCGGAGACTAAAATCCGATATGCATTTTTAGTCTTTCGCCACGGAAGTGTATGGCGTCCGTGCGTTTTGTAGAAAGAAAAAACGTGGCGACGAAACCGTGCAATATCAGAACTGGTATACGACATCTTTCCGTTCCACTACTACTTTCCACCCACGTTTTTGTGCGTGTGCAAACAATTTTTTGTTTGGGTTAAACGCAATAGGGGTATCAACAAGCGTAAGCATGGGGATGTCACTTTCCGTATCCCCGACACCCACAGAACCGGTAAGCGTGAGTCCTTCTTTACGCACCGCTCTTCGCAGAACCGCCGCTTTATTACGTATCAAGTCTTCATCTTCTACTTTGCCGGTAAACTTCCCTTGCGCATTGGTTTCATAGAAAAAGCCATAGCTCTTGTCAAAACCAAAATCAAAACCAAATACATCAACAATAAACCGTGGAGAGTGAGAGATGGCAAGTAAAAAGTATCCTTTTTTCTTGAGACGACGCACTAAATCTCGTGTGTAGCGGTACACGCGATTTTTCTTTTGTTTCAAAAGCTTGGCGCTTATCGCATCAGCTGTATCAAAAGAAACTCCTTTGATGTGCGCACGAAACATAGCCACTGCATTACGCACGTACGCTTCGTAGTCTCCTTTTCTATCAAGCCAGCGTACCCGCTCTTTTTCGTACATGCGACGTGCTCCCTGTGGGAATACGCCGTCTTCTATAAGAACTTCTACAAGCTCAAGAAAAAGAGAAGAGCGGAAAATGGTCCCGTCTATATCAAATACTGCTACGGGTTTTTTCTTCATACACCCATAGTATCGCGAAGCATAAAAAGAAGAAGGCGCCCCCTAAAAGAGAGACGCCGAAGGTGTGGCCGTATGGCCGAAATAGGTGGCGCTGACCGCAGGGCAGGGTGTTCCCCGTTTTTACCCAAAGTATGTGCCTCAGCGGGAGGGTTGGTGTTCATGACCAAGTTCCGGGGAATGGAACCTACTCACGATCATCCAAGCATGCTCCACAGCGTTGGCTTTCGGGCTCCTTGCAAGGCACCCCAAACCCATCGAGGCGGTCAGCGCACTAAGAGAAAGTACTCCTCCTGTCCCGTCCTGTCAACTAGCACGCACCCAACGGTCTTTTGCTTTTGGCCAAAGCTTTGTAAGCGGATGTTCACTGCAGTCATGTGGGCGCGCCTTACACACATAGCGCCCATAAAGCACAAAGCCGTTGTTGACGTACTTCCAGTCTTTTTTGGGAATAAGGGTTTCAAGATCTTTTGAAATTTTCGTGAGATCAGTGTGCTTCGTCAGGTCAAAACGAAGCGCAAAACGCTTCACGTGTGTGTCAGTAGGAATCCCTTCAAATATGCCGTAGAGCTCACCTAAGACCACATGTGCTGTTTTATACGCCACACCTTGCAAGGTAATGAGTGCTTCTTCGGTGTTTGGTACTTTACTGTCGTACACATCTTGTATGCGCTTTGCGGAGGCAATGATGTGTTTTGCTTTATTTCTATGAAACGATATGGACGAGATTTCTGTATCAAACGTTCTATAATCTGCCTCCGCAAAGTCACGAACGGTTTTATATTTCTTCCAGAGTACAGCGGTTACTTTGTTCACCTGTTTGTCGGTGGTCTGCGCAGAAAGCATCACGGACGCAAGAAGCTGAATCGGGGTACGGTAGTTAAGTTCAGTTTTAGGCTCTTGGTACGTACGTTTCAGATATCGCACCAAAAGGCGCGCACGCGCTTCCCGTGCACTCCCTTTTCTAGCTCTTTTAGAACTCTTCTGCGTCACGACCAAATGCAAACCGATACGCCAAAGATGCTATAGCGCCTGCCGCAACTGCGGTCAGCACTGAAACAACGACCGTACCAATGAGAGGAATCAACCCAATCACCGCAAGAAGTGCTGCGCCAGCAACGGCTGCTTTCCAAGAAACATGGGTGCGTTTAAACACGCGAGCCACGTGCGCTCCCACCAAAATTCCAGCATACGCATACGAAATAAGGAGGAGTAAGAGATAGAGCGCCGCAAGGATGAGGGCGACACCTGCGCCCACAAAAGAAAGTATGAGGAAGAGCACAAGAAGCGGAGTGGCAACCGCAACTGCAAATCCAAGAAGTGCGAGCAATACGAAACGACGAACTGAACGAGTCCACACGCGCGTCGTGATGTTATGTGTAAACACTGGGAAAAGCCCTGCGAGAAGTCCTGAAGCAACTACGCCTGCGACAATGCGCGTCAAGAGAAACAGTCCCGCTCCGGCAAGTGCAAACGTTTTTGCCTCTTCTTTTGATGGAAGGAAAATTGAAGAACCGGTATATGAGACACCTCCTAGAATCTCTGCGGTTTCATGAATGTCGGCCTCCTGCGGTGCATCATACTCAAGCACTCCAGCAATTATGGTATTTGGAAGAACAGTCAGGTGATCCGACGCAACAATTTCAACATCACCGTCATATACGCCACCCAAGGTCACGCTACTTCCGTAAATAACGGTACGTCCGGTAGAACCTCCCGTAACAGAAACAGTAACGCCTCCGATGCGAAGTTCGGCAGCACGTCCGGCGACTTCCACTGAACCACCAATCGCAAAAATATCTCCACCCGCGTCTCCCGTAACAGAGATACGCGCACCAAATGCACGAATGTCTCCTTCCACGGGCCCACCTGCATCTATACCGCCACCCAAAAGAAGTAAATCTCCTGACACGGGGGCAAGGATAATCACGTCTCCTGCTGCTGCTACCGCGTCTCCAAGAATAGGTGCGGTGATGCGCACATCGGCTCCTGCAAGATACGCATTACCGGTTGACGCCTCAGAAAGCGTAAGGGCCTCGTCAGCAACTACTGTCGCTGCCTGAAGGGGAGTTGAGAAGAGAAAAGCGGTAGAGAGGAGCGCGACAAAAAGGATGCGACTCATACGGGCATCCTAGCGCGATAAAAAAGAAGGAGCAAACCGCTCTTTGTTATACTGATAGGCATGAACCCAAATGGAAAAACGGACGAAGAATGGAAAAAAGAGCTCTCTCCTGAAGCATATGAGGTGCTTCGTGAAGGGGCGACTGAGGCACCTTTTTCTGGTGCATATGTGAACAACAAAGAAAAAGGAGAATATCGTTGCAAGGCGTGCGGAACACTCTTGTTTACCTCCGCCCAAAAGTTTGATTCTGGTACCGGATGGCCGTCGTTTACTGACCCAGCTGTTATGGAAAATATCGGTACCCGTCACGACGACTCACACGGCATGAACCGTACTGAAGTGTACTGCAAAACATGTGGCGGACACTTAGGACACGTCTTTAACGATGGACCGCAAGAAGCGGGAGGAAAACGCTACTGTATTAATTCCGTGTGCTTAGATTTTCAGAAAGAATGAAGTACGAAGTCGCACTATTTGGTGGTGGCTGTTTCTGGTGCACTGAAGCGGTATTCAAAATGTTGAAGGGAGTTCGTTCAGTAGCGCCTGGATACGTGGGTGGGACAAAAGAAGACGCAACGTACGAGCGTGTTTCAACAGGAACCACAGGCCATGTAGAAGTAGTTCGTGTGGAATACGACCCGACCATGGTTGCATACCGAACACTTTTGACCATTTTCTTCGCTTCACATGATGCCACACAAGTGGGTGGGCAAGGAAACGATATTGGCCCTCAGTACCGTTCGGTGATTTTCACGACATCAGAACAACAAATGCAGGATGCTCGGTCATTTATTGCTGAACTCAATGCTTCAAGTACAGATGGGGACCCAATAACGACTACCGTTGAACCATTCGTAGAATTTTTCCCCGCCGAGAGTTACCATCAAGATTACTATGCAAAAAACCAAAATGCTGGTTATTGCCAACTTATCATTGCGCCGAAGCTACAGAAAGTGCAAAAGGAATTTGCAAAACTTCTAGAACAAGAAAAATGAAAAACACACAACCAAACGGTTGTGTGTTTTTCATTTTTAGTAGCCCTACATCATCGTCTGTGCCGACATTGCTTTTTTCTTTCCCATAAACGCAGCGCCAAGAAGCACTACGCCAAGCACGAGGTGCAACCAGTGGTCCGCAGCATTTACATGTACGAGACCAAGGAGCATACCTGAGTCTGGTGCCATAAGGAATCCAAGGACTGCGAGTATGAGATAGACCACGCCGAGAATCTTGAGCCACAAAGACGCGCCTCCAATCTTGGCAGATATGAGGAGTAGTACGCCAAAGAGTATGTGGACCACGTTGTGCATCATGTCTGTCTCAAAGATGCCATCCATCCCCACAATTGGGTTTGGAACAAATCCAAGTACCCCAACGATGAGAAATACGATACCGAACAACAGTGCGACTTTCTTAGCCATAGAGCGAAAGAAGGTTATGGAGGGTCATAAAGAGGACCCACTATAATTCTACCCCTTAGTATGACGGTTTAGGTGTTCATGTGGATAGCTCTTGGTAACCTATACAGCTATTAAAAAGTTATAGAAAACGGAGGGACAGGTCGTTGTAGAGCAAAAACAGAGACAGCACCGCTGTCTTGACGCATATGTTCTATGCGTCTTATCCATCACATTCCTTCGTATGCCCATCTTCGCTGCGATTGGTATTGGGATACTGATTCTTGTACTACAATCGCTTTCTCCCGAAGTTCTCTCTCAGGGTGAACACACGGTTATTTCGGTTTTGCGTACAGTTGAGGTCACCGCAGACACTGCCTCCTCACTTTCCGCATCCGCACACGAAGCTCCGTTTTCTTCTCTATTTGACCCACCTACGCTTCCTCGTGCACCGACTATCCGCTAACACCCTTTCCACCACAGCCGGACATACTTGTCCGGCTGAGTTATTTAAAAATGGCTTATTTACTTGCTATTTTAGGATTATGCAGAGGTGTTGACAGGAAACACTATACGTGATACAATGTATACAAGCTAGTCGGGTGACTGCTTACGAGGCGACGCCAAGAAAGGAGCGCGCAAAAGAGTAAGGAGAGTCACCCCACGGCACAATTTCCGACAGGCATGGCGGAAGAAGTCGGTAGAAAGGAGCAGAGAGCGCAAAACCCGACTTCAGCCATCCCCTACAAAGCCCTCGCATCTCGCGAGGCGCTTTCTTTTTATGTATAGGTGTTTGTTCCCTCTTCTTCCCTGCGGTTTATAGGCTCTTCTGGAAGTCCAAAGTAGTGACCAATTTCATGCCAGAGCGTCTCTTGCACCACCTTTCGTACATTGTGTTTAAAGTCTCCGGTATGGTCATCTGTGAGCTCCATAGCTTCTTCAAGAATAGGGATCCTAAAAAGCGTAATGGTATCGGGCATGGTACCGCCCACACCGTAGTCACTTCCCCTCTCTGGAACTGGTATCCCCTGATATAACCCGAAAAGCGTTTCTCCGGGCAACAGGCCTTCACGCTCACACACTTCTTCGCTCGGCTCGTCTTCCGTAAGAAGCGCGACATTTTTAAGTCCCGCTCGCCACTTTTCAGGAACAGCGTCCCATGCATTTAGTGCAACCGCCCTAAACTCCTCTTCAGTCATATGCTCCATGTACGTTTAGTCTACACGAAAACATATTTCTCGTGAGCCACACATGTCTGGTATTATCAGGCGCATGTCCGAACTCCTTGGTCTAGACCTCATAGAACTTATACGTACTGCGGGTTACCTCGGCCTTTTTGCGATTGTGTTTTTGGAATCAGGTATACCCATTGGTTTCTTTTTTCCCGGAGACTCACTCTTATTCACCGCAGGACTCCTGTCTGCTTCAGGCATCTTTAATATTTTCATTCTTACTCCCCTACTCACGCTCGCCGCAATACTCGGCGACAGTGCAGGGTACTGGATAGGAAAACGATACGGCAGAAAACTGTTTGCGAAAGAAAACGCCCGCATCCTTTCTGCGAAAAACTTAGCACGTACGGAAGCGTTCTACGCAAAGTACGGTGCACGCGCCATCATCATTGCACGCTTTGTTCCGGTGGTACGTACGTTCACGCCCATTCTCGCAGGAGTCGGCGCTATGCGCTACGGTACATTTCTTCGCTACAACGTCATTGGTGCAGTTCTCTGGGCTACCGGAGTGACGGTGCTTGGTTTTTTCCTCGGTTCTCTTATTCCAGATATTGACCGGTACCTAATACCAATCGTGATTGCAATTATTCTCCTTTCTCTAGTGCCTATTCTTTTTGAAGCACTCCGGGCACAAAAAAACTAGACCACCCGGTGGATGGTCTAGTTTTTCTCCTGCGTTTTTATTTCAACTCTGCTTCTATCAGTGCACTCACTTGTGCGTACGGTTGTGCTCCTGAAATAACTTGCTTCCCGATAATCGTGCTTGGCGTACCCGAGATACCGAACGATGCTCCCTCAGCTCGGTCGGCCTCAATAGCAGAAAGGTACTCGGCTTCATTATCCTCAATAAGGCTCGTAATGCGAGCCACGTCCATACCAAGTCCTGCAGTCAAGGCTTCTATAGATGCACGATCACCAAAACCTCCCTGTCCCTCATCCTGATTTTCCATCATTGCCGTGTGCCATTCGTAGTGACGCTCTGGGTACGCATCCCAAACAGCACGTCCAAAGAGTGCAGCAGTTTCTGAGTCAGGACCAAGGAATTGGAAGTCTTTAAAGATAATGCGTAGCTTGCCCGTCTTCACGTAGTTTTCGTTCAATTGCGCAACGGTTTCAAGCTCATACCGTTTACAAAACGGACACTGGTAGTCTGCCCATACTGCTATCGTCACTGGCGCATCCTGACTCCCAATGGAAGGTCCTTCCATTTCAACTTTTTTAATGTCTACCGTAGCAGGAGAAGGCGCGGAGGGTACGCCGTCACGACCAAACGCAAACGCGCCGGCAATAATAATAGCGCCAGCAAGTACCGCAAGCGGTGTGCCGTATTTTTCAAAAAACGATGATGCAGGTGCAGTTTCCATAGATATATAAGGTCCGTAATAGTGTGCGGACAGTATACCCTGAGATTTGCGCTTATCCACAAACGCATGAGGGAGGCCATTAGCCTCCCTCATGCGTTTCCCTTTTGTAGGGTTTCTTACCCTGCGTACGCAGGAATAAACGTGAGTGCTTTACCGGTACGTCCCGCACGACCCGTACGACCAATACGGTGCGTGTAGTCTTCATACGTTGCAGGCAAGTCGTAGTTGATGACGTGCGAAACTCCTGAAATATCAAGACCTCGTGCTGCCACGTCTGTTGCTACGAGCACACGCACATGATCTCGCTTAAAGAGTGTGAGTGCTTTCTGACGCTTGCCATGCGTTTTGTCTCCGTGAATAGACTCCGCAGGAATTCCTGCGCGGGCCAAGTCGCGAGCCAAACGCTCCACTCCGTGCTTCGTGCGTCCAAATACCAACACTTTATCCATAGTCTCATCTCCTTTTATCAAAGAAACGAGAACCTCAAACTTGTGTTCGTGTGCACCAATGCGTACTACATCTTGGTCAATGGTTTTTGCTGTGTCGCGTGTTTTAACTGAGATGCGTACTGGATCTTTTAGGAAATCACCAATCAACCGCTCAATGTCGCGTGACATGGTAGCGGAAAAGAAAAGCGTATGGCGCTCTTTCGGCATCTTGCCAAGAATGAAACGCATATCTTCAATGAAACCCATATCAAGCATGCGGTCTGCTTCATCCAGCACCACCGTGGTGAACTCACGGAAATCAATTTCGCGACGCTCCTCAAGGTCTTTAAGACGACCTGGGGTTCCAATGACAAAGGCAGGGTTTTTACGAAGCACACGAATTTGTGGCTCGATGGAGGCACCACCAACACACACCACCGCATTCAGCATCAACTGTTTTGCAAAACCCCAATACTCTTGCTCAATCTGTATTGCAAGCTCGCGCGTTGGCACCATAACAAGCACACGCTGGTCCTGACCAAGTGCTTTATATTTGAGCACTTTATCAATAAGTGGAATAAGGAAGGTTGCCGTTTTTCCCGTACCCGTGTTTGCAAGTCCGACAATATCGCGTCCCGTGAGTACTTCTGGAATAGCCTTATCCTGAATAGGCGTTGGCTTTTCGTACCCTTTTGAAGCGATATTTTTCTTCAGGCGCTCATCAACGGGAAAATCAGAAAAAGCATGAGTAGGCACGAAGACTTCTTCGGGCTCCCCTTTCACTGCTTTATTTACGAGCTTTGAAAGGTCAATCGGCATTTCTTGGACATTGCTACGGCGTCCGCCGCGACTAAAGCCACGTCCGCGTGAGGGCGCACCTCTATAGCCACCTGCATCCCTGCGGTCGTCGCGACGAGGGCCACCCGAACGGGAGCCTCCGCGTTTTGCAAACTTTGCATATCCCGGACGATCTCCTAGATCGTTACGAGAGTTTTTACGCACAATATACGTCGTAGTCATCTTAGTTGCAGGCGCAACTAAAATCTTCACCTGCTTCGTTGCTCGCTCCGGTCCTCCCTCGCAGTAGATTTCTACAGTTCGGTTCGGTCCTCGCTCACGCCTCGCATCTGAGAGATTTTCGAGTGCGCCTTAGAGAGTTGTAAGGCAATCGTCTCGAGAGTTTCTGGGCCGATGATACTCTTGACGGCCAAGTCTTGAGCAATCTCTCAAGACAACACTTGTAGAAACGATTACTCCTATTATAGCAGATACTCCCACAAACGCAAGGGGTGTTACTAAGACGAGCGTAGCGCTTTTTCTATTGCGCCAAACAACGCTCCCGAACCCACATACCACATAAGGTGAAGCACAATGGCATAGTAGATACCCCCCGGAACAAAAATAAGGAGGTACGGGAGTATAAAACCACTGACCGCAGCGCATGCGGTAAAGTACACGGCCCATACTGGCTTCATAGAAAGAAATAGATGGAAATGAAGTACGGCAAAACCAAATGCAAACCAAGGAACAAGGGTGGTAAACGGTACGCCAAACCCTATGAGCATGAGTGCGAGAATGCCGAGTGTTGTTTGCTGGAATACAATGTCTCCTGTTTTAGAAAGGAGGTACCGTTCGTCAATCTGCAAAAAGGCTTGGTCCGGATAGAGTGCAGATAGGCGCTTTGCAACCATTCCTTCTTTAATAAGAATGCGGTACGCCCACGGAGTAAGTACGAACAGCACGAACAAGAAAAAGGTAACGGTGAGTATAGAGCCGGATGCAAAAAGCACGTGCGCGTACGGGAAGAAAATAAAACCAATAAGCAAGGTCATCACCAAAAAGTAGGTGAAGGTCAGTGCTGGATTCTTAATGAACGTCAGGTGGAGACGACGATTGAGTACGTAGATAAAACCCAGACGGTTTATAAGTGCGAGTGCACACAAAAAAGCGACTTGAAATGCCATACGATATTAGTATACGCCGTGACTAGGCAGAACGTTTTGCTTTTGCGCGCTCGGTTTCCGTAAGGAATTGCTTGCGCAAGCGAACTGACTCAGGAGTAATCTCAAGATATTCGTCGTCCTGCATAAGCTCAAGACCACGCTCAATAGTGAGCAGGATAGGCGGAAAGAGATTGATTGCTTCGTCGTTACCTGAAGAGCGAACGTTTGACTGGTTCTTCGCCTTCGTTGGATTCACCATCATTTCTTCGCCCTTTGAGGTATTCCCAACCACCATACCTTCATACACCTCGGTTGCAGGGTTGATGTAGAGCACACCTCGTTCCTGAAGATACCAGAGCGCGTAGCCCAAGGACTTCCCTGTGATCATGGAAATCATAGAGCCTACCTGACGCTTCTTAATTTCACCTGCGTACGGCTTGAAACCAATAACGCGCGAAGAGAGAATGCCTTCGCCCTTCGTATCAACCACAAAAACGTTCTTGTATCCAAGAAGTCCGCGTGTCGGTCCTTCAAATGTAAGGCGAACCGTGTCGTCAGTTTGCACCAAGTTCTGCATTACGAATGCACGGGTACCCAGCTTCTCAATGATGGCACCTTGAAACTCGGAAGGGGTATCAATGATGACTTCCTCAAACGGTTCCATCTTCACGCCATTCTCTTCACGGATGATGACCTGTGGCTGAGAAACTTGCATTTCGTAGCCTGCACGACGCATGTTTTCAAGAAGGATAGCGATGTGAAGTTCTCCGCGTCCAGAAATCTTAAACATATCGGCAGAGGAAAAATCTACCTTAAGCCCGACGTTCACTTGCAGTTCGCGCTCAAGATAATCGCGGAGCTGACGCGATGTGACGTACTTCCCTTCTTTACCTGCAAAGGGTGAGTTGTTCACGAGGAAATTCACCGTGATCGTTGGTTCATCAATCGCAATTGCAGGGAGCGGTGCAACGCTTTCATCAGTCGTGACGGTGTCGCCAATGTAGATATCTGGAAGTCCGGCAATAAGGACAATGTCTCCCGCCTCTGCCGTATCAGTCTCTACACGCTCAGTACCTTTGAAGGTAAAAATCTTCGTAAGTTTGCCGTTTGTGGCCGTGCCGTCAGGCTTTTTGAGAATGACATTCTGATTTGCCTGTACCACACCTTCATACACACGAGAAACAGCGATACGTCCAAGGAAATTGTCGTAGGCAAGATTAAACGCCTGAAGCTTCAGAGGTTTTGCGGTGAGTTCCGGAGAGGATGCTACTGGCACCTTCTCTAGGATTACGTCGAGGAGCGGAGAAAGGTCCTTGCGCTCATCAGCAAGATTCTTCATCGCGACGCCTTCGCGACCAATGGCATATACCACCGGAAAGTTCGCCTGCTCGTCGTTTGCGCCAAGTTCAAAGAAAAGTTCTAGGACCTGCTCTTCTGAGCGTGCACAATCTGCCGCCGGCTTATCTATTTTATTGAGGACTACGATAGGCTTGATGCCAAGCTCCAAAGACTTCTTAAGTACGAAACGCGTCTGAGGCATGGGGCCTTCCTGCGCATCAACAATAAGGAGTACAGAGTCTATGGAACGAAGCACGCGCTCAACCTCAGAACCAAAGTCCGCGTGGCCGGGAGTATCCACGATATTGATTTTCGTACCTTTGTACTCCACTGAGGTGTTCTTGGAGTAAATAGTAATGCCACGCTCCTTTTCAAGCGTATTTGAGTCCATTGAGGTACCCTCAGCGACCGCGCCAGTCTGCTTCATGATGGCGTCTGTGAGCGTGGTCTTACCGTGGTCCACGTGGGCGATAATTGCAATGTTTCTAATCTCCATAGGTAAAAGTTATGCGTGTGCGATGCATGCCCCGTAGTAAAACGAGTTCCGACGAGTTTTTACTGCGGGGTTTCTAATTTCCATAGGCAAAGAGGCCGCGAGGCCTCTCATATACCACCACGATACGACGAATGCTACGCGCCGTCAATCTCTGTGCTGTCACCAACGAGGAAACCGCCTGCTTGTATTTCCCACAACTTTTTGTACAAGCTCCCTTCGTGACGTACGAGCTCCGCGTGCGTACCGCTGACTGCGATTTCCCCTCCTTCAATTACCAAGATTCGGTCCATGTGCATGACGGTAGAAAGACGGTGTGCAATTGCAATGACGGTTTTTCCTTTCATCAGATTTTTGAGCGCGTCTTGAATAAGAGATTCCGACTCCGAGTCAAGTGCTGACGTTGCTTCGTCAAGCACTAAAATGGGTGCGTCTTTCAAAATCGCCCGCGCAATTGCAATACGCTGGCGCTCGCCACCAGAGAGCTTCACCCCACGCTCCCCAACAAATGTGGCAAACCCATGCGGAGTGCGAGAAATAAAATCCATACAATGTGCTTGGCGTGCTGCCTCCTTCACCTCTTCATCAGTTGCGTCTCGTCTGCCGTAGCGAATATTTTCCATGAGGGTACGGTGGAACAACACCGGTTCTTGCGGTACGAATGCGATCGCTTCACGCACACTATCTTGCGTGACATCTCGTATGTCGGTTCCGTCTATGCGTATTTGTCCTCCCGTAATGTCGTGGAGACGAAGGAGTAGTTTTGTAATGGTCGTTTTCCCTGCACCTGATGGGCCCACGAGCGCAACCTTTTCCCCTCCCGCAATAGAAAAAGACAAGGACGAGAGTACTGGCTTCCCTTTTGTAAATTCAAAGTCAACCTCATGAAAATCTACTCTCCCTTCAGAAACAGAAAGTGTGTGTGCGTTTGGTGCATCAGTAATTTCATGAGGTGTCACTAGGATTTCCACCATTTCACCTGCATCAGCAAACGCTTCACTAAAACTACGTACTTCGCGGTTGATGGCATACAACCGTTCAAACGTGGTTAAGAGGTACGACTGAATGAGCACAAAATCACCAAGCGTTAAGAGACCTGCTTGCCAGAAATGAAATGCGCCATAGAGCATGCCGATATTGATGCCAAGCATAAGAAGACCAAGCACTCCCCACGCAAATTCATCAGCATTCCAAATACGGAGCACGCTCTGGTACCAGCGACCGACCGCGGTACCAAACCGTCCATCTTCATGGTTGGTGCCCGCAAATACCGTAACCGTGGTGTGATTCCCAATCGCGTCCGCAAGTGCGCCCGTCAGGCGACTGTCCTCTTGTGCGCGCGCAGCACGGAGTGGGTTATTTCTTTTAATCAAAAAGAACTGCACCACAAGAAAGACTGCAATCCAGATAGAAAATACAGCGCCAAGCACCCCATTTGCATGCGAGAGCACAATCGCAGCGCCACCAATAAAAAAGGCGGCGGGAAATAACTGCATCACTGCTGCGTCAAAAATGGTCTCGAACGCCTTTGAATATCGCCCAATGCGACGCGTTAGACTTCCCGCAAACTGATTTGCAAAGAATAGGTAGGAGTGGCGCAGTAAGTAGGTAAACGCATCTTCATATAAGTCACGCATTACGCGCGCGTCCATATATGTGAGGCACCAAAAATGGAGGCGTGCCACTACCCAGTTCACTGCAAGCAACATCACAATAATGAAGAGAATGCCTGGTAGTAGCGAAACGTTTGTGCCACTCGTTCCTTGCGCAAGCACATTGAAAAACTCTCGGAGATAGAGCGGAGAAATGAGCATAATGCTCTGGAACACAATCGCCGTGAGAATGATGCCGATGAGAAGGCGCGGATACTTGAGTGCCGACCGTGCGTAGCGAGCGAGTGTTTCTTTTGTATAGAGTGTACGCACTTCTTTTTTCATATGCGTAAGCGTAGCACGTGAAAATTTGTTACAGGTAATTTTTTATATTTGAAAGATGCTCTTGGTATGTGCGTGAACAATGAATACGACCGCGGGAGTCGTGCAGGTAGTACAAACAAGACGTCGGTTCAGGGTCAAGCACTGCTTCAATTGACTCGGCAGACGGTGTTGCAATAGGAGCGGGCGGAAGACCTGTCACGTAGTACGTATTGTATGGAGACTCTATGTACTTGTCGTCTGGCTCTGGTGCGTGCCACCACCCCTCTTCCGGAGAACCCGTTACGTACTGCATTGTTGCGTCTGCCTGTAGCTTCATGCCTTGTGCAAGTCGGTTATGCAAAATGCCAGCTACTAACCGTTTATCGGTACGCGAGGACTCTCGCTCCACAATTGATGCAAACGTAAGCACTTCCTTTAGGGAAAGATCACTGAGCGATACTCGTTCTAGAAATGGGTACAGCATCTCTTCAAACGTAGTGCGCATGCGAGCAGATGCGAGCGCAGGTTCAATATCAGATGGCATAAGGTACGTACCAGACGCATACACTCCCTCTTCAAACGCCGGAAGCACCGCGCGTGCGCGTAAGTACTCCTCTTTTGATGCGTCGTTCCATGCAAATTCTTCGGCCAAATGTTCAACCACTTCCTCTTTGCGTAATGCTTCTGGGATGACCACCCACGTGAGGTACGGACTCTCAGTCATCGTGCGTACCAACATCCATACGTCAAACGACGGAGCAACTTGATATCCACCTTCTCCAATCTTGGGGGCTCCTGAAACCATCAGCGCAAGAACGAACGCGCCAGGGTGCCGTATAAATCCTTCTTTATGAAGCGCTGTGGCAATTTCTACAGGTGACTCTCCCGGCACCACCACAAACTCGCGAAGCGCCTGGTCGTGCGCATTTCGCGGACCAAAGATAAACGCATACAAGAGCGCGAGCGCCACTAACGCACCTCCAGCAATGAGAAAACTCTGGAAAAGCCAAGAAGGGGCCGCATCGCGGGACGATGGATTTTTTCTATTAGATACATCACCCATAGTATTGTTCAACAGAGTATACCGGGTACTCATAAAACCGAAGTGATGCTGTTCTAACAAGCTAGAAAAAAGTTCGGTTCGTGTTACTATTCAGACAAATGGTTGGTCCTGTTATGTCTCACCTGCGTGCAGTAGTACGCATTCTAGCTCGCCGTGTACACGCACTCTGGCGTCGTTTTAGACGACTATCTCCACGCATGCAGATACTCACGACAGCGCTCGTCATACTACTGGTGATCGTCTTCTTTGCAGTTGTACGAAACACAGAATCAACAGCGAGTGTGTCAGCAAACCGAACCGTAACTCTAGAGTCCATAGGAGCACTAGGTGGAGCACACGGAAGTAGTACCGTGCTTGGTACAGTACGTTCAATCACAGAAGCAGAGGTACTGGCTGAAACAAGCGGTACCGTTCGAAGTGTGCATACACGTATTGGTGCAGAAGTGCCAAGTGGTTTTATTATTGCTGAACTTGAGAACGCATCTGAGCGTGCAGCAGTACTCCAAGCAGAGGGCGCATACGATGCAGCAGTAGCGGCACAGTCTGCGACGTCTCTCACTGATGTACGTACCACGGCAGAAAACGTATACCGAGACGCGTTCAGCGACTTTGAAAATGTACTTGAGAATGGTGTGGATCTTTTCTTTGGTGGACCAACGGTCTACGGTCCAGACTTACTCATTAACCCAGGAAGTGTTGATGGTATATATCTTTCCCAGGAACGCGCCTCCATAGACCGAGCTATGGACCAGTGGCGTAAAGAACTCTCTTCTATTTCAGAACGCGATCCTGCGGTCTTTTTAACCGAAGCAGAAACACTTGCGCGTACGATTGAGTCGTTTGGAAATACACTTGCGGAAGCGGCGTATAAATCAAATTCGCGTGCAACGACTGAGCAACTCGCGGCATTCGCATCAGCACGAAGCACCATAAGCGGAATACTCGCATCACTCACCAATGCACGCACGCTCTACCGAAGTGGCGCAACTACTTCCACCGCATCTACTGAAGCAGGCGTAAAGTCTGCACTTGGCACCTTGCGTCTTGCGCAAGCAACGCTTGAAAAAACACTTATACGCGCGCCTATTGGCGGAACCATAAACTTCCTCCCTATGCGCGTCGGTATGTACGTAACCGGACTCTCACATGTAGCAACTGTCGCACAAAATGGCGCGCTTGAAGTAACGGCGTTTGTATCTGAAGATGAGCGCGATCTTCTTGCAGTTGATATGCAGGTCTCTCTTGGTGAAGGTGCTACCGGTACCGTGACTTCTATTGCGCCAGCGCTTGACCCAGTAACTAAACGCATAGAGGTGCGCATTACAGCTAATGCAGAGAGCGGTATTACCAATGGACAATCGGTACGCGTTGGCATTCCTTCAAGCACTCTAGAAACGGTTACCGGCACATTCCTTCTCCCTTTGACTTCTGTAAAACTTCGCGCAAGCGACCGTGTTGTGTTTTCGGTAGATGAACAATCACGGCTCGTGGCGCATGCGGTCACACTCGGTGAGGTGCGTGGTGACCGCGTGGAAGTACAGACTGACCTTTCACCTCTCCTTCGTATCGTGACAGATGCACGTGGCCTTGCTGAAGGCGAGACGGTGTCCGTACAAGAGGTACTGCCATGACACGGCTATGGAGCTTCTTTCTTAATAAGCACCACTTCACTGTACTAGTGGCGGTGGTACTGTCCCTCGCCGGCACATACGCAGTGCTTGCTATTCCCAAAGAATCTTCTCCTGAAGTACAAATCCCTGTTGGTATAGTTACAACGATACTTCCTGGCGCTTCTGCAGAAGACGTAGAGCGACTCGTGACGAATCCTATTGAAGACCGGGTGCTTGGTATTGAACGCGTTTCAAAAGTAACCTCGTCTTCAGGAAATGGTGTCTCGGTTATTACCGTTGAGTTTGATGCATCTGCAGACATACCAACCTCTATTGATCTATTGAAAGATGAAGTAGATTCAGCACGACCCGAACTTCCGCAAGAAGCAGAAGACCCGGTAGTCTCTGATGTCAACTTCGCAGACCAGCCAATTATTCTTGGTTCCGTTGCAGGCAACGTTCAGCCTGCAGAACTTACGGAACTTGCACGAGAGCTCCAAGATGAGCTTGAGCGCGTACAAGGAGTCTCCTCAGTCTCACTATCTGGTATACGTGCACGTGAAGTTTCAGTGGTTATTGAGCAAACGAAACTTGCACAGTACGGTCTCTCTGTTTCTGACGTCACAAACGCCATACGTCTTTCAGGTATCGCATCCCCTATTGGATCTCTCGTCACAAACGACGTGCAATACGCGGTACGACTTGAGGCAGGCATTACGACTACCGACGAAGTGGCGAGTATCGCTCTCCCGAGCAAGGGTACACCGTTATACCTGCGTGACGTTGCTGGTGTTATAGACGGTCTTGAAGACCCGGTGACGCTTTCTCGCGTCTCAGTAAACGGCACACCTTCCTCCCCGGCACTCACCTTTTCTGTGTTTAAAAGCCGTGGCGGAAATATTGTTGAAACAGGAGATGCCGTAAAAGAACGGCTCGCGGAGCTTGGCGAAACTACTCTTGCAGGCACAAGTGTTGTTTTTTCATACGATGCTGCGGACGAGGTGAAACATGACTTAACAAAACTCACACGTGTAGGGCTTGAGACTGTTGCGCTCGTGATGATTATGCTTTTACTCACACTCGGTTGGCGTGAATCGCTTGCTGCAGCTCTCTCCATCCCTCTTTCATTTCTTATTGCATTCATTGGTCTCTATGCGTCAGGGAACACCATAAACTTCGTCTCACTCTTTTCTCTTATTCTTGCGATTGGCATATTAGTGGACACGGGCATTGTGGTCGTGGAAGCAATACATACGCGACTTATTGCATACGGGAATAAACGTCAAGCAGCGCTCGCCACCATTAAAGAGTACGCGTGGCCTCTTACTGCCGGAACGCTCACCACTGTTGCAGTATTTGTACCGCTCTTCTTCCTCTCAGGAATTATGGGGAAATTTGTGGCGTCTATTCCTTTTACCGTGATTTTCGTTTTGCTCGCATCTATTTTTGTCGCCCTTGCACTCATTCCACTCTTTTCACTGTATATCGTACGACCGACGCTCTCTTCTTTTGAAGCACGCCAAGAACGATACAACGAGCGTGCAAAAGAGTGGTATCAAGGCATATTGCGTGGACTGTTGTCTGACAAAAAAGCACAGAATCGTGTCTTGTGGGCCATGGGATTCCTTTTTATTGTTGCGCTCGCACTTCCTGCAACAGGCGCAGTACAAAGCGTTTTCTTCCCGAACGAAGATATGGACTTTATCTATGTGGAAGTTGAAAAACCGTATGGCACTGCACTGACCGCTACCGACCTCTCAGTCCGTGAAGTGGAGGAACTCTTGTATACCGATACAGATATAGAGTCATTCGTGTCTGAAGTAGGAAGTGGTAACGCCTTCTCTGCTTCACCGCGCTCAGGTAGTCATGTGGGGAACGTCACTATAAATTTGAAGGAAGACCGTAAAGAAACAAGTGCGGAAATTGTCTCGCGTTTACGCGAACAGCTCTCGCGCATACCGTCAGCACGTATCACCGTCTCTGAACCAGCATCAGGTCCGCCTTCTGGAGCGCCGTTTGTAGCGACGTTCTTCGGCAACGACCTCGCGCTCCTTGGTCAAACGGTAGACCGTGCTGCACAACTCTTGGAAGAGACCGGAGGTGCGGTAAACATCAACACCTCCACACGCGATAGTGGTCCAGAGTTTGTGATTGATTTAGATGGCGCAAAAGCTGCAGCGCAAGGTATTTCACCTGCACTCGTGGCAGAAACACTTCGTACCGCACTTTTTGGTACAACTGCTACAACTATACGTACACCAGAAACCGACATCGACGTCACCGTAAAGTTAGATTTAAACGCCAGCTACCGTGATCCTTCTGAAACAACACATGCAACCATAGATACGGTACGCACCCTCTTAATCCCCGGCATGGCGGGAAGCGTACCGCTCTCGACCATTGCAGATATTCGCTTTGAGGCAGCTGAAAGTGCTATTCGACATGAGGATGGAACACGTATTGCCACGCTCACATCCGAAATTACCGGTAATCCGATAGCGGTATCAAACGAGTTTGAACGACACATGAACGACATGGGAGTACCCTCAGGCATCACCATGAAGATTGGCGGTGAAACTGAAGACGTCAATCGTTCGTTTGCAGAAATGGGTATCGCGCTTCTTGCAGGTGCTGCACTTATGCTTGCTATTCTCGTACTTGAGTTTAATTCCTTCCGCCATGCCCTATATCTTCTGCTCACTATCCCCCTTTCCCTTATTGGCGTAATGGTTGGGCTCTTAGTAACAGGACAACCACTTTCTTTCTCGTCCATGCTCGGCGTCATTGCGCTCGCAGGAGTGATTATCAACCACGCGATTATTCTTATGGATTCAATCGCACGTATAGGAAAAGAGCATAGCGGAACGCTTCAAGATATCGTAATAGAGGCTTCTGCTTCTCGTTTCCGACCTATCATACTTACCACCGCCACGACCGTTGTGGGTATGATTCCCCTTTCGTTTGCTTCTGCGCTCTGGGGACCACTCGCATTTGCCATTATGTTTGGCCTGGCATTTTCTACCGTCCTCACACTTGTGATGATTCCTATCTTGTACTATCGCTGGCCCGGCAAAGAAGTAAGAGAAACATTCCAAGAAAAAACATCCTACGGTTCCTGAGGCCTGAATTGAATCGTGAGTTCCGGTAGTGCTACAGGTGAAGTAGGAATATCGTCTGTAGGGACAGCCATGAGACTCATAGAAACGGTGTCGAGAGACTCTTCAGTAGCAACTTTGGCACTACGAGCAGTTGGTGCTTCTTCGGTAAATGTCATAACTACCTCTTGATCGGTTTTCCGTTTAACTACATCCGCAAAACGAAGTGTAGCAATAGTGCGCGTAGCTTCTTCAGCAATACGTACATAGGTTTCTACTGAAAATGTGTCATCTTCGGAGAACGCATCTACATCCGTAAGTGCTGTGGACAAAGAGCGTGCGAGTGTTTCCGCGGTTTCTTCGGTTTCTCTAGTCCACACTCCATCTTCAATTACCGTGAGAAGCTGTTCAACTCGTTCGTATGCACTAGCACGCGCTTCTGTAACATTCTCTTCCGCAACTGACGGAACATAGGTATCTATACGTTCAATAATATCTTCTATTGCACGTGCATGTTCTTCAGGAAGACTCGCAGCCTCTGCAGACAGAAGTGTACGGTGTGCTACACGGACGGTCTGTGCTTGTTTTGAAGCAATGGGTGAAAGCGACACTGCGTGGGTAAATTCTTTTTCTGCTGAATCAACTGCATATGTCGCTCGTTCTTCAGAGAGTGAACCGGTCACTGCGAGAACTTGTGCTTCGCGCAACCGTTCTTCACCTAACGCAATGCGGAACTGTGCTTCGTTTTCTTTTCCAATAACAACCAAAGACAGGAGTGGCTCCGTAAGGGTACGTTTAACGCCATAGAGCGTGTCGCCGGGAATGGCATGACGTGCAGCATACGCACCCACTCCTCCACTACTAATGCACACGAGAAGAAGCACCGCGAAAACGGAGACGTAGCTCTGCCACAACACGCGCACATGTGTCGCCGTATGTGCGGGACGCATAAGAATCTGAGCACGCATGTATGCACGCTCCGCATCAGTGAGCGAGTACTCAGGTGTTTTTTTAATAGTGAGAAAATCGTTTGGGTTCATGGTGCGGGGGATGTATAGAGTGCACGAAGCTTGGTGAGTCCACGCTTCACGCGAACTGAAATGGTGTTGGGTTTTTCGCCAAGAAGCTCAGCTACCTCTTGTATGGGATATCCTTCCACCAAATGCAGGGAAAGCGTAGTCCGATATGGTTCAGAGACCTGCGAAAGTGCACGAAGTGCACCGCGTGCCTCCGCATGTATTTCAGCGTCTGCGGAAACACCAACTGCTTCAAATGTGCCTTCTGGCAAATCACTCTCTACTACTGCTTTCTTTTTTTTGTAGTGGTCTTTTATGAGGTTGCGGGTCACCGTAAAAAGAAAGGCTGAGCCGTTTTCTATGCGTGTCTTTGGGCTTTGCATCCGTTCAAACACACGGGTAAACGCTTCTTGCGTGAGGTCTTTTGCCTCCTCACGAGAACTCGTTTTTGCGTAACAGAGACGAAATACCGCATCGGCATGCGTGTCATAGAGCGCCACAAAATCGGTGTGGATCTGTTCTGTCATAGTAGACGAAGGAGTGGCATATACATGACTATGGCAACAGAGAACCCACGAGCGCACCGATGAGTATGGCAAGTCCTCCAATTATCACCATACGCGTTATGGAGCGGAAAAACGGCATGCGGGTGACGGCCGCCGCAGCCATACCAAGGAGCGCAAGCGCTAGCAATGCGCTCATAATAGAAAGTGGTAGTGCCTGCGTCGGCACGAAAAACATATACGGCGCGAGCGGAATAAATCCGGATACAAAATATGACACGAACATAATCCCTGAAGCGATGTACGAATGCGTACCGCTTGTAGACTGTTGATTTTCGTATTCTTCGGCAGAAGACTCGGAGAGGAAGCTTCCCGCAGTCATAGAAAGTGCTTCTACAAAAATCAAAATGACCCCCGTTACGAAAATGTCTCCTCGTTCCATTCCTGCAATAGCAACTCCTGAAAGGAGTCCTACCGTAGAGACCAAGCTATCCTCTACGCCAAAAATGAAGTTGCGCACATACGCAGCGGGAAATACAAAGCGCTTCATATGTCTATGGTAGCAAGGAACGGCACTACGCCCTAGGTACTCGACTTCTTCCTACGCAGACTCTTTTTACGCTTTAACACGGTTTCTGCTTCATCAAGTTCCTCTTCAAACGAAGCCAAGAACTCGAGCTCTTCTTTGGTCAAAATGCGGTCTTCGCTTGCGTTTCTGATTTTTCGTACGTGCGTATTCAGGTCTTTTTTGAGAATATCGAAGACACGACGTGTCACATCTCGCGCTTCGTTTTCACGTGCATGTATTTCGCGCGTCATTCTAAATAAGCGGTCAAAGCCTATCGCATGCAATACACCAAGGAGTCCAATACTTGCAAGTATCACCAGTGCGAAGAGTGCAAGATGTCCCACACCGAGCCATCCGAACATCCCTTTCCAGTCAGTACGTACTTCAAGTGGAAGGGTGTCTGACTCTGGACTAACACTTCCGTCTTCAGTAGTTACGCGCAAGCGAAGTGTGTATGAGCCAGCAGGAAGATGCTTTGCAAGCACAAATGCAAAGTCCCCCTCAGGTGCGCTGTATGCATATTCCGTATTGAGCAAGGAACCTCCTTGATATACCAAGAGCTCTACTACTCCTCTACCGTACGTGGTCCCACGAAGCGCAACCAAATCGTTGATACCCACTTCAGCGTCATAGTAGGTCACTTGTGGTGGTGTAGTAGCAGGAACGGTTGTATCCACCTCTTCATGTGGTGCTACCTCTACCGTTTCGGGTGCTTGTGGTTCGACCGGTGTAGTAAGGGATTCGGTAATAGTGTATGACGCGCTTCCTGTGCTTGTTAAAATGCTGGTCCCTTGTCCATCATTTGCCAACACAGATGCATCAGAGAACGTCAGCGTGCCACTTCCCTCGCTCCGTGGCACAAGAACAAAACTAGCCACTTTTGCACCAGCACCTTGATACCCAGGATTCATCACGACACCCTCTAGCATAACCGTGTTTCCAGAAACCGTAGGTTGCTGTACCCAGAAATTCACCACCGACCCGACAGAAGAAGCAGACACAACGGTAAAACGTTCACTCGGCACCTGTATCTGTGCAGAAATAGCGTTCAGTGCTTGGTCTGTGCTTGCGGCATATACCGTTACCGTAAACGGCTTCCCTATGGTTTGCGTACCTGAAGAAGGAGAAAAATATAATGTTGCCGCACTCGCAGAGAACGGCATAGCAAAAATGAGTACAAGAAAAAGTACTATTTTCATACACGACGTTTCCTCCAGTATACCCGCCATACCACAACGCAAAGTATAAGGAGTGCAAAAACGAGTGCTGATACGACCGCAATTCCTGTATGACGACCGGCAACACGCGTCTCGATAAAGTTCCCAGCGTAATCATATGCACGCACTGAAAGTGGTACGAGCCCAAACCGGTCACGAACTGCATATAGATATCCTGTACGCTCCCACGCACTTCTTCCTTCCTGCACTTCAAAATACGCAATGCCACTGTCTGCATCAAAACTGGAGATAATGAGTGACGGACGACCTTCAAGCACTCGTGTGTCACGGAACGATTGTACGTCAATGTACTCCGGCGGAGTGCGGTCAGTAGTAAATGTCCCTACGCGCTCTTCGGTCTGCATCAGCTCATCAGAAAGGGCAATGCGCGTACCTTTCCCATCATTCATGTATAGTGCAGCATCTGCAACGCGCACTTCTTCTACCGGTTTGTTTGTCTCAAAAGACAAGAGTGCACCAGGACCATGCAATCCTTCTCCCGAACGGGCACTTCCTGTAAACCCTCCAGGAATAATACCGGCAAAGCGAATGGTGTTACCGGACGCGGTAGGTGTTTCGAGCCAATACGAGATGATACTTCCACCCGTAAATACGGTAGGCACTGAGACGTCATCAGGAAGTGTTAGCGTTCCCTCAACAGCATTTATAGCAGTAGTTGTAGCTACGAGATATACAGAAACGCGAGATGTGGTATCACTACGCATTTCTTCCAATAAAAAAGTGGCGTGTACAAAAGAAGGCACACAGAGGAAACAGAGGAGAGAGAGTAAGAAAGTACGCATACTTAGTTGGTCCAATGATACGCCATGATAGAAAAGTCCACGATATCAATCTTCCCGTCTCCAGAAAGACGCTCAGACTCATCCACGACGAGCACCGATGAAAGCGGACGCTGATACCAATACGCGGCAATAGAAAAGTCTAAAATATTTACTCGGTTGTCTTTATTTAAATCCCCTTTCATGAGGACCACTGAGGTCGCACCTGTTTGCGACACTATAAAATCCACCACCTTACTTTCAGCAGACACACGGGCTGAAAGTGCCGTTTGCGACTGTGCAGTATGGTCGCCGACCTCAAGAATGGAAGAGTTGAACTCTAAAAGGTACGTACCATTAGGGTCACTCGCTGCTGAGAAAAAGTGAGGTTCTTCTGAGTTCACTTCAAGTGTCACGGCACCAAACGGAACACTTTGTCCAAAAAACCGTACCGTATCTCCGCGACGCACGTCACGAGAAGAAACTGAAAGCGTAGGTGCTAAAAATATGCCTCCCACTTCCGTAGAAGACCCCTCGGTAAGAGTGATAGGAATAGAAAAGAGTGCGGAGCGACTTCCGCTTGCGTCCACACCCACAAGCGCAAGTGTATGACTTCCCTCTGGAATGGAGAGTGTAATAGTAAATCGAGAATCAGGACCTGCTTCAGAGCGAACGACGAGTCTGTTATTTCTGTAGAGAAGCACACCACTTCGTGGATATGCATTTCCGGATAGTGTGACGGTTGCACGGTCACCTCCACCCCCTCCTCCACCACCTCCACCTCCGCCTCCGCCGCTACCTCCAGACGGTAGATTCACTTCACTCATATCCGTAACACTGTCGCATCCCGGGTCGTTTGGATAATCGGTTAAAGAATCTCCGTCGTTATCTAAGCCGTCGCTACAAATGTAAACTGGGTCGGTTTCATCATCATCAAGCACCGAAGAACAGCCCGGATCATCTGGGTAATCAGTAAGAGAATCTCCGTCATTATCGTTCCCATCAAGACATTCAGGAATAAAAACGGTCACCGATACACTCGTGGTATCCGCGTATAGGACGAGCGGTATAAGCACCGCACTCACCAACAAGAGGATGGCGCCGAAGCGCATCATGTCCGTGCTACACGATTACGTTTTTTGAGTACCAAGAATGCAAAGATGCCAAGTATAAGCACAACGAGTATAGCGCCACCTCCTATGAGATACGGCATAGCTTTCTCAAAAAATGTTTTTTCGTACACATTAAAAACGGTACGGAGTTCTCCCACCATACTGTTTCCTTCGTATACTTTTACATGTCCCCAGTATTCTCCAGGTGCAATGTAAATATCAAGTGGGAACACAACCTCAGAACCACCCTCAGAAAAAGCAGGGATTCTTTTTACTTCTCTATTTTCAGCATACGCGAGACGGATTTCACCAAACTTGTTAAAGAGTTCGAATGTCACAGCGTCAGGTCCAGAGGGTACGTTACCGGTATTAGCAATATCAACTCGAGCACGCGGGTCTTCTCCTTCAGTAATATCTAGAATGTCTATTTGCTTGAGCGAAAACTCGCTTACGACTCCTTCACCAACTACCAAATCAAGCGTTACGAGTCCGCCAAGTGCAATCGCTACTTCGCCACCCTCATCAGCACGCTCGGGTACTGCCGTAATACGTATCTCTCCCCCATACACACCAAACGGTGCATCGTCGGGAACGTCTACCCGAATAACAAGGGGAAACTGTTGTACCCCTTTTGGAATGGTAATCGGACGACCTTGCGGGAAGGAAATCCAGGATGCGATTTCAGAGTTGACTTCGAGTTCTATCGGAATGTCTCTATCAGGGACTCCTTGTACCAAGTACACAATTCGCTCAAGTGAGATACCGCGCACTAACCGGTCTTCTTCAATAAGAGGCGGAGAAACACCAAAGCCTGCAAGCGCTACGAATGGGCCAGCAAAAAGTAGTGCAAAAAGCGTGAGGCCTAGTGCCGATGACGTGAAGAAAGTGTTCATACGCGCAAGCCTCCAATCATTCCTAGTCGGTCACTGCGGTGAAGGTGTTCTGTCCTGTATAGCTTCCCGGCGTCTGTCCGTTTGGAATACCAATACCCCAGAGCACGTCGTCGGTGACCGGAGTGGTGGTTGAGGTAGGTTTCGCCAACACCGTTTCAACAGTTACTGGAGTATTCGTGAGGTCAGTACCTGCACCGTACGTGAAGGAGTTGAGACTATACTCCTGCTGTTCTGCTTGGAGCGTGCTTCCTGCACATCCCGGGTAGTCCGTACACATATCATCACCTGAAAGCTCTGTATCAAGCGCATTATTTCCAGTGTTTGTAATGGTCGTCGTTTGATTAGTTGCAGCTGTGTCAGCGTTTGCAGCTACAGAGCCAAATGCGATGGAAGAAGTGACGTTCAGTGCGTTCAGCGTATTCACTTCTATCGTTTGAGCAGTGTTTGTAGCAACATGAGAATCTGTTCCGTCCGTAGACGTTGCAGCAAACGACCAGATAGACGATGCGGATGCACCTGAGTCAGTTGGTGTTGCGGTATACCAGATACGGAAACCGCAGTCGTACTGTACGGACGTATCCCCGCCACCATCGCACGTATTGCCGGTCGTTGTTGCCACACACACAGAGGTGTAACAGGAGTTGCCGTTATACGAGCAACCACTACCACTATTTGCTGGAGAAGCGAGATAAAACTTTGAAGTAACCGACGTAATAGTGCTACAGCCGTTTGCATCAGTAACCGTTACCGTGCCAGTTGCGTTCACATAGGTATTCTCAGTCAATGTGACGTCTGAACCCCCGTGGAAACTTGCGGCAGACGTAACGGGAGCCGAGTTCCCAACAGTCACTGACGTAGAAGCAGTGTCTGCAAGCACAATGCTATACGCACAAAGCCCTGCAATCACTAAAATAGTTGCAGGGATACATAGGTACGCAGGAACGCGGTAAACATTCATGGGTAAGTATTTAATGCTCTATATACACTAAAGTATACGGGCTTCATGCCTCACAAACAGGTGACTATCCCCACTAGATGCCAGTGACTGCAGTGAAAGTATTAGTGCCAGTATATGAACCGGCGGGAGTGCCGTTTGGTACTCCCAGTCCCCAAAACACATCGTCACTCAAACTTCCTGCTTCAGAGTATATAAGCACTATGAGTCCTTGAAGGCCTAGCGCACCTGCACCGGCAACTATTGAAGAGCCAGAACCACGTCCACCACCTCCACCTCCGCCTCCACCGCCTCCATACTCGCCACCTATACCACCAGCACCACCACCACCTGCATCGCGTCCACCTCCGCCACCTCCTCCTCCGCCCCCACCACTACCTACACTAGTCCACTCACTACCATCACCACCAGGGTCACCTGCCGTTGCTTGACCTCCTTCGTCTACAGAACCAGTACCAGCAGAACCTCCTGCACCACCACTTCCATTATTCCCTGCACCTCCTGTACCGCCATTACTACCGTTTGACGCGCCTCCAACAGAACCAGCTGTGCCTATGACACCATCTCCAGACGCACCTCCTGCACCTCCGCCTCCGCCTCCGCCAGATCCGCCGTCATTCCCTCCTGTACTTTGACCATTACCACCCGCTCCGCCTGAGTAAAGTGTGTCACCGACACCACTGCCACTTGCACCACCTCCACCGCCCGTAGTACCAGATCCACCACTTCCTCCTTTTGCAAGAAGCGTGCCCATGCTTTCAAACCACGTATCGCCTCCAGCACTCCCTATACCACCCCCACTTCCAATGGAAATATCTATCGTATCGCTCGGCGTCAACGAATGGTTAGTGAGAATAGATATGGCACCACCACCTCCACCACCTCCACTATTACCACCGTTAGAACCATCACCATTTGCACCATTTGCACCCCCACCTCCCCCACCAATTACAAAAATACTATTGTCACTTGAGTTCCAGTCTACCGGCACTTCCCACGTAGTTCCAGAAGTGAGAATCGTCATGACTTCTTCTCCCGTATCAGAAGTTCTCTGTGGAAGGGTAAGGTTGAAGGCGGTTGGCGTACCCGAAAGTGCGGTACCTCCACTTGAATAGGTAAATGCTGAGGCGCTATATTTTTGTTGCGATGCAAGAATGGAACCACTACCTCCGTCAGTCATAGCAATGCCAGAGAGTTGTGGGTCCATGTCCACATTTCCCGTGTTGGTTACCGTCGTCGATTGGTTTGTCGTACCCGTATCGGTGTTCGCGTTCACTGTGCCATACGCAATCGTAGAAGTAACGTCGAGCGCCAAGAGAGATGCTACTTCTATGGTATCTACCGCCGGTGTTCCTGTTGCAGCACCGTCATAGGCGTGCATCTCGCAACTCCATGTGTCTGCAGAGTACGCACTGCCCGCGTCGGTGGCGTCTGCATAGTATTGAATGGGAAATGTGCAGGTATACGTTTCGGAGTTACCAGCACCTCCCGAAGGAATGCACTCGCTGTCTCCGTAGAGTCGGTATAGGTTGTTATTGTCACTCGCGGAAGATGTGCCAATAGATGTGCGATAGAAAAAAGCACCTACTCGCTCTATATCTTCATACCCGTTTGTATCCGTAGCTGTCCCTGAGCAGATCACATTTTTTGTGGTGTTTTCAGTGAGCGTTACAGAAACTGCACCAGAATCTACTGAAACTCCGGACACAATAGGGAGCGCGTTACTTCCCACTGCTCCTGTAGTAAGTTGCGGAATAACACTATACGCATCTAGTTCAGTTCCGTCGCTTTTCACCATGCGAAAACAATAGTCGGTTTCTGCCGGTGCACCGTTATCCGTCAAAGAAAAATCCCACTTTGCATCTTGATTGTCTGGCACATATGCTTCCGAATTACTGAAGGTATTCAATTCCTCGTACGTTTGATTCACAATCGTGTGTCCACTATGTGTTGGGTCACTGCCATTTGCTGTAAGCGCGTCTCCATCGGCGGGAGTGCCGTTGTCTTTATATGCAATTGCTGTTGCACCTGTCACATCCACATACGTTTCTCCTGAAAAGCCTATGTCGCAGGAACCTGACATGGGAGAAAATTGGAGTTTGAATGAATGTTCATCAATACCAGCACCCTCATCTATGTGCATGAGCATACGTAAACGCACATCATCTCCACCTGAGGCAAGCTCCGCAGGAGTGTCTTGTGCTGCAAGTGCTGAACCGACGTTAGTACTATTTGCGCCTTCGAAAAAGCGGTACGCAGATTGTGTGTACACGGCTAAATCTCTCACCGTATTCCCGTACAAGTCATTCCCTGTTGTTGCCGTAACATCATGGTAAAGCGCAAACAAACGTTGCGCAGAAGAGTTATCAATAGAAACAGCGCGGTGGTTGCGGTCGGTATCACTCGAGAGAAGATTGTCTATACTCCACGTACTTCCATCATCAGTAGACACCGAGTAATACACATCGTTTGCCGTTGCCGACGCACCACGCGAATACACTACGTACAAATCACCGGTGTTTTGGTCTATGCCGATAGAAGAATCGGTAATGGCAGATGTGCCGTCCGTTGTGTTTGGCCAGGCGTCGGTTAGCTCTGCCCACGAGCTTCCGTTATATCGTGCCCCCCGCACCTCACTGGTATTTGTGGTGCCTGGTACATGTACATACGAAACGTAGAGATTGCTCGTAGTTAGATCTACCGTTCCCGATAATGCATGCGTATACGTGGTGCTGTCCGTAACACTCGAAGCGAGCGTCGTGAAGTTTGAAGACCAGCTATTTGCTGAATCGTCATACACTTTATATTCAACAACGTGTGCAGTGATGTCGTGAGAAACAAGCATCATGTCTCCCGCATCGTGGGTGGCATTGTCAGGGAGCGGTAACAGTACAATCGCATGCACAGCGTCTACGTCTGCCGTATCTCCGTCCCACGGGTTACTACCGGCGGAAGCCCAATTAGCGGTATTGGTACAATCGCTTCCATTTGGACATTTGTGTGCAAAGGTTGCCGGTGCGGTTGGTGCTGTTTCGTCTACCGTGATTGCATACACATCACCATCAGTACCAACCGATATAGCAACATCATTATTGTTCGTGAGTGAACCCTGTGCTCCCGCAGAAGCAATGGTTACTTCGGTCGCAAGCGATGTGTCATTCGAGGTATCAAACCGGTCATACATGATGTCGTCTGCAGTGCTGAAATATGCAATGTGTACATATGTCCCACTATTTCCTGGAGTCCATTGGTCATACCAAACACCCATAGAAACCCAAGTGCCGGCATCTATATCAGTTCCCGTTCCGCTCCAGCTCGTACCTCCGTCCGTTGACTTCTGATACGCAACGTCATTGTCAGAATCTATATAAAATACGTAACAGACTGTGTCAGATGTACACACGACATTTTTCCCTGATTTTTGGTGACGAAGAATGGTGGTGTTGACGGTAGTGTCTATGGCTTGTTCAGCTGCTCGCGCACGATTGTACTGAAACGAATCTATAACAGATCCATCTTGTAATGCAAGCCACAGCTCATCCACCACATTGGCACGAACCGCATACTCCGCTACAAGCGCAATAGGTACTTGCGAAGCAAGAAAAGCACAGAGACATACAAGCGCGAGAGTATGGCTACGTAAAAAGCGAAAAAACCGTCTCATATATTACTCCGAAGAAAAGAACTCGTACGAAATAGAAGCAACACGACGCATAAAATCTTCCGCATGTGCTTTGTTTTCATAAAAAGATACATCAGGCTTCCCCTCTATGAGCACCGTTATGAGATACGGGCGATCCTTGAGATACACAATGCCTGAATCGGAGTACACATTCAGGTCAATGTTCTCTCCATACTTATGCGGAAACGGCACACGCGTGCCAATGTCATGCGTAAGGAAGTCATCATATGATGACGCATCTAGCCAAGAAAGAATCATGCTGGAGTGTTCTCGCGTGAGGAAACTCGAGGTGTAGAGAGTTCGGAAAAACCGAGAATATTCTTTTGCACTCATGTGCCCGTCTGCGGAAAACAAGTCCTCAAGACCCAAGTCGTTCACTACTTGATCTACATCGTCTTGGTGCAGATTGCGTTTTAAAATGTAATACGCTGTGTTGTCCGACTCAGAGAGAAGCGCTTCAAGGAGTGTTTCCAAACTGAAGCGTGTACCAATAGGATATTCCGAGAGCGCATTCTCTTTGGAACCTGAGCGTCCATCGCGGTCTCCCTCAAGCAGTACGAGTTCGTTATGCAGATGCCACTCTCCATCCTCAATTTTTTTCATCACCGCAAGTGCGAGAGGCAGTTTTGCAAGTGACGCAGGAAAAATCTGATTCTCTGGGTGTATTGAAACGTTCGCACCGGTATTAAGAAACTCAAGATATATAGAAACCCTTCCTTCAGTAAATGAGTCAGCAAGCTCGTTAAGTGTCGTTCGTAGCGGCTGAATGGTCACGAGAAAATCTTCTTGGGAAATAAAACTCCGTGCAGGGTCAATGAGCGGATAGGGGTTTTTGAATGAGTGCGTAGCATATGGACTGTTATGTAGTATGTGCAGTACCCCCAGAGCTCCAGCAATACCCCAACCAAGCCAGAACAACATGTGTGGCATATACGTCACGATGCTTTTTTTCTTACGCGACGTGGTGCTCATATGTTAATGATGTTTATTTGACAGGTAGTGAAAGAGTCGCGTCCATCGACGTCTTTCCGATAGATAACGGGAATACTCATTGAACCGCGCTGAGCCCCAGGAAGTGTGGTGATGTGTACCCGAAGAGAGTCTGTGCGCTCAGCACGCAAAAAACGATACGCATCATTTTCTTCAAACGTAAGGTCTATGCCATATGGCATGCTACCGAGCTCCACGATTTCCTGACCCGTACTTGTGCCGTGTGTAAGCGACAACACAAACTCTCGAGATTCAGCGTCAGATACATCTATCACTTCCGGAAAGACACTACACAAGTGCGTTGCATTTGGATCAATAGTAAACACGCGCTCGTACGCACGAGGTGCGGGAAGTGCAGGAGTTTCTGTACTAATTTCTACAATCACTGGCTCAACAGCTTCAGGAATAGTCACAAGTGTGAGTGATACTTCGGTAAGCGTAACGGTTACATCTTTCTCTGCCGACTCAGTAACTAGACGAACTACGAGCCTTTCTAATTCGTTGGTATCACTAAGTTCAAGAGGAAAGGTGTGCACCCCTTCTTCCAGAGAAACAGAATCAATGTATGTCCAGACAGTACCGTCTGTGGTGTACGAAAGCGCAACAACCGTTCCACCGCCTAACCCTAGAGGCTCTTCAATAAATACACTTTCGCCGAGTACGTCTCCGATAGTAGGGACAACATCAACAGGTGGCTCTGGTGTGTGTTCAATGAGGGGGGAGTGTGCCTCGCTTACCGTTTCTTCAGATACATCATCAGGTGTTTCGTTGGTCTGTGCAAAAACAGACGGAATACCAAAAAACCAACGACTCACCGTTTCCGTGTTTTCTTCAAGAACTGCTTCCTCTATAGGAACACTCTCTTCTTCGGATGTGGGTAGCGGAGGAGGAGGTGAGGATACTTCTTCCGTAGACATTTCTTGATCTGCAACCACCTCTTCAGTAGTCTCAACGCCTGCAACTTCACCTTCTACTCCAGAATCAACAGAAACAGGTTCTTCCAAAATAGGCGCACGTTCACTCTGAGGAAGTTCAGGTACGAGGGGTGTTGTTTCAGGCGTACGAGAAACCGAGAAAGAAAGGGCTAGTGTTGCGCTTGAAACCTCTTCTGGTTGCGAAAGAGCAAGTGCTGCAAAAGAACAAAACCATGTTTGTCCTAGTGATTTGGTACTCGGTAAGCCCGTATCAGTATCCCAATCGCCTGTACAGAGCACTGGCTCAAGAACCGTAGTATTGGCGAACGTGTGCCATTGTCTATACGCGAACGGAGCAAACGCAATAAGAATTCCAGCGACTGTCACAATAACGGCAATTCGTACAAGCATGCGTATTGCATATGTCTTTTCAGCCATGCTTGGTCCTACATCAAAAGGACCCGCCGGAACATATCGTTCGCGCCGCTTCATATGTACTAAGTATACGGCGCGCACAGCTTTTCATAGTCTCAATCAACACCCACCCTGTGCATGGTACGCTAGCTGTATGGAATACCTCTACTGGATAGTGAACCAATTTAGTTTTAGCGGAAACAATGAATCATATTCTATGTACCGCGTATGGTACGAGACCCTTGAAAAACCATTTTTTGCGCCCGAGCCGTGGGTGTTTGGTCTTGCGTGGGGCATTATTTATCCTCTTATTGCGCTAGCACTCCTATATACCCTGTATTTGTACCTGAACAAACGTGTTCCGCTTGCATTCCTCGGAGTCTTTCTCTTAAACATGGCGCTCAACCTTACCTTTACCCCGACACTGGTCACCACACAAAACAACGGGCTCATTTCCCTTCATATTGTGCTCGTGCTTGGTACGCTCACATGGCTGATGCTCGCATCGTGGCGTCGTTCAAAAGTGATATTTGTTCTCCTGATTCCCTACGTACTCTGGGGTGCATTTGCTACGGTACTGCAACTTTCTATTACCGCACTAAATTAAAGAAAACGCGCGTCAGTACGACGCGCGTTTTCTTAGTGAAATGAATGCGCGTTATGCGCGCTTCTTCATCTTTGCATCAAGCGAGTACTTGCCTGCTCCCGTAATCATTACAGAGATACTGCCAGCAAGGATGAGCAAGATAAACTCGTACCCTCCACCCGAAACAAAGAATCCCTTTCCGAGATGCACGGTCACGAGCGCAACAATAGCGACAATGGCGAGAATCTTTGCGGTCCAGTGTGTGAAGAGACCGAGGATAAGGAAGATACCGCCCACAAGCTCAGCCGCGATGAGGAGCACGGCAAACACGTCAGGCATCGGGAACCCGAGCATTGAGAGAAATCCTGACGTTCCAGAAACACCGCCCTCAAGCTTCTGCCATCCGTGCATAGCAAAAATGGCACCGAGCACGACGCGCAAGACAAGCGGAGCTACGGCACCCCACTTTTCTGTGCACATGCAATTCATGAATTTTTTCATAGTCAGTACGAGTACGTACATTAAATGGATAAGGTGCAGGAATAGTATACCCCCACACCAATCAGATTGGTGTGGGGGTATACCGCATTAGCGTTCGCGCTCTCCTACTGATGAACCAAAGAGTAGCCGTTGTGCTGCTTGCCCTACTACTACCAACATAAGAGCGAAGAGTGCGAGACCTGCAATCATGGTGATACTTGCAATGAATTTTCCAAACACGGTCTGTGGCACCATATCGCCGTAACCAACGGTAGTAATGGTCACGATGGCCCACCACATAGCGTCCGGAATCGTTGGGAAGTGTGTTTCTGGTAACGTCCCTTCTGCTGCATACATGAGGGTTGCAGAGAACGTCACGACAAGCATGAGCGCAAAAAGGTATATTTCTATGTTCAGCCAGTGCACATGCTTCACAAATTGTGCAAACCGAGAGCGAGAATTTTTTGTGGGCGCAATAAAACGCACCAAACGAAGTGTACGCAACAAACGCAGTATACGAAGAAGCCGCGCGACCCAAAAGAGTATCGGGCCGGGGAGCCCTACGGTCAGGTAGGCAATGAGACTGGGAACTAACGAAACTACGTCAATGATTCCGAACGCACTCGTAAGGTACCGAGTACGATTTGATGCAGAGTAAATACGCAAGAGATACTCACCTAGGAAAAAGAAGAGGAAGAATACCTCTAGATGGTTAAAAAGCGTGCCGTACGTAGCATCAAGTGACGGAACGCTTTGCAAAATTACTATTACCACTGAACATAAAATAAAGAGGGAGATGAGATTATTGACAGGGAAAAATAGTTTTGACCTCTCGTCTTCAAATATGCGAGAAAGTGCCTTACGCAAACGGGACATGACACCATGGTAGCACGCACGCTAGATGCTTCCCGCGAGCACGGCAATTGCAAATATACCAATCACGTTCATACAAAACGCAACGGGAAGGAGAATAGACAATCGTGTCTTCGTAAGACCGAGAAGCGCAAGACCGAACTCGTCAGGGAGCGGAGACGCAATAATGAATGCACCAACGACTGGGTAGACCCATCGCAAAAAGCCAAAGTGTGGAAGAGTAAAAAGTCTGAGGTGATGTTTTTTTAGAAAACGTCTCAAGTCGTCTGCAAATATGTCCCTCACAAAAAGAAAAAGAATGGCGTCGCCAATCATGGCGCCAAACCCTCCCCATAGCGCAACGAGAATTGGCGAACCAATGCCCGAAAGTTCTGCAAGCACTACAGACGCAGGGCCGAGTGTAAAGACAGAGGTAAAAAAGATACCAGCGACAAAGCTTCCGAGTGCGACACGCTGTTCAAGAAGAGAAAGGGTATCTGCAATAAATCCAACGTGTGAGAGATATACCGCACCAAGAAGGGCGAAACCAATGATGACGAGGTCGCGATACAAGCGTTCTATGCGCATGTACTTAGGACTCGTGACGACGATGTAAGTGCGGAATGCGTGGCGTAAGCGCTGAAACAACCGCAGCGATAATCGCAACCGTATAGAACCCAAACCCTATAGCCATGCCAATGCCGGCTGCCACCCAAAGTGATGCAGCTGTGGTAAGGTTTTTCACATTGCCTCCATCTTTAATGATGAGACCCGCCCCAAGGAAACCGATACCGGTTACCACCTGCGCAGCAATCCGTGAAGTTGAAGCTGGATCAACCATAGCGGAAAGAAACGTAAACAACATCGCACCGGAAATTACGAGTGCATGGGTACTAATACCCGCATCTTTTCCTCTACTTTCTCGTTCTGCACCTATTACAAAACCAAGAATCACTGAAATAAGTAATCCAATCAGGAACTGGTATTCAAGCGGTCCAAAAAAGGTGTCTTGCATGCGCACCATAATAGCACCACAAGAACTGAAAACGATTATGGTTTTGCGTTTTCTTTGTGTACGGTTATTTCAGCAGTCGGAGAGAAAAGACCTTCAACGTCATATATAGATAGCCGGTCGTTCTCTGGGACCAATGAGATAACGCCTGACGCAGTGATGTAGTCCCCTGCAGAAAGTATAGGTGGAGTGGAAGAAAGCAATGCGAGGGAAAGACCATAATTTACTCCTGCGTCGGTGCGTAGACCGAGCGTACATTCTTTGGTAGAAGGACCGTTCCCTTTGTGTGGTAAACAAACGAGCGTTCCCGAAAGAGTTGCTTGTCTTGGCTCTGTTTGTGCCGGAAGTACTTCACCCTGTTTTTCGTTGTAGATGTAGGTATTGAGCGCGTAAAACCCTCCAGCGAGTACGCCAAGAATAATCGCGCAGATGAGTATCCACTTCTTCATACAAGCATTCTACCGCATATGGATGAAATTGCTTTTTAAACATAATGTTTTATACATACAGGGAACTGAATCTTTGAAACGGGAGTCAAAAGTGCAACTCGTAAAACAGATAGATGACTTTCTCTTTGCGAAGTTTTTCCAACGGGCCACTGACTGGCTCGTTGAAAAACGAGACACCAGCAACTATGCGGTCGCCAGTATCTGCATCACCACTGCTATCGCAGGCATACTTGGCTGGCTTCTTTCGGTTGGCTTCTCGCCAAGCATGTTCTTCTGCATCGCATCTGGATTCGTGTGGGGATTGGTATCTCGTCGATGTCAAGTCAAACATGAACTATGGGTAACCGACCGTCTACCGAGACCGGAGCCAATGCGCACTGCTTATCGCTCACGCACTCTCTCAACTGTAGTAGTGCTCTGTTTGCAGATTGACAGTCTTCTACTGTTTCTTGAAGGCATTCAGGGTCTTGCGCAGTATGCAATAAGCGTCGTGCGTGACATTGGTATTATCTCCTTCCTCTATTTCTACGCATGCACACCAAAACCGCGTAAACCGCAGGAGAAAGAGGAGGAAGTGCCTGCGGGCTACGCACCGCAAGCTTCGTAACGAGGGAACGTGCGTTCTAAACGGGCAGACTCCTACGTAGGAGTCTGCCCGTTACACGTTTATACCGCTATCGGACTTTCTACTTTCTTTTTGTTATACATACGCACGAGTAAGAAACCGACCACTGAAAGTACTCCCGTTAGGAATGCGCCCCAAAGCATATCTACAACAGTGAGGAGTACCGGCCAATCTTGCAGTACCGCAAGGTTAGTCAGGTTATACGTCCCGTACGTAAGGAACCCGAGCAGTACACCGAGTGTAAGTGCGCGTTGCATTTTTTGAGAGCGAATTGCAGGAAGAACGGCAAATAGATAAACCCCGCCTGTGTAGAGAACATAGAAAATGAGAGCAGGAATTAGTCCAAACCCTTCTCGGCGTAAATGACCAATGCCTTCATCATAAAAACCACCCATAATGACGCCAAGCCACAACAGGTCAAGCACAAGAAGAACAACAACTGAAATCAAAAAAGGTATGCCGAGTTTCATACAATGCCAATAAAGACTGAAGACGCAATCAAACCGAGTATGGCAAGCACTGCAAACACCGTTGCAATTACTTTAATCATTTTTTGCATAGAGACATAGTACCAGATGCCAGATATAGACAACTAAGGACTATACGCTACGATATATACGTGCAAAGAGGAGTCCCTCAGCGCACACCCCAAAACTCGCGCTCCACCCACTCCCCCTCAACGCACCTGGAGCGCACTGGTCGGCACCCTGTGCCGACCTTTTTTCATAAAAATGCGCAGTGGGCGGTGACAGAGGAATGTTCGTAGAGACCCTCTTTTTTACGTACACTCGCTTTTATAGGAAGAAGGTAAGGTCCGTCTTTTGTAGGAAATAGGCTCGTTTCAAATGTGCTTGTGCCGAGTGTCACACGAACGCGAAGCGAGCCGAAACCGGCCCGTTTCTTCCCCTTTTGTGCTTCACGAAGTATTGCACCTTGCGCTTTTGTCGTAGGAAGGAAGTACCACGCAGAAGCTCCTTGCCACTTCCACAACTTCCCTTCTATCACTATCTTTTTCATACAGCGACCAAGGTCTTTTTTCTAAACACTTTCCGGAAGACGAATAGTGCCAAAAGTAAATTCACTAAAAGTAGGTACACTTGGAATGCTGAGTTTTCTATATTCCATACCGGAATAGCTGGAATCGTGATAACGACTCCAACGAACCCCATGAAATACGTAAATCCGGTTTCAGTCTCCGGAAACTTCCATGCTTTTATCAAAGTAGGAAGCGACGCAAAAAGGTCGGCGATGGCAAAAAAGAGGATGGCGAGCCGTGCTGAGTCCGCAGCAAACCACAACAGAAGTGCGAAAACGGCAGTCGCGCCACAAAAGTAATCAAACCGAGTGAGTTTCCAGTACCCTTTCGGACTAAGAAAAGAAGCGAAGAAAACAATAAGGGGACCAAGCCCTGCTATGAAAATACGGGCGGTTGCCCAGATGTCTGCTTCAAGTGAAAGCGCTGCCGCCACTCCTGCAAGTGGTACCGAGCCCCACAAAAACCAAGAGACGCGGTTTGGCTTAGTCTTCCCTAGAATAGTGTTACGGATATATGCAACAGAACCTATGAGACTGGTACCTACACTGATTATCACTAACCAGTGTTCCCACGGAAGGCCGTATATCATGCTCTAGAGCATAGCAGTCTTTACATGGCATACTAGGGGAAGCGGATTGGCCCGCAAACTGGAAGAAACGGAGGCCGACATGTCCTTTACCATAGTTGAGTTCCTTGAAGGCTGTGTGGGCTCTTTCCGAGACCTTGTCATCAAAGAGCTGGAGCAAGACCCTGAGGACGAGCGCTTCTTTAGTTTGGAAATCACAAGCCCGGAACATACGGAATTTTCAGACAAAGAAGATAGTGTATTCGTGGCCGTCAGCTGGTTTCCCGACGTGCGCATTCTCAACATTGCCATGTGGCAACCCATATCTACGTGGGGCATGGAAAGCGACGAAGAAGCGCTGTCGTTTGCAAACAGTTTGAACGCGGGCGCGGACTCTGCCACGTTCCTTGCTGTCATCACTGCCGACATGCTCAACGACCCAGATGAAGAAGACGAGCCTGTCTCACTTTTTCGGATCCATGCTTCGCTCAAGGTTCCGAAAGACGTGGGAGAAGAATATCCCGTCTTTTTCCGTGAAGCGTTTTTGGAGACTCTCTACGACTTGCTCGCTGAAACTGCCAAGTACAGCGACGACGCAGTCAACTTCACTCGCGTGGAGATGGAGGAGAAGGCACCACGTCAACTCAACTAACGTCTCAACTACCTACATCATTGATGCCCCAGCTTTGTACGCTGGGGCATCGCTACGGCATACGGTATACTTTTTATATTACTTACTCATAGTTCTATTCAGCATGAAGACCGTTGTATTAGTACTTATCGTTGTGCTTCTTGGTGCTCTCGGTTATTACGTCATTATGAAACCAAGTTCCGTACCATCGGAGATACCGGGGATGGAGATGGAAGCGGAAGAAATAGAAGAAGGTGCAGATTCTGGTGTTTCAGCAGAAGTATCTGTTGACCTAACCGGCGAACTCAAAGAGTTTGTAGTTGAAGGAGGTATGTTCTATTTCGCTCCTTCTCAAATGCAGGTAAACGTAGGCGACACTGTGCGCATCGTCTTTAAAAACAAAGAAGGCAAGCATGACTTCGTCATTGACGAATTTAACGCTCGCACCGCAGTCATTGACGGCGGACAGGAAGAAACCATTGAGTTTGTTGCAACCAAAGCAGGCTCATTTGAGTATTACTGCTCCGTAGGTAGTCACCGTGCAAACGGTATGGTGGGTACACTGACTGTTATATAACAGGACTCTATATAAAAACCGCCGTGCAAGGCACGGCGGTTTTTATATGTCCTCTCGTTCAATAGGGTCGTCCTGAGATGGAGGGCACGTAGGCAAACACATCAAAGTCTGGGTGGTTAAATTCCATGAGTTCATAGCCGTCTCTACCAATCATGTTGATATAGTCTGGATTTTGCTTCCGTTCTGCGTCACGAAAATCGGTGTAGTCTCCAACATCAAAATCAGCAGAACCCATGTGCGCTCGGTGTGGGTCTCTTTCGCGAATACGCACCCGCTTCAGTGGCCCCGCGCGAGTGCGAATAGGTTTTTTAAGAATAAACCTCGTACCGTGTGGAACTGGTTCAGCTTTCCCAAGTTCTGCCATGTACCCACAAAGTCGCTCATACTCCCCCGGCCGATGCGTGTAAAGCGTAAGATACGAAATGCGTAAATCGCGCCCGGTAATCCTTTGAATAAGCGTGCGTCCACGCGTTGCGACATACTTAATCGCACGCAACATCTGCGATTTACTGGTGAGCGGAATGCGATGAAACTTCATACAAAATGCAGGTACAGTGACGTGTGCATTGCAATACTGTGCCTACTCGGTCACCTGACCATCAAAGTGTTCAGTGTCTGCTTCGGCGTCTGCTTTCGTGTTGTGTACCACACCATCACGATGGTGTGGAGGCATGTAGAGCGTATACAGCTTCATGGAATTACTTCCTGTATTAATGAGGTTGTGTGTAGCGCCCGCAGGTACAATAACGACGCTCCCGTCGGCAAGCTCGTGAGTGGTGCCATTTAAAATCGCGGTACCTGTACCTTGCTCAACTCGAAGAAACTGGTCCACATCATGCACCTCTTCACCAATCTCTTCTCCAGGAAGTAACGACATTACAACGAGTTGACTGTGCGTATCGGTATATAAGACTGTCCGGAACGTGTCGTTTTCAAGTGCAAGTTTTTCTATATTGTGTACGTATCCTTTCATACTTGTATGGTACCAAGAACTTGTTCTATGTGCGCTATAGCATGAGCCCGAAGATAACTGCACCACCCCAACCAATAACGGAGACGGCACCGCTTGAAAGCACGGAGATGCGCTCCATCATAGAGAGTTCTTTAAATTGTTTTTCCGAGGCAACCTTTGCGAGGGTTTCTATGTAAAAGGCGTTGATGAGGAGTGCGAGTATGAGTGTCATTTTTGCTAAGAACACAATATTACGCACCAGAAACTCACCGTACTCTATAAACATCAACCCTCCCGTAAGCAACAGACCTCCAATACCCACTGAAACTACAATATGCATCACATGGATAAACTTGGCAGGAAGTTTTTTAAAGACACCAAGAAGCCATAAAACTCCAGAACCGTCAGAAATAATGACGAACAAAAGCGTGATGACTACGAAGGCAAGGTGAATATCTACCATACCTTTATTCTAACGGACCGAGTAAGAAACTCGCGAGACGCGACTCGGCACTTCGGTCGCCATCATGCTGGTCTAAAAAATCTTTTGTACCGTCTTTTCCACAAAGTCCTGTGATGGCACTGCGCCCTCCGGGGTGACGACTTATCCAAGACGTGAGGTCGTATACATTCCCACTAATCACGGTCCAGCAACTTGAAGCTGAGGCATGCGCGCGAACATCGGGAAGTGTGTAGCCCGCACTTTCTTCCTCTACGGGAGCAGGTGTAGAAGTGGATGGAGTTTGTGGTGTGGAAATATCCTCTTCTTCCTCGGTTTCAGCGACTTCAATTTCCTCTTCCTCTGTAAGCTCTATTTCACTCTCATGTTCGATGGGCGCAAGGGTAAGACGCATATATCCGGCACCCGAAAGCACAAGTCCCACCACGATGAGTACGAACGCAAGAAACGGCAAACGAATAGACATTGAGAGGAAGTATACCTTAAAACCAAACAGCCTTGCGCGCTGGCCGTCTTATTCAATTTTCAAACCGTTTTAAAGTACTCCGCTAAGTACAAAACCCAGACTCACAAGTCCAAACACAAAAGCACACACCACCGCTCCCGACGCTAAATCTTTGCTACGGCCAATAGCTTCATCTTGTTCAGGATGTAGTTTTGTAAGAGCCACTTCTATGGATGTATTTTGAATCTCGGTAACAACGATAAAAAACCAACAAAATATCAAGAGAAGTAACTCTGGCGCAGAAAACGGTCCAAACAAAAAATATACGGCTGGTATTCCAATAATGCCGAAAACGACTGTTTCAAAACGAACAGCAAAGTCTTGTGTGAATGCGTACCTCAAACCCCTGAGCGGATGAGAAAGTCGTTTCAACCAGTACTTCATTAAGAAATAGTATACCGTTAGCTGGCCGTCTTGTTCGAAGTTGGAACCTTTCTAGGGCTTTTTAAAGAAACCGTACGTCGCATATCCAAGCGCGAGAATCATTGCGGTAACCCAGAGGTAATAGCCTAAAAGAGGTTCAAACGAAATAAAATCCGTACGGCCATACATTCCCACATCAATCCTGTTGGTAGTAAATGGCTGCAGACTTACCAAGAGTGCCAGCACGGCAGTAATGAGAGCGACCTTCCGTGCCTCGAAGTCTTTCGCCACCAACGAAGCGATCAGGAGTGGATTCGCCAGCCAAGCAAACTGAAGAGGCAAACCAACGATTGGGAAGAAGTTCATGGTGCTCCATCCGAACAGAAGAATTTCCCACCCGCGAAAATCTCCACCACTATTCCATACTTGTCCTTCTCCCGATAAAGCAGGAAGCGCTAGTGAGATGCCATAGATTGCAAGAATTGCGAGACGAATCAGCCAGCCTTTCATATATTTGAATATAGCAGATTATAGATAGACAGTGTGCACTAGTAGCTGCCAGACTAGGATTCGAACCGGAGAATAAACGGATTCAGAGTCCGTTGTCCTTGTTTCAAATGAGTGAGTGAAAGTAGAGCAGAGTCTTCCGTTCAGTGCTGCCAGACTAGGATTCGAACCTAGATAAACGGATTCAGAGTCCGTTGTCCTACCATTAGACGATCTGGCAGCACTGAACACAAGAACGGGAGTCAGCTCTATTCTCAACGAGCGAATGCAGAAGCCAAAGCCTGCGTACCATTAGACGATTCTATCAATATCAAGACCGCAGGAGCGGTCTTGATGAGGGCACGATACTTGAAAAACGAGCCTATTTCAACCGTTCCTAGAACTGTGCGAGAACGAATCCCATTGCCATAAGCGCAACAAGATAGTATCCGGCATTGAGTGCCCAGAGTTTCCAAGACTTTCCTTCCCAAAGAAATGCACCGCTCGTTAAAGGAACGGCAAAACCAATCCAGTACCAGAACGCACCTTGAAGTGCTCCTTCTACGCCTTCTGTTCCCAAATACGCATTCCCGAACGCAATACCGTGCGCAAGCACATATGCCATAAGAAGTGCGGTGACCACACCCCCAAGTGAAGCGATGAGCGGTGAAAGCTTCATCTTCTTCATATCTTCCAGAGAAAGCCCTATGAGATGACGCCACATTTTCCCAAACAACGGTCCATACCAAATCCATCCAATAAGAAAGGACGCAATGGCAGCACCAATAACAGCAGGGAGGCTCACAATCATGGTGAAGTAGTTACTTAGTATGGTTTCAGTATACCCCCACACCAATCTGATTGGTGTGGGGGTATACCGCTTGCATATGGTCCTTTTGCTCGGTACCATACATACACAATCGAATACGTATCAAGAAGCAGGGAGAGCACTGGCTCAATGAACTGCTAGCAACGTGCCGAAACGGTAACGTGCTCCATCCAGCCCTTCGGGGGAGATGCTTCTATCTAACGAATCGTCCCGCCTGAAGCGGGGCGATTCGTTGTTTAGAAATTCAAGGAGCGAAGCGACTATGTAATTTCTTACCCCGCCACACACACATCAATACGCACAGCACCTAAATCCGATAGAAGACGCAAAAACGTGTAATGTATTGTGACTTCAAGTTCATTTATGTGTGTCGGGTGCAAGATTTTCTAAACCCGCAGACTCGTTAACAAAATCTAGCATGTTCCACCTTCTTTCCACATATACAACCGAGAGCGTTACTTCAGGTCACCCAGACAAGGTCTGTGACCAAATGTCAGATGCAATTCTAGATGCCTGTCTCAAAGACGACCCAACTTCTCGCGTTGCAGTTGAGACGTTTGGAAGTCACGGCACGCTCATGATTGGCGGAGAAGTAACGACAAACGCAAAAGTAGACTACGCAGGTATCGCGAAAAAAGTATACGAAGACATTGGCTACACGGAACCGCTCGACATTCTTTCGCGCGTGGTAACCCAGTCAGGAGATATTGCTATGGGAGTTGATACCGGAGGCGCGGGTGATCAAGGCATTATGTACGGCTATGCAACAGACGAAACGCCAGAAATGCTTCCAAAAGGTGTCGTGCTCGCTCACGCACTTGCGCGAAAACTTGAAGCACTTCGAAAAGACGGCACGCTTCCCTACCTGCGCCCAGACGGTAAAACACAAGTCACGATTAAAGACGGAAGAGTGATTACCGCCCTCACCTCTACGCAACATGCTGAGGACGTGGAACAAGAAACCATTCGCAAAGATCTAATTGAACACCTTTTCACTCCGGTACTAAGTGACCTCTCTGGTATTGAAATCTTGGTGAATCCAACCGGACGCTTTGTGCAAGGAGGATTTGAAGCGGACGCAGGTCTTACCGGACGAAAGATTATGGTAGACAGCTATGGCGGTCTCATGCCACACGGTGGCGGTGCATTCTCAGGAAAAGACTCTACGAAAGTAGACCGCTCAGCTGCATACATGTGCCGATTCGTTGCAAAGAACTTGGTTGCAAATGGCTACGCAAAGAAAGCGCTCGTGACGGTGGCATACGCCATTGGACGCGTTGAGCCAGTGATGGTGGAAGCGTATGACGGTGAAGGAAAAAACCTTTCCGACATTGTGAATAAACACTTTGATTTCAAGCCAAAAGCAATCATAGAGCGCCTCGGACTTCGTCGCCCTATATTCCGCGAAACTGCTGCGTACGGACACTTTGGTGTTGAGGGTCGTCCGTGGGAAGAGGTAGTAAAGATTTAAACCGTATCTTTCTTTCTACGTTCAAGTTCGCGAGAAAGAAGTAAAATTCCCGCAATCGACAACACGTCGGAGATTCCTCCCGTATCTACAAGGTTCAATGCTTCAGCAAGAGACATCTTTTTGAGAACAATTGATTCGTTTTGATCGGGGGTATTTTCTCCAAATGACAAACCTTCTGCCATATAGATACCGCAAACTGCGGGGGATATAAAATGACACACATGCGGAGTCCCAAGATGCGTCCAACGATTTGCGGTTATACCCGTTTCTTCATGCAACTCTCGCTTTGCGGCAACAAGCATATCTTCCCCGGCATCAATACCCCCTCCCGCTATTTCTACAGTGCTTTTATTCAACGTGTAACGAAACTCTTCTATTAGGTAGATGTTTCCGTGTTCATCAATAGGAATGACTACTGCACCATCTTTTACATACAAAATTGTACAGGTACTTTTTTTGCCTGTGGGGGTAAGTACTTTGTCTTGTCGAAGTGAAATCCAAGCGTCTTTGTATACCGTACGACTTTTACGCACAGTCCATGGTCCACGTATTTCTTTCATACTATGCTTTTCCTGCTTTTGTTTTTACTGCCTTCAAAAAAGCAGTGAACAAAGGATGCGGAGCAAGTGGGCGTGCCTGAAGTTCTGGATGGAACTGTGTTCCAAGGAAAAACGGATGCACGTCTTGCGGAAGCTCGGCTATTTCCATGAGCACGCCGTTTGGCGACTTGCCTGAAAAGACTATGCCTCCTTTTTCAAGCTGTTCAATGTATGCCGGATTGATTTCGTAGCGATGGCGGTGACGCTCCTCTACTTCACTTGCACCGTACGCTTCACGCGCAATAGTACCCTTTGAAAGCTCTGCGGTGTATACACCAAGACGCATAGTGCCCCCATAGTTCCCTTCTGCAATGACGTCTTTCTGTTCTGGCATCACATCAACAATTGGATGCGAGGTTGCCGGATTGATTTCAACCGTGTGTGCTCCTTCTATCTGCAGTACGTTACGCGCGTACTCAATAACCGCAAGTTGCATACCATAGCAGAGACCAAAGTATGGGATTTTGTTTTCGCGTGCATAACGAATGGCGTGTATTTTTCCTTCAATGCCTGTCTCCCCGAAACCGCCTGGAACAATAATGCCGTCATATTCCGAAAGAGACTCCACCCCTTTGCCGTCCTGAAACTCTTTTGCATTTATCCAATCAATTTGTGGCTTCACGCCTACTTTCGCGCCGGAAAACTTTATCGCTTCAATCACTGAAAGATACGCATCTGAAAGGACAAAGTCACCGGTATCAAAATACTTCCCTACAATACCAATACGCACGTTTGGTTCCGTAATCTTAATTTGTTTTACAAACTCTTCCCATTCACGCAGGTCTGCGCGCTTCTTAGGAAGGCCGAGGTGTTCAGTGAGCGCATCACCAAACTCATCTTTTTCAAAATTAAGAGGTACATCGTAAATACTTGCTACGTCAGGTGCAGAAATAATATGCTCTGAAAGCACATTGCACGAAACGGCAAGCTTTTCTTTGCGTCGTTCGTCCATAGGACCGGTTGAGCGCGCAATGATGAAGTCCGGTTGAACACCATAAGAGTTTAGTTCACGTACGGCACTTTGCGTTGGCTTTGTTTTCATTTCGCCAAGTGTTCCCGGTACAGGAAGATAGGACACCATGACAAATGCCACATCTTGCGGATGACGCATCTTCATCACTCTCGCTGCATCTATAAAAAGAGCGTTCTGGAAGTCACCTACTGTTCCGCCAATTTCAATGACAGAAACTTGGCTTCCGTTATGCGCTGCTGCAGCTTCTATACGGCGTAGAATTTCATCTCGCACATGCGGAATAGCTTCCACACACTTTCCTCCATACTTGAGTGCGCGCTCGTTCTCAATAACCGTCTGATACACCATGCCAGAGGTCATGTAGTCTTCACTCCCTAAGTCACGCCCGAGGAAGCGTTCGTAGTTACCCATGTCTTGGTCCG
>CAYMZP010000002.1:0-3746 GCA_964395025.1 uncultured Candidatus Saccharibacteria bacterium
TCCATGTTGAAGTTGAGAATGTGTAGAGGGCGCCGGTTGAAGAGACGCCGAGAGCGCCGTTGGTGTAGTTAGAGAGAGTGACGGTTGAGGTTGCGGTGAGGGCGCCACCGAAGAATGCTGAGCCTGAGGTGTATGAGTTGCCTTGTACTGAAAGTGTTTGTGAAGGAGTGGTGGTGCCTATACCAACGCGACCGTTTGATGCCAAGACAACTTGATCAGCACTACTGTTCGCACCCAAGAGAAGCGTGTTGGTGTCGTGGTCGTAGATAATGCGACCTGCATCGGTAGTACCGGTTCGAGCGAAGTAGATTGCGCCGTCATTAGAACTATTGGTAAACAAGCTGAGTGCAACATCCTGACTATTATGCTCAAGCGTAAGCAAAGAGCTTGCGTGAGGAGAGCTTGGCACATCTTGCATGTTTACGTGAAGTGGCGATTCGTAGGAGCCTCCAGTTCCTACCTGCACTGCTGTGGTAACGCGTCCAGTACCAGTCACTGTGAGCGTGGAGCCATCAAAGGTAAGGTTCGCTTCGTCGCTTATTGCTGACGTACCGTTACCAGTGAGAATGCGATTGTCCGTAAAGGAAGTCGCTCCCGTACCTCCACGCGCAACCGTGAGCGTGCCGGTGGTGCCATCAACGATTGGAAGTCCGGTTGCATTGGTGAGAGTGCCTGAGGATGGGGTACCGAGTGCTCCCCCGTTCACCACAAACGAACCTGCGGTACCAATGTTGGTACCAAGCGCGGTTGCAACGCCAGTACCAAGACCGCTGATACCAGTTGATACAGGAAGTCCTGTTGCATTAGTGAGTGTGATTGATGAAGGAGTTCCGTATGCGTTTGATCCGGTAAAGGTGTTGGTGCCAGTGAAGGTATTGTTGTCAGCTAAGAGTGTAGAGGAAGCGAAAGTCCATGTTGAAGTTGAGAATGTGTAGAGGGCGCCGGTTGAAGAGACGCCGAGAGCACCGTTGGTGTAGTTGGTGAGTTGAACGGTAGAGGTTGCGGTGAGGGCGCCACCGAAGAATGCGGAGCCGGAGGTGTATTGGTTGCCCTGCACGGAGAGGGTTTGCGCAGGAGAGGTAGTGCCGATGCCGACGCGACCAGAACTGTTTACAACAACTTGATCTGTACCCGCCGAACGCAAGTAGAGACTATCATCAGAATGCGTGTAAATGATGCCACCGGCGGAATTATTTTGCGGATCGCCAAAGACAACACGTCCTCCTGAGTTGTTTGGCGTCAGTATTGATATACCTGCAAGACCAGAGTTTTCAATAATAAGGTCGTCTGCAGCAGCATTTGCGCCTGCACCTGAAGAACCTGAGTACACTACGAGCTTCCCGCCTGGAGTGGTGCTGCCGATACCAACGTTTCCTGATGTGAAATTGTAGTTACCAGTTGTACCAAATGACATCAGGTTTGTTGCGTTGTTGTAACTTATTACTCCAAGGGTTTGGGACGTATCTGTGCCAAAGTAAATTCTCTGTTGGCTGGCTGGATTACCGATGATGCGGAGAGTGGCTGAGCCGGACGAATATCGAAGGGTCGCCGTGTTGTCGTTTACCCCAGAAGCTCCCACTACCGTAAACGGCGATTGTGGACTTGAGGTACCAATCCCTACATATCCATTCGTACCAATCAAAAGAGATGAAGTGCCAACCAAGCTGTTCGTTCCATCGAAGTACGCCACCTGTCCTTGTGTTCCGGTGAAGAGTGAAGAGGTGGCAATGGAGAGCGAGTCACTTCCTCCAAGTGTGGTGAGGGTGCCAGAGAGACCAAGACCGAGGGTGGCTGAGGTCGTAGCGACTTGGTTCAAAGTACCGTTGTTGCCGTAGATGACGCCAGTGAGAGAGCCGAGACGTGGCGCGGTGCTGAAGATGTTTGTGCCCGAGAAGGTGTTGTTGTCTGCTAGGAGTGTGGAGGAAGCGAAGGACCAAGTAGAGGTGGAGAAGGTGTAGAGGGCACCAGAAGCGTTCACACCGAGAGCGCCGTTGGTGTAGTTAGAGAGAGTGACGGTTGAGGTTGCGGTGAGGGCGCCACCGAAGAATGAGGTGCCTGATACGTAGCTGTTGCCTTGGAGGCTAAGGGTAGTGGCTGGCGTGGTGGTGCCGATGCCGAAGTTTCCTGTATTCGTGATGCGCGCCTTCTCAGTTCCGTTCGTATAGAACGAGAGCGAGCCAGAACGTGGCACCTTCAAATCTACTCCAAACCCATTGTGAACAATTTGGAACTGAGATGCATTGGATGCATCGGAGTTATAGGTTTCAAGCACAACTCCTGTGTTATTTGCTTGGAGCGCAGCTGCTCCCGCGACACTGAGTCGTACGTATGGACTCGTGGTGCCAATACCTACATTACCTCCTGTCGTAATCTTTACCTTCTGAGAACCTGCAGCGAAGAAGTCAAAGCTATCGTCGCTATTGTTGTATACGATTCGTCCTGCATCACTGTCGTTATTGTGTCCGAAGTAGATGTTTGCTACTCCTGTTGAGTCTGGCGTAAGAAGTGAGATACCTGCGTAGTTATCGTCTTCAATTATGAAGTCGTCTGCAAGTGAGTTAACTGATGCGTTTGATGCGCCGTTATAGACATGTAATTTCCCTGCTGGTGAAGTGGTGCCGATGCCTACATTGCCACTACTATTCATCACAAACTGACTTGTTCCGACAGTCGAACCGATACGGAATGTATTATCACTATATACCTGCGGATAGAAACTCGCAGTCCCGTTGTTCATCTGTTGCCAGACAGCGTTAGTGCCTTGTAAGTGTATCGAGACATTGCCACTGCCATTGATGTGGAGTTTGCTGTCAGGCACAGTAGTGCCGATGCCGACGTTTCCTCCCGTAAGAATGGTGAGAGCTGGGGTGGTACCGACGTCGGTCGCAGGAGAAATCTTGAAGCTGTCGTTATCTGAATTATCAAGACCGACTGACCACGTCTGTACTCCGTTTACCGCAAAGCTTGCTTGCGCATCTCCAGTACTGATTGCCAGCGCCTCAAGTACTGCACGTCCAGTACCATTTTGTTGAATGGTTATATACCCATTGGTAGTTGTATCAAGATTACCGCGGAGAGCATACGCACTACCGGTTACTGAATTTCCTTGATTTATTGAAAGGATTATATTCCCGGCAGCAAGTCCATTACTTTGTATAGAAGCTACCGTACCGGCATTGGTCGTGTATACGTTCAATGCTTGGCTACCCATTGAGAAGTTACCTATGTCTATCTTTCCTGTCTTATAGAGACGAATGGTGTCATTCCCCGCCGAAACGGCTCCGGCAAAGGTTGATGTGGCATTTGTTGAAGTTGCCGTGAAGTACTCACCCACTACTTGCCCTGCTACGGAAAGTTTTGCATATGGAGACGTGGTACCAACACCAAGATTACCGAGAGTACGAGCTGTTGCTATGACGTTTCCTCCCGCATATAGGTTTAGATCACCTCCAGCACTTGTTGCGTCAATACCTGTACTACGTGAACCACGCACCCAGGCGCCAAACCCTGAAATGGTGTGCGCTCCAGAGGTAGCACCACCTGAAATATTCCCAATGTATATATCATTTCCGTTGGCATAGAGACTCTTTACTCCACTTGCAACAACATCAAACAATATAGAATTGCTGGTGCCGGCACTCTCTGCTCCCACATAAATATCTCCCGCTACACTCAATTTCTGGGTTGGAGTGGATGAGCCTACCCCCACATTCCCACTCGTTGTAATAAAGAGTGAGGAGGTGCCC
>CAYMZP010000002.1:3756-45172 GCA_964395025.1 uncultured Candidatus Saccharibacteria bacterium
GCTACCTGTCCGGTGGTACCGGTGTAGAGAGAGGAGGTTGCGATTGAGAGTGTGTCAGATGCACCAAGAGTGGTGAGAGTGCCGGAGAGCCCAAGACCGAGCGTTGCGGTTGATGTGGCCGTTGCGGAGAGTGTTCCGCTGTTGCCATAGATGACTCCAGTGAGAGAGCCAAGACGTGGCGCGGTGCTGAAGATGTTTGTGCCCGAGAAGGTGTTGTTGTCTCCCAGAAGCGTTGAGGAAGCAAAGGACCAGGTAGAGGTTGAGAAGGTGTAGAGGTTGCCGGTGCTGTTCACGCCGAGAGCACCGTTGGTGTAGTTTGCGAGTGTGACAGTGGAGGTTGCGGTGAGTGCGCCACCGAAGAAGGAGGTGCCGGAGATGTATGAGTTGCCTTGTACTGCGAGCCGTTCAGTTGGTGTTGAAGTACCAATACCCACGTTGCCTGTCGTGTTGAGAATCAACAGTGCATCAGATACACCGTTTGTTGAGAAGCGAATACCATTTGATGCTCCCGCATTTGATGTGAGCGTAAGGTCCCCGTTACTGGTCGTAATAGTACCGCGCTGAGTTCCACCGCGTTGGAAGGTGATGCCGTACGCAGTGTTTGAATTGTCTGCGAGGTAAAGGTTTCCTTCGTTGATAACCAACTTCCCTTGTGTTGGAGATGCGGTGCCAACACCTATATTCCCACTCGTTGCAATGAAGAGGCTTGAAGTACCTGTCAGTGCGTTCGTTCCATTGAAGTACGCAACCTGTCCCGTAGTACCGGTGTAGAGAGATGAAGTTGCAATGGAGAGTGAGTCACTTCCTCCAAGCGTGGTGAGGGTACCGGATAGGCCAAGACCAAGAGAAGCTGACGTCGTAGCGACTTGGTTCAAAGTACCGTTGTTGCCATAGATGACACCAGTGAGAGAGCCGAGGCGTGGTGCGGTGCTGAAGATGTTAGTACCAGAGAAGGTGTTGTTGTCAGCAAGGAGTGTGGAGGAAGCGAAGGTCCACGTTGATGTGGAGAAGGTGTAGAGAGCGCCGGTTGAAGAGACGCCGAGGGCGCCGTTAGTGTAGTTTGCGAGGGTGACGGTGGAGGTTGCGGTGAGGGCGCCACCGAAGAAGGAGGTGCCTGATACGTAGCTGTTACCTTGGACGGAGAGGCGTTCAGATGGAGAGGTGGTGCCGATACCAACATTCCCATTTTGCAAAACTCTCACAGCTTCTACACCCGCAGGTGCAAGCTGGATAGTTCCACCTGACGACCCAGTCACTCCTGCCATAGAGATGTATGTAGAGTTTCCTGAGTTTCGAATGATGTCTTTTATGTATACAAGACCCGTGTTCGTTATTCTTGCAGCAACAACACCGGTATCTGTGTACGCCTTGAAGATATCAGTAGAATCCGTGGTGTTCTGGAGAGTAAGGCGAGCATCAGGAGTCGTTGTTCCGATGCCAATGTTTCCATTCGCCGCGACAAAAAGCGACGAAGTACCAATCAACGAGTTCGTCCCATCAAAGTACGCCACCTGCCCTGTCGTACCCGTGAAGAGCGACGAGGTTGCAATGGAGAGTGAGTCACTTCCTCCAAGAGTGGTCAGGGTGCCAGAAAGGCCAAGACCAAGCGTTGCGGTTGAGGTTGCGGTTGAGGTAATGGTGCCGTTGTTGCCGTAGAGGACGCCGGAGAGCGAGCCGATGGAAAGTGCTGAGGTGGTAAGTCCGCCATTAAATGAGAGCGCTGTTGAAGTTGCGTTACTTGGGAATGGATACGCAAAAGTAGAGAACCCAGCGAGGTCGGCAAAGGTTGGAAGACCGAGTGTAGAGGTTGCCACCCAGTCTGGTCCCGTGAGTGTTGCCATCAAAATTTCACCTTCGTTCCCAATACTATCGTTTGAATCGTAGAGCGCATCTACGAAGAGGTCGCTTATCTCTGCAGTGTTGAACGTTTGCGTGCCGGTGAATGTGTTTGCCGTGTATGTCTTTGGAATCGTTGTTGAAGAGTGGGCGAAGTATTGTGCTGAAGTAGTGCTGAAAGAGTTTGCAAGGTAGTAACTTCCCTCCTGACCATCAAAGGTACCCGTCCAATCACCTGTTGCATCAAGCGTGAGTATGCCAGCAATGTTTGAAAGACCAGTACCCGTGAGGCTCGTGAACTCCTCGCCTCCGATACTGAATCCTGAGTAGAGCGTTAGAAGTCCTCCAAGAAGGGTCGTACCGTCTACCGTGAGGCGGTGTGCGGTTGAAGTTGTCGCAACAGAAATGTTGTTTGAGAAGTAGGAACGACCAGCAACTTCAAAAATGCTTGTATTTGTCGTGGTTGCGCTGTTTCCGATAATGACAACGTTTGAGGTGTCCGTTGGGTAAATAGCAAGACTGTCTGTAGTCGTAGACCATGCGCCTGCCCCGCCACCGCCACCGGTCGTGAGGTCTACGCCCCACTGTGGAAGTCCTCCTGTTACTTTGAGCACCTGCCCTGCGGTACCAATTGGAAGCTTTGCAAGTGAGGTAGTGGTATCAGCATAGAGAAGGTCACCGACGGTGTATGAAGTTTGACCAGTACCACCGTATATGGCGCCGATGGAAGTAGTTGCAGAAACAACTCCGTTATTTGCATGAAGCGGACCGTTGAGTGTACCGACAGTGAGATTGGTTGTTGATACAGTTCCTGTAGCAGTTATGTTTGCGACTGATGAAATATTTCCAGAGATGAGTGCGTTGCCTTGTACGGCAAGAGTTGCTGATGGTGAGGTGGTGCCGATACCGACGTTACCGGTTCCTGTCTCAATCAACATTCCTCTGCCTGCAGTTGCATCAGAAACCAACTCTAGACTCCTACCAGAAGTTGAGTAGAGAGCACCGTTTGCACCATTTGTGAGACCAGAACCAAGAGTAATTCGATTGTTGGCAAAAGTACCAGTAGAGAGCGAGGTTATTTGACCTGCTGTACCAAGCACACTTCCTGTACCCCACGTAAAGGTTGATGTTGCAGTAATTGCGCCACCGAAGAAGGAGGTGCCGGAGATGTATGAGTTGCCTTGGACGGAGAGAGTTTGTGCAGGAGAGGTGGTACCGATACCTAAATTGCCGCTATTGAAGTTGAATTCCGAAGCTTGGAAGCGAAGAGGCGCGTTGGTGATCCCGTCATTGAATGAACTGATGCGCGCCTCGCTAGAATCGGAACTGAACCCGATCTGTTGATTGGTGCCGATTGCGATATGCAATTTCACGAGCGGACTCGTCGTCCCGATACCAACGTTTCCTCCACTGGTTGCAAGATACGTGTTGCCAGTAGAGGTGAACTGAGTAGTGGAGGCGTTGCCATTGAAGATATTGAGACCACTCCATGTGTTGTTATCTGCAAGAAGTGTTGAGGAAGCGAAGGTCCAGGTAGAGGTTGAGAACGTGTAGAGAGAGCCTGAAGCACCGACGGCAAGTGCGCCGTTGGTGTAGTTAGACAAGGTCACGGTGCTGGTTGCAGTAATTGCGCCGCCGAAGAAGGAGGTGCCGGAGATGTATGAGTTGCCTTGGACGCTGAGGGTGGTGGATGGTGAGGTGGTGCCGATGCCGATATTTCCGTTGCTGTTCAAAACCAACTGGTTTGAATTTTGAGCAGATGATGAGTAGGTAGAAAGAATAAGGTTAGTTGGCACGCGCGTTCCAGCAGCACCGTTTTGTGTTGCGACGATTGATGCGCCGAGATCAAAGTTGCTGCTCGAATCTACACCCTGGAACGCAATCGATCCGAGCACATCACCATCATCAGTCTCAGCAGGATTGCCATTTACACTCGTATCGGACTTCCTGAAGGTGAGTGCGTTTGTTTCTGCTCCTGTGCTGTAGGTGTCAATGTAGACATTGTTTGACGCAACAGAAGTTGCAAGATGCAATTTACCTTGCGGAGAGGTTGTACCAATACCAATATTGCCGGAGGAATCAATTGTCACACGCGTTGAAAGAGCCCCAAACGGACCTGTGCCAAGCGAAAGACTCGATCCACCAATAACTATAGGGAGAAGTTGTGACGCATCTCGGTTATAGGCAGTAATAACACCGTTTGATCCGTCATAACGCATCTCAAGACCAGAACCGGAAGTCGGAATCGTAACGTTTGTACTGCGGATGGTCCCATATACATCAAGTTTGGTTGCAGGCGTGGTGGTGCCGATACCAAGGTTACCTGAGCTATCAAACCGTGCGCGTTCAGCATTCGCGGTGCCGAAGCGTAGCGCATTACTTTCATTGTTCCAAACATCGAGCTGGCTGCTGTTCGAAATGCCGACGAAAGCGCCGTCCGTAGAGGTGTACCCTGTTATGTTATTGGTGAATTTAAGGCGTGGAGTATCGCTACTTCCAGTTCCTGAAAGATGGAGCTTATCGCTGGGCGTTGTAGTACCGATACCAATATTGCCATTCGCCGCCACAAAGAGCGAACTGGTGCCAACTACCTGATTCGTCCCACTAAAGTACGCAACCTGGCCCTGCGTACCCGTAAAGAGCGAAGAGGTTGCAATGGAGAGTGAGTCACTTCCTCCAAGTGTGGTGAGAGTGCCTGAGAGACCAAGACCAAGGGTTGCTGAGGAGGTTGCTGTTGCGGAGATATTGCCGTTATTGCCATAGAGGACGCCAGAGAGTGATCCGATGGTGATGCCGTTTGCGAAGTTCTGTGCTGCGGTGAAGATGTTTGAGGTATACGTCTTTGGAATGGTTGTTGACGCATGAATGTATGCATTCACTGAAGAGTTGAAGTCGGAGATCGTTGATGCAAGTTGTGTGCCAGTGTGATTTGCACGATTGAGATAGTACGAACCTTCCTGTCCGTCGAACGTGCCGGTCCAGTCCCCCGTTGCGTTCAGCGTGAGTGCACCGCCGGTATTGGTGAGTCCGGTACCCGTGAGGTCAGTGAAGGTTTCGGCGTTCACATTGATGCCGCTCGTAAAGGTTGCGAGACCTGCGATTGCTGCAGTACCCGTTGCTGTGACGTTACCGCCAAGGTATGAGTTGCCGGCAACAGAGAATGTAGTGAATGGTGTGGTGGTGCCGATACCAACATTACCGGCACCTGTTCCTGCACCAAGTATGGTCAAGTATTCGCTGAATACACTCGTGTCGGGATTCGTGTTACCAAAGCGAAGTCCTTCATTAGTACCGTTGGATTGTGCAGCAATGAAGAAATCGTTGTTCCTGCCTCCACTGATATACATATCAGCCAAACCAGGCCCGTTCGTTACCGAAACCGGCAACAGATCATATCTGCCAAAGTAAGACCACCCAGAGCTGCCAGAGTCATTTATGGTAATCCCTCCGCCTTGGAGCGTCAGAAGAGATGCGGGTGTCGTCGTCCCAATTCCGACATTCCCTCCTCCGGTCGCAAGATATGTCGTGCCCGTAGTGGTCAGCTGCGTCGTCGACGCGCCGCCATTGAAATCAAGCTTGGTAGTAGTTGCATTGCTTGGGAACGGATACCCGAAAGTCGCATATCCTGCCGTACTGTGATCACCCCAGCTAAACGCGGTATCCCATTCAGTGGTGGAAGCAATGAGTGGGATGGTGTAGTTAGAGGTGAGCGAGAAGATGCCTGTGCCGTTGTCGTAGTCAATGCCGGTGATGTTTTCTGAGATTGCTTGGCGTGCACGAGCGTTTGTGAAGTACTGGTTGGTGGTGCCTTCGTCTAGACCATCAGTGGTGGTGGCGTACCAGTCTGAGAGTGCGAGGTATCCGGCAAGTGTTGCAAAAGTTGGGAGGCCGAGGGAGGAGGTGGCAACTTGTGTCCATCCGGTTCCCCCGCTATTACCAATCAAAAGTTCATTTGCGGTAACTGAAGAGATGCCGGTGCCACCACGACCTGACGCGAGAGTGCCTACCCATATTGGTGTGAAGAGGTGTTCATCGCCTGCAGAAGTAATGGTGATTTGGATGTTTGTATCAGACGACGTTGCAAAGGTTTGAGAAGAACCTGTTTGGAACGATGAGTACTGTGCACCAAGTGCGGTAATACCTCCGCCCGCCCCTGCGTCCGCACCACAAGAGAAGAGTCCGTTGTTGTAGAGAAGTTTGTCTCCTGCGTCAGCACATTCTGAAAGACCAAAACCACTAATAAAGGAGCCGGTGAGGTGCGGGAGTGTAGAAGTTGCGCTTGTAGTTGCCGTGAAGTACGAAGCGACCACTTGTCCGACAACTGAAACTTTTGCATAAGGAGACGTGGTGCCGATTCCGAAGTTACCTGTATTTGTGAAGCGAGCGAACTCAGAGAATGTTGTTGCGTCGGTGTATTTACCAAAACCAAGGAAGGAGCTCCCTGTTGCGGAAGTGAAAAGACGGGTTGCTGGGAAGTCTCCTGTTTGGCCAGCAGAAACCTGTTCAAGACCAAACACATCACCATCTCCTGCGTTATAGAGCGCAGAAAGACCTTGGCGTGTATTTTGCGGAAGACCGATGCTTGTTGCGGTGATAGCTGCAAAGCTGTTCGTACCACTCCACGTATTGTTGTCAGCTAGGAGGGTTGAGGAAGCAGCAGTGATGGTGATATCTCCCGTGCCGTTGAAGGAGACGCCGTTGATGGTGCGTGCGGTTTGAAGTGCGGTTGCAGTACCTGCGTTGCCTGAGATGGAGCCCGTGATGGTGTTGGAGAAGGTGTTGTTTCCGCTGAAGGTGTTGTTGTCAGCGAGGAGAGTTGAGGAAGCGAAGGTCCAGGTGGAGGTTGAGAAGGTGTAGAGGGAGCCTGATGCACCGACGGCGAGTGCGCCGTTGGTGTAGTTTGCGAGGGTGACTGTGCTGGTTGCGGTGAGTGCGCCACCGAAGAATGCTGAGCCACTGGTGTACTGGTTGCCTTGGACTGAGAGGCGCTCTGATGGTGAGGTGGTGCCGATGCCGAGATTGCCAGCAAAGGTACTGTTTCCTGTTCCTGAAACAACCAACCTATCAAGAAGCGTAACGAGCCCTGTACTTCCAATCGTAACGTGATTTGAAACTTGGTTACCGCGAATAATTACGCCATTTCCTCCAACTGACTGAAGGAGAGTGAATCCAGAACTTCCATACAGTGCGAGTGCATTGTCTACTCGATATCCTGACGATCCTGGAACATCGACTGCACCACCGACGGAAAGCATTTGATTTGGACTGGTACTGCCTACCCCGACATACCCATTAGTAGCAATAAAGAGACTTGAAGTGCCCGTCAGTGCATTCGTTCCATTGAAGTACGCCACCTGTCCCGTGGTACCGGTGTAGAGAGATGAAGTTGCAATGGAGAGTGAGTCACTTCCTCCAAGTGTAGTAAGGGTGCCGGAGAGACCAAGACCAAGTGTTGCAGTTGAGGTTGCGGTTGAAGTTACAGTGCCGTTGTTGCCGTAGAGCACACCGGAGAGTGAGCCAATTGAGAGTGATGATGTCGTGAGTCCACCATTAAATGAAAGCAGAGTTGAGGTTGCGTTACTTGGGAATGGGTAGCCGAATGTTGCAAATCCAGCATCATTCGTGAAGTCAGCAAGAGTGATGTCAGTGAAATCTAGACTGTCGTCATCAATAGTGCCGTTTGCAATTTGCTCTCCATCTATACTGTCCCCGAGATTCCACTGTGTAGACCCAAATAGAAGATCTCCGCCAACGGTAATAGTGCCCGCTGAATCTATGGTGGTAGTTGCTGTACCACCAATTTGGGTATAGAGGGTTTGAAGACCGCTCCAAAATCCAAGCGTTGTTGACGTAGCGTTATTTGGAAATGGATACGCGAACGTTGCGTATCCTGCACTAGCGTGGTCACCCCAAGAGAATGCAGTGTCCCACTCGGTAGTTGAGGCAGTAAGAGGAATAGAGAATCCTGAAGCAACTGAGAATGCTCCCGTACCACTGTTATAGGAAAGTGGCGAAGTTGCAGAGAAGAGTCCACGTGCAGTGGTACTGAAGTCAGAAATAGTTGATGCGAGCTGTGTACCGGTGTGATTTGCTCGAGAGAGGTAGTACGAACCTTCTTGTCCGTCGAACGTGCCCGTCCAGTCACCGGTTGCATTCAAGGTAAGTGTGCCACCAACATTACTTAGACCAGTACCGGTGAGGTCTGTAAAGTAATCAGAGCCGAGTCCAAGACGAGTAACCGCAAGTGTTGGAAGCGTTGAAGTTGCGGTAGTTGTAGCAGTGAAATTAGCACCCACCACTTCGCCAACCACGGAAAGTTTTGCGTACGGTGACGTTGTTCCTATGCCAACATTGCCTGAGAAGTAACTTCCGTCATCTGCAATTTGTGCGCGAAGCGTAAAGCTTGGCCCACCGGTATAGAAGCGATGTCCTCCGCCATTTGCAAGCGTGTCGCCCCATTCAAAGTAGTCAGTGCTGTTCGTGACGTTATGGAAAATAATTTGATGATACTCATCATCTCCGCGGAAAATACCAGACGTTGATTGAATTACGCCGTTTGCAACTGAAAGCGTGTTTGTCGTTGATGCGTATGAAAATGCTGAGTCAGCACCAAGTGCTCCTCCTTGATTAAATTGTACATACGAATCTGAACCCGCTGGCGTAGCGCCTGCAGTGATTCCAAGGGAAGACGTTGCTACAAGGTCGTACCCACCAAGCGCATTACCAATAAGAAGTTGACCATAGGAAGGTGCCGTTCCCGTTCCGGTACCGCCGTTTGCAATGGCGAGTGTTCCAGAAAGTGTGAGCGTACCACTTGTGGTAATAGGTCCACCAGTGAAGGAGAGACCGGTAGTTCCGCCAGAAGCATTTACCGAAGTAACGGTACCGGAGCCAGTAATGCCAAGTGAAGATGTTGCGACATCCGCCCATTCAACTCCGTTCCAATACAGGAGGTCACCAAAATCTTTCGTCATTGAAGCAACGTCACCCAAGTCTTCAAGCGACTCCCCGGAAATGTCAGTAATGCCAGAACCGCCACCACCGCCACTAGTGGTATCAAGCTGGTCAACAAGATTATCTATATGGTCACGAATGCGTTCATCTACTGAATCTCGAGACAATCCGTTCACCACGATGTCGTACTGATTAGAAACTTGGGTTGGTGTGTTGTTCACTGCAACCGTCGTGGTTGCAAACTGTGCGCGTCCGAAATCAACTACCGCCACAAACGGCGCTGGGAACCACGAAGCAATCACAGAGCCTGCGCGATCAAAGAGACCAGAGATGGTGCGGTACGTAAATACTGCAACAGAATCAAATGCATTGTATGCAGCAGCAGTTGCAGAAGAAACTACATACGCCGCGCGCGTTTGTGCGCGCGTCTCTTCGTTTTCCACCGTTACAACCGGAGAACCTGCGTAGTACCCTGCAGAAATCCCAACGAACGTGAGGAAGAGCGCCAGACCAATCACTACCTTCTGACCGGAAAAGAAAAATGGAGAAGGAACTGGTTGTGTAGGAACCACTTTCTCTGGTGCAGGAGGTGCTGGCTCTGATACAGCAGGGACTATTGCTTCTACCACAGCCACAGGGGCCGGAGCCGGTGCAGGTGCAGGTGCAGGTGCAGGTGGTGGAGCAACAACCGGAACGGGTTCAACAACAGGAGTTTCTTTAATACTTTCCTGAGAGACCCGGTACTCCTTTGCACGTATTGCTGAGAGCGCCTGCGCAATCTCAATCTTCTTTGTTTCTTCTGCGTCTTTGTATGAAATTAAAGATGCGCGATCTACGAGCCATGCGCGTCCAACGCGCATGCTTTCAACCTTCCCTTCGCGACAAAGTCGCGCAACATAGTCAGGAGAATATCCTGAAATTTTTGAGGCTTCAGCCGAGGAGATGTATTTAGTTTTAATGACCGAAGTGTGCATGTCGGATAACCGTATAACCTATATAATCACTTGCTATAACGGATACTCCTAGTGTTTTGCAGTGGATTACTTTTTCAAAAATATTTTTCTACGTTTTAAAAAATTTCTAAAATAAATTTAGCGCTCCCCTTGCATATTTTTGTAAGAGAAAATACTTGAAAGGGAAGGAATATCTCATTCAGAAAATGTGCAAGAGTACCTGCAGAACCCCAAAAAAAACTGGCAGGAGGAAGCTTTTACCGTAACGTTCGTGGAGAAAATACAGAGCAGGAAGTCTACATATGCGCACGCAACTGCCATGTGTAGGTAGAAAAATGTAAAAGCCTCAGAAAGAGGCTTTTACATTTCTCGTTTGCCCGAGATTTTTATCTATCCGAGAAAAAATATCCTTTATTTACTTATTTTCTCTGTGCCACTGAGGAAATGAATGAGCGGTGCTGCAAACTGGCTATCGGAATCTTTTATCTTTAATACACCAGAACCGATAGCGACCATCGTTGCGATAACTATTACAAAGGAAACAAAGACTGCTTGTAGGACTATATTTCCCTTTCTGCGTGTCTTTCTTTTATTGTGTGTTGCTTTTACTTCCCTTCGCTCCATGTGCGACTGTGGAGGAATATACGCTTCCTGGGTAACAATTTTACGTATTGGAAGTACATGTTCTTCAGATTCAACGGAAGATTCATCTTCTGTAGGGTAATTATCGTTAAAAGATTGATTTTCCTCTACCTTCTCCAGCGGAAAGGCATCTGCTGTGTCTGTGTCAGTATCTTCTGCAAACGAAGAATTCTCGTGTGTAGAGATCATTTCTTCTTTCTTGTTGTGAGAAAACCAAGATTCCCAAGAAGATTGGATTGTTTCTACTGAAGGTGTACTAGTAAAAGATGGCTTATTTTCTACATAAGTCGTCTTGTCTATAGGTACAATTTCCTGAATTTCTTCAGAAACATATTTTGGTGCCTCCCATTCCTGTACCACCGTCTCATTTTCTTCCTCTACAACCTCTGCCTGAGGCTCCTGAGGTGCCTCCTCTGCGGTCTCTGCCGTATCTGAGGAGCCACCAAAACGGTGCTCCCGTATTGATTCTTCTAACACATACCAGCTTCTCCCTACCAATTTTGCCTCCACACGCCCTTCTCTACACAGCTGTCCGACGTAGTCTTTTGCATAGCCAGTAATTTCAGCAGCCTTACGTGAAGGGATATATGTCTTATCTCCGATTACAAGTTCATCCATGCCAGAAATTATATAAGTCCTGACGAGATGGTGCAAAAGTAGCTTGTTTATAGTAGATATCTTGTCTTGCAGAAAACAGCTTGAAAATAAATATAAGACCACGAGAAACTCACCTCTTTTGCGACAACCGCTACCGTTCTAACGACTTGCAAGCTCCTCTACAAGTAATGTTTTTAGCGTAGAAGGGTTACCTGAACCTTTAGACGCCTGCATACTTTTACCGAGCAAGAACTGGAGTGAGGCTTCCTTGCCTGCTCTATACTCCTCTACAGCCTTTTGGTTAGCTTTTATAACGTCCCGAACCAATGCGCGTAATGCCTCTGGGTCACTCACTTGGAGCAAGCCTCGTGCTTTGGCAATCACCTCTGGCTCACCGCCCTCTTCTGCCATAACCGCAAGCACTTCTTTAGCACCGCGCGAAGAGAGTTTGTCTGCGTGAATCATATGCATGAGTGCAGCAAAGTGCTCTGGTGCAAGCCGTTCGAATTCTTCAATTCCCTTTTTTGCAAAGAGTCCTGCTAAGTCAGTGGTGGTGTAGTTTGCCGCAAGAAGTACAAGCGACGCATCAAAACGTAGTACCGTTGCGACTGCATCAAAAAATGCTCCTCGTGCTTTTGTGCCGAGTAAAAAGGCAACGCCATCTGGTTTAAGGCCAAGCTTGGCATACCGAGCTCGTCTCTCGTCAGGGAGTTCTGGCAAGCTCTCACGTATTATATTTGGAAGAAGGTCAGGAACCTCGGAAAGCACGAGTTTCGGTAGGTCTGGCTCTGGAAAATACCGGTAGTCTGCGCTCCCTTCCTTAAAGCGCTGATGGAAGGTTTCTTGGCGATCTTCGTCCCATCCTCGTGTCTCCTGGCTTACACGTCCCCCTTTTAGGATTAAGTCTGTCTGGCGCTTTATCTCAAATGCTATAGCGTTCTCAACCGAACGAAACGAGTTGAGGTTTTTAACCTCCACTTTCGTACCAAACGAGTCGTCAGAAGAAACAGAAATATTTGCTTCAATGCGCATCTCCCCCTTCTCAAGATTTGCCTCAGAAGCCCCAAGTGTACGCAGGAGGAGCTGAAGTTCTCGTGCAAAAATTCCTGCTTCTTCTGCAGTGTGTATGACAGGTTCCGTAACCAGCTCCATGAGCGGAACTCCTGCACGATTGAAGTCTACGAGCGAAGCATCACCTTCATGCGTAGAACGCGCGGTATCTTCTTCAAGGTGCACGCGCGTGATGGCAACACCTGCAAGTGTCCCGCCCTTCACGAGCGGATGTTCGTACTGACTAATCTGATACCCCTTTGGAATGTCTGGGTAGAAATACGACTTCCTATCGAACTCTGCGAAATCTGCGAGCGTACCTCCGAGCGCACTTCCGACACGAAGTACGTGACGTACTGCTTCGCGATTGATGACCGGCAGAGTGCCGGGGTGCGCGAGACAGACCGGACATACGTTTACATTCGGACGCGTTTCGTCTGGGTCATTCTTTGAGGAACAGAACATCTTCGTCGCCGTTGCAAGCTCGGCGTGAATTTCAAGCCCTATGGTGGGGCGAAAGACGGTCTTTTCAGTGGGAGCACTCATTTGCCCCATCCTACCTACGGCTTAGCTTGTGAGCAAGCGACTCAAGTAATCACTAAACGATTTTAGAAGCACTTCGTCATGCACAGAAAGCACTAATACCTCCTTCCCTGCCGTAACTTCCTCCAAGCTTTTTTTCTTTTCTGCCAGCTCTTCTGGACTCACGAGATCTGCTTTTGAGAGTACGACAATTTCTTTCTTGTCCCGTAGCCCGTGACCGAACGCCGAAAGCTCGTCCGAGATAGCCCTATAGGCACCAGAAACATCTTCTTGTTCAGCCGAGACGAGATGTACAAGCATTCTGGTTCTTTCTATGTGCCGTAAAAACTTAGAACCGAGACCTCGGCCCTCCGAGGCACCCTCGATGAGCCCTGGAATATCTGCCAGGATATATCCGTAAAAGTCTCCGAGATGAGGGTCAAGTGTAGTAAAGGGATATGCACCAACCTTTGAGCGAGCACGAGTCAGAGCGTTCAAGAGCGACGACTTCCCTGCGTTTGGGAAACCTACGAAGCCTGCGTCCGCAATCAATTTTAGAGTGATGTGGATATCCCCACCCTGCCCCTCTTTTCCTGGGGTACTTTCAAACGGGTTTTGGTTTACGGAAGACTTGAAGTGCGTGTTCCCAAAGCCACCTGGACCGCCAAGAAGTATTGCGGTTTGTTCACCTTCTTGCAAAATTTCGTGCGTCTCACCAGTAGCTTCTACAAACACAGAAGTCCCGACAGGCACCTTAAGAATCACCGGGTCTCCGTCTTTTCCATGTTTATTAAAATTTTGTCCTGCTTGTCCGTCTTCTGCGCGAACTTTTTTTGTGTAGCGGTATGACGCAAGTATGCCAAGGTCACGCACACCAACAAGGACGACATCTCCTCCGCGACCACCGTCTCCGCCTCCCGGACCTCCGCGCGCCGTCTCTTTTGTACGCACCCAACGGACGACACCGTCGCCTCCTTTGCCCGCCTGTGCGTGAAGTTTTATCTCGTCTACAAATGCCATACCACCCACAGTACACAGGTAACAGTAAACAGTAAACAGGCTACTAGGTAATCCGAGAAATGAACTTTTCTAGCATTTTTTCTACTTCAACAAGAACCTCAAGAGCAGGTGCTACCTCAACGTTATACAAATCTTTAATCAGGAGGAGCTGTGTCTCTGCTTCTGCGGCTGATCCGTTAGCAATCCGCAAAAATTGCACGAACTCTTTCTTCCCGCGTCGTGAGCCTTCTGCAATGTTTGATGGTATAGAAACTGCAGCACGTCGTACCTGCTGTGAAATTCCGTACTGTTCGTGCTTTGGTAATACTTCTGTGAGTTGATACACCTGTTTGGCGAAGTGCATTGCCTTCTGCCACACCAGCAGGTCATAAAATACACTTTTCATGGCTGTTACCTGTTACCTGTGAACTGTTACCTAACTACAGTCCAGCCCTCGGAAATAAACGGTTCTGCTTTCTTGTATTTCATTTCTTTAACATCGGTACCGTTCGTAATCTTCACAAGATCATTACGACCATAGGTGTCTCCTTTCACAAGCGGACCTTCTGTCGTCTTTCCTGCCTCACTTGCAGCAAGTACGGTACGGCGTGCACGTTCTTCCTGTGCACGTATACGACTTTCGTCAGCAAGTGCAATGCGCGGGATCAAGGCACGTATCGCTTCATCAATATCTGCTTCCATCGCCTTAAAACGAGCAAGTCCCTCACGACGATATTCTATGAGCGGGTCATGCTGACCGTATGCCCGGAGCGACACAGAACGACGCAGGTACTCCATGGTTTCAAGCTGGGCAAGCCAATGAGCGTCGGTAGTCTGGAGAATCAGGCGACGCATGATTGCGCGCATAGGCGCAACACCAATTTCTTCTTGCTTCTTCTTGTATGCATTTTGAAGCTCTTCGTTCTCTCCTATCAGCTCGGTAATTTCTGTATCTATTTCTTCGTCGCTACCAAGCAGCGCCACCTTTCGGCGTGCGTACACAGCGAGACGTTGTGTATTCAACACATCATCGTACGCAAGCACTTGCTTACGAGCATCAAAGTTGAAACCTTCAATACGCTTTTGCGCTGTTTCAAGTGCCTTACTGATGAGTCCTGAGCCGATAGGTTCGTCTTCTGGGATTTTAAAAGTACCCATAACACGCTTCACCATGTCCGACGCAAAAACTCGCATGAGCTTGTCTTCGAGGGAAACAAGGAACTGTGTCTCGCCCGGGTCTCCCTGACGTCCTGAGCGTCCGCGAAGCTGGTTGTCTATGCGACGTGCTTCATGACGCTCGGTACCAATAACCGCAAGACCTCCTGCTGTTACCACATCACTACGCTCAGCTTCAGAGACCGGTACTCCGCCAAGCTTGATATCCACACCACGTCCTGCCAGGTTCGTTGCGACCGTAACACGTCCTTTACGTCCTGCCTGTGCAATGATTTCTCCTTCGCGCTCGTGATTCTTTGCATTCAAGACTTCGTGCGGAATGCCCGCGTTGGTGAGCGCGGTACTTACCACTTCGTTATCTTCAATAGAAACAGTGCCGATAAGAACAGGCTGACCACGTTCGTGACGTTCTTTCACTGCGCGTGCAAGGGCGGTGTATTTACCTTTATTGGTCTGGAAGATGAGGTCGTTGTGGTCTTTACGTGCTACCGGTTTGTTCGTCGGTACTACCACCACCTCAAGTTTGTAGACAGTGTAGAACTCTTCTTCGGAAGAGAGTCCTGTACCCGTCATACCCGCCAGAGATCCGTACATGCGGAAATAGTTCTGGAACGTCACGCTTGCGTACGTGCGCGTCTCTTTCTTAATAGGTACACCTTCTTTTGCTTCTACCGCCTGATGAAGACCATCTGACCAACGACGACCTGGCTGAAGTCTTCCCGTAAACTCATCCACGATAACCACTTCCCCGTCTTTGAGCACGTACTCTTGGTCTTTGCTGAACAGTGCTTTAGCACGCACCGCAGTATCAAGATGGTGCGCATATCGCATACCCCCTTCGGTATACAAATTTTCAAGCCCTAATGCTTCTTCAGCCTTTTTAATGCCAGCTTCGGTTACTTGTACCGCACGTTGTTTTTCATCTACGGTGTAGTCAACGTCTTTCGTAAAACCCGCAACAATACCAGCGAACTTTTCATAAAGCCCACCTGCATCTCCTGCAGGACCTGAAATGATAAGCGGGGTGCGCGCTTCATCTATAAGAATGGAGTCAATCTCGTCGATAATCGCGTACGCGTATCCGCGTCTATTTACGAGCTGTGCAGGCTCGTACGCGGTGTTATCACGAAGATAGTCAAATCCAAGTTCGTTGTTGGTGGCGTAGGTAATGTCCGCAGCGTATGCGTCTTTTTTCTCTACTGGTCGCAAGTAGTCATAAAACACTTTGAAAGAACCTTCCGCATCACGCTCAGCATCTTCCTCGGCCGGCACGTGTGTTGGGTCATAGAGGTAGCTTCCTGAAGAAGTCACCACACCTACGGAAAGTCCGAGCGCGTGATACACCTGTCCCATCCACGCACCGTCACGTCGGGCAAGATAGTCGTTTACGGTCACGATATGCACACCTTTCCCTGAAAGCGCACGTGCCGTTGCCGCAAGGGTTGCTACCAGTGTCTTTCCTTCACCTGTGCGCATTTCAGCAATCTTTCCTTTTGTAAGTGCAAGACCACCAATAAGCTGGACGTCGTAATGACGTTCTTTGAGCGTGCGTCGTGCTGATTCGCGCACGAGCGCAAAAACCTCGGCAATATCTGCATCCTTTTCAAGAGAACCACCCACACGTGCCCGTAGCGCCTGTATGCGCTCTTTGAGCCCCTCTTCCGAAAGGGCCATAATCTCCGACTCAAGGAGAGCAGCACGTGTCAAAACGGGTTGTGCAGACTTTACAAAGCCAGCAGATTCGTTCTGAGAGAATATACGCCCCAGTAGATTAGCCATAAGTAGGAACAGTATACAGAAAACAGGAAACAGTAAACAGCTAGGAAAAGTGACCTGGCTTGCAATAAAAGTCTGATAAAAATCGATGAAATGCGAGGCCCGGAGCTAAGGTTTTACGAGCCGTAGTAGACATACGGTGAGTAAAACCGAGAGGCTCCGAAACGAGGCAGTTCGCGATTTTTATCAGACTCACAGAAAAGCAAAAACTCCCCGAAGGGAGTTTTGCGTTTCTCACTTACGCGCGCTTTGCGGTCTTTCGGCGCTTCGTGGTCTTCTTTGCGGTCTTCTTCTTCGTAGTCTTCTTCTTTGCTACTTTCTTCTTTGCTTTCTTTTTTGCTGCCATGGTAGTGAAAGTTATGTTCTTGGTATCTCGACCCATTCGCACGAAAAATTTTTGCGCGCGAATGTTCTGCTCGTATTATTGCGCGCGCAAAAATTTTTTGTGCAAAAAAAAACAAACGTGTGGATAACCTATACACCAGTCTGCACATCGCACAGATGCTGTAAAAAAATATTTTTAAAAAAGTTTGTACTATTTTTTAGTTTCAACACTCAAAAAAGTTGCAAGTGCGATGACAGTAATGTGCAGACTGGTGTGTAGGATAACTTTGCAAAAAATATTTTTGCGAATTTATTTTCTTTTTTGTTTATTGTTTTCTTTTTCACTCTACATACTGCTTTCTGTGCACTGTTACCTGTGTACTATCTTTTGTACTTCTCGTTCAATTGAAATGTGTATCGCATCCTGCACTTTCCGTACCACTTCTTCCGCGAGCGCATCTACCTCGTCTGCAGTACCTCCCTCATCAAGGACCAGTACTAATGGTTGTGCATCATAGAGCCATGCCTTTCCCATGCGAAAACCACGGAGCGATAAAATCGTATCAAGTACATACGCAAGAGAAATCTTCATGCCATGGGGCGCAGAAAAGCTTGGGAGCTCTGGGTACTGCGCTTTCAACTTCTCATATACACCCGGTGAAACGACTGGGTTTTTGAAAAATGAACCAGCAGTACCGTGCTCCGAGAGGTCAGGAAATTTGCGCGCACGTATTTCTCGCACCACATCACCCACCTCTTGCGGAGTACTGAGCGCCTTCCCCTCTTCTTGTGCACGCGCTAAATCTTTGTACGTGGTCTGTGCCTGTCCATTTTTAGAAAGCAGGAACCCGACACGCAAGATAATGAGGTCATGCTCTTTTTTAAAGCGACTCTCGCGATACCCAAATGCGCATTCGTTCGCAGTGAAGCGAAACACACTTCCCCGGTCGGCATCCAGTGCATCCACAAACGAAAGAGTATCTTTCAACTCCACGCCATATGCACCAATGTTTTGTACGGGTGCAGCGCCAACGGTGCCTGGAATACCCGCTAAGTTTTCAATGCCCCAGAGTCCGCGCGACGCCACTTCGCGTACTAACGCATCCCAAGAAACGCCCGCTCCTGCAGTGACGAGAACAGTACCGTTCTCCTCTTCTTCAAAAGAAATATCAGAGAACCGTACCCGAATGATGAGTCCGTCATATCCTTCATCTTGCGCTAGCACGTTACTCCCTTCCCCAAGTACATACCATGGTATGTTTTCTTCGCGAGCAAAAAGAAGTGCGGTACGTAACTCTTCTTCGCTCGTGCAGTCAGCAAGCGCACGAACAGTACCTCCTGCTCGAAGAGTGGTGAGTGTTTTAAGTGATACGTCGCGCTCTATATCCATGAGCCTATAGATTCAAGCCTGCGCGCACCTGCGCCACTTGTGCCGTCGCATTAGGGTAGAGTCTCGTGATCAGATCAAGTTCTGCACGTGCCTCGTTTGCACGGCCAGCAAGCGCAAGTGCCTGCACTAGCTCAAAACGAGACTGCAAGCTTCCGCCGGCCATACCAACTCCCGCACGCACAAGTGCAATGAGTGACTCAAACTGCTTTGCTTCAAAGTACGCGAAGCGTAGCGTTGGCCTATCAACCGTTGTGGTGCCAAAGTGCTTTTGCAGAAGTGTGTTCGCTTCCTGATATCGTCCATTGATAATATGTCCAACCGCTACCGAAACGGCCACTTCGCCAAATGACTCATCAAGCGCATACGCTTCTGCGAAAGAATCGTACGCTTCAGATCTTTGACCAAGCTTCCAAAGCTCAATACCTCGCTGAATCATGATTGCCTGCTTTTTGGGTGAAAGCGCGAGAGCGTTCTCCACCTCGGCAAGCGCTTGATGCAAGTTACCCTGCGCCTCATACCCTTGTGCAAGCATAAGACGAAGACGTGCATCATCTCTTGCGGACGCAATCTGTATCTGCATCTCGCTCACAGCACGTGCAAGAAGTGTGGCACGCACGTCAACGGGGATTTGCTCTAGACCTGCAACCTGTGAAGCAAAACTCATCAGTTGTTCACGTACTTCCTGAAGCGCAAACGTATTACTTCCAAGCGCTTTCTCAAAAGCGGTCAAGTTTTCTGCAAGGTCTGGATTTGCCCGAATGCCTTTAATGAGCGCTTGCCCACCCTGGATACTCGGCACGTTGACCACCCACACCACAACAATGGTGAGTGCAAGGACAACGGCTGCCGCTGTTGGCGCAATACCTTTTCCTGCTTCAGGTAGTCGCTCAAACTGACGAATAGGTTTTTGAGATGCACTATGCGCAAGTGCAAGCACTCCTGCGAGCATGATGTAGCTCAAGAGATTATCAAACACAAAGAGTGCTTGGAATGCATACGCAGCAATAGCGCCGACGAGTAAGACGCGTTCTACACGCGGAAGTGAGGAGCGCAACAGTGTCACAGCACCAACCACAAGAAGTGCTACGAACAAAAGAAATGCAGGAATACCGCCTGAGACCATCCAATCCATGTAGACGCTGTGTGCGCGGTCAAACCATGTCTCCTGCGCAAAGAGTGAAGGCTGGTAGTGCTCGTTGAAGATATAGTTGTACCCTTCGTGACCCCACCCAAAGAATGGACGCTCGGCAACACCTTGAAGAGCCATGTTCCAGAGCGTGAAGCGTGTGGCGCCTTCTGAAAGTGAAATGGATGCAATGCGATAGAGCGTTGGGTCGTTCTGCACTATCGCCGTATCTTTAAGCGCCAGGAACCCGCCAATAAACACAACAACGCCCACCAAGACCACGCAAGCAACCTTGCGTGCCTTTCCTCCGGAAAGCAGTGCATAGAGTGCGAGCGAAAGCACCACCGCACCCATAAAACCGAGAAGTGCACCACGCGTGGCTGTTGCATACAGCACAATGAACTGAAGTCCTGCGAGCACAAAAAGGATATAACGTAACCAACCCTTTGAAATGAATGCTTGCCAGAGGGCAACAGCAATCATAAAGAGAAGATAAACTGCTAGATACGCTGCGTTACCGACGTTTGCGTCTACACGCACCCCGCCTTGGTGTATCTCAAACGTATTCGCACACGCGTTCCCCGCACAAAGGAGCTGCATGAGGCCGTGGAATACGACGAGTGCCGAAGCGGCAAGAGCAGTAAGCCACCAGGCACGCCATTTTTTCTCTGCAGTTAAAAAGGCACCGGTAACGAGAAAAAAGACAAAGGTATGCGCGAGTGTGACGAAACCATCCATGCGCTCGTAGTTGCTCCAGAACGCCTTATGCGGATTCACACCAAAGAGGTCAGCAATAAACATCCACGCAAGGAGTGCACCATATATAAGGAAGGTCCATGACCACTGTGGACGGTACTTTTTATCAAGTACGGCAAGAAGGACCCATGCGCCTGCTGCTATACCTACGAGAATACGGAACGCAAACCCTTTACCCGTAATAAACGGAAAAAAGAGACTACTTTCTACATATAAAGGAAGGAACGGAATAAGGAATAAGGCGCCTAGGGCAATCCAACGTGCAGTGTCTTTCATGGCGTACACTCTAGCATCTCTTAGACCCTCTGGTCTTGTGTCCCCTAGGAGGGCTCGTTGCAGGTTTTCCCGTCGTAGACGTATAGATTCTTACCCAGACTGGTGAGTGTGTAGAACGAAGGCATGAGCATGCGCCCAAGATTTATGTCCATGTCAAACGCTTCCCCACTTCCGTTCGTAAACGAGGCAATAAGTTCGCACGTCTCTCGCTCTTCTTCCAGAATTACTAAATCTGCAGAAGGAAGTGTAGAAAGTAGCGCGGGATCAGTTTCTTTCGTTACGACGACTGGCATAAATGGAATATCGTTTTCAAGTGCCTGCACATGTACACAGGTAGAACCACATGACGACGTAGCAAAGAGTGCATACGACACATTGTTCATAGGAAGTGTGAGTTCAAACACACGTTCGTCAATACGAATATCCGCAGTCGCATACGTTTTTTCAACAAAGTCATAGGCCTTGTTGTACGTTGTGGCGGTGGAGAGAAGCACCACGGTATAGCAGTACACTGCACTCGCGATGACGAAAAAGATTAGACGAATCAAGCGTGCCGGCTTTTTGCATGACGCAAGAAGAAACATCAGAAAGAAACCGAGTGGAGCAATATGGCGCACATTGAGCGCAAGGCCATGGTCAGTGCGAAACACTACGGACACAGCAACGAGATACAACACACTGTAAAACGCCGCGAGCGTAAAGAGTGTTTTGTCGCGAATACCTCCCCACACAACGAAAAGAAGTAGAAGAAGTAGAAGTGGAAATGCTTCAACTGCCTGACGTGCGTTTACCAAAAATGCTTGAGACAGCGTGAGTGAAGCGTGTGCACCCGCTTGCGCACCACCATCAAAAAACTGGAGAACAAAGCCAGACGCCTGTTCAACAATATTTCCTGCATTAAGGAGAAAGAACCCTAAGAAAACAAGTGCCCCGGCGACACTCATACCTATGAGGCGTTTCCAGACAGACGGTGTACGCCAAAATACAAAAAGAAGAATTGGAATGTTTACGAGAAAGAGACCAGCGAAGAGAAAGTTTGCTGATGCAAGAAATGCACTCAGGATGGAGGTAAAAGAAAACCAACCTAGGCGACCTTTCGCTCGCTCTTCCGTCACTGCACGATACAGGTATATAAAAGAGATAACGATAAGAAAGAGGGAGAGCATCCACATCTTCCCTGAGCGTACGAGGAGTGTAATCAAAACACTGCCAAATGAGAGCATGAGGAGTACCAGTCGCCATTCCATACATGGCACTCGGGTTTTAAGAAAGCGGTACACCACCAGCAGAAGTGCGACTGACGTAAGTGCAGAAACTATACGGGGCACCAGTAAGCTTAAGAATGGATTGAGTATGAGAGCGGTCTTAAGAGTCTCGGCGTCGAAACCAAATGCAACGTACCCGGCAATGAGTGCAACAATCATTGCGACGTAGTTCTGGTAGAACGAGAGCGTACCGTACGCAACTCCATATCCTGGAAGCAACGAGTGTGCTTCAATCGCACGCAGTACTCCCCCGCCGAATGCCCACACATCGGTAACGGTATTCACCATTGGAAATGCGTACCAGACGCCAAGGAAGAAGCTGGCACCGAACAGTGCCACCACGTAGTCTTCCGCAGTTCTGTTCTTGAAAAAGTGAGTTATGGCCCTTCTCATACGCCAAAAGTATACCCCCACACCAATCTGATTGGTGTGGGGGTATACTGCTCCTATGCGTTTCCTCGTAGGGTACATGACCGCGCTTCATAGGCGGATGGAATCTCTTTGTGGTCCACGGATATACCGTCTTATTCGCTACCTTATTTCAGGTGGTACGGCAGCGGCAAGCAATCTCCTGTTTCTTTTTATCCTTGTACAGTTTTTCGGAATGCACTACCTTTCGGCTTCGGTGCTTGCATTCATTATGTCGGTTGCTGTTTCTTTCACCATGCAGAAGTTCTGGACCTTCCAAGATACACAAATGCAGGGAACCCATATGCAGTTTGGTCGCTACATCGTAGTAATGCTCTTTAATCTCTTCTTGAACACGCTCCTTATGTATATCTTCGTAGAAAAGTTCAGTCTCTGGTATTTGCTCGCGCAGTTCATTACAACGGCTCTCGTCGCCATTGTGGGTTACTTTGGATATAAGTATTTTGTATTTCGCCGAGAACCGAGCACACGCTCATGAACTTCATTCGCACATACAAAATAGAAATTGCGATTGCTTCACTTGCGTTCGTCGTGCACCTCGTTTGTTTTTTCTTTGTCACACAGACAAGCGGTGACATTCTTTCTGCAGTACGCGCGGATGACGGCTTCTTTGAGCTCTCGGAAAACGTACGTGCGGGAAATGGTTTTTCTTGGAGTGCAGAAGCGCCCTATGCACCAAACGCCATGCGTACACCCGGCTACCCATACGTACTCGCACTTTTAATAGGTATGTTTGGTGTCGCTGGCACCGCGTTCATTCAGCTGGTCGCCTCCTCTCTACTTCCTCTACTTGGCATGAGAATTGCGAAGTACATCACGCCGTCTCGTCGTATCGGAGTGGCAACAGGGGTCGTACTGGCGCTTGACCCCACTCTCGCTCTTCTCTCTTTTCAGTTTTATACAGAAACGCTATTCCTCCTTCTCTTTTTCTTCTGGCTCATTCTTTCACTCCGATACTTACAAAAGCAGAACTTGAAGATACTGCTCCTTGGTGCAGGAGTGCTCGGATGCGCAATACTTGTTCGCGCGAGCATACAGTACCTTCCACTTCTCTTTGTGCTCTGTATGTTTTGGACGTTTAGTAAAAGTTCTCTACGTCGTACTCTCGTACACGCAGGTCTCTACGTGGGCATCGTGGCAGTTATCCTCACACCATGGATGATTCGTAATGTGGAGGAATTTGGTGCATTTGGCTTATCTTCCCAATCGTCATTTGTGCTCTATACGAATTTAGCGCCTGCGGTACTTTCGGTAGCAACCGGTAGTCCTTTTGAGGAGATACGTGACGCATTCTTAACTCCGGAAGAGTTCAGTGGTGACGCAATTACCCTTCTAAACAGTACTGAATACTCCGAGCGGGCACTTGAAGTGGTCAGAGCACATCCGATAGCTACACTCTTTGTGGCAGGAAAATCTCTCTTTACCTTCTTCACTAACGATGGTTTTTACACGCTTCTAGTACGTGTCGGGCTTTCTCCAAGTGACTTCTTACCACTTCTTGTTGTGGCACGCCTTGTCTGGATTTCTATAACCCTTTTGGCTCTCGTGGGTGCACTCCTCTATGTACTTAAGGAGCGTATCGCTCCGCACGCAGTGTTTCTGGTTCTCTTAGTCGCATACTTCGCGCTTACAAGCACCATTGCAGCGTTTGGCACCAACCCTCGCTACCGGCTTCCTGTTGACCCTATTATCCTTGCATGTGCGGGGATTGGTGGCCTGTACCTACTCAGGAACATACGACATGTCCAACATACGTAATGAACTTTTCTCAATTACGAATACTATGCAACAAAAAAACAAAAGCATACTCATAACTGGCGGTCTCGGATACGTCGGTTCGCACACGACCACGTTACTACTCAATGCCGGGTATGATGTCGTCATAGTTGATAACTGCTCCAACTCGTTTCCTGACGTTATTGAGCGGATCCGAAAGATATCTCACGGTAACGTAACGTGGGTCGATGCAGATGTCTCAAACATGGCTGAGATGGAATTGGTTTTTGCTCGTCATCAGTTCGTAGGAATCATCCACTTTGCTGCATATGTCTCGGTGCCTGAGTCGGTCGCGTCACCGTACAAATACTATACGAACAACATCAACACGCTTGCGACTATATTACACTTCGCGATGCAGAGTGGGAAAAATATACCTTTAGTATTTTCTTCTTCTGCTGCCGTGTATGGAGATGCTTCAACAACTCCACTGCAGGAAGAGGAACCTTTTGCACCACCTGCATCACCCTACGCCGCAACAAAGCAGGTGGGAGAGCTGATGATTCAGCATTTTGTCTCCGCGTACGGAGGGAACGCTATTGCGTTGCGTTATTTCAATCCTGTTGGTGGTCATCCAAGCGGTCTCCTTGGCGAACAGTATCGTATGCCAGTGTTCCACCTTGTCCCGGCTTTGTGCGAGGTAGCAGCAGGGCTGCGCAAAAATATTGTTGTTTTCGGTAATGACTATCCGACTCCTGATGGTACCTGCATACGAGACTATATCCATGTTATGGATGTAGCACAGGCACACGTAGCGGCGTTGACGCGCCTCACGAGCCACCACACAAGCAACTTTGACACGTTCAATATTGGTTCCGGGTCAGGCTACTCAGTAAAGACTATGGTAGAAGAGTTTCAGAAAGTAAACGGGGTCACTGTGCCATTTACATATGCAGACCGTCGCATAGGCGATCCTGCATGTTTGGTCGCAAATACAGAAAAGGCACAAGACATCCTAAAATGGAAACCTCGCTATACATTGGCAGATATGCATCGGACTGCATGGCAGTGGCAAAAAGACGGTTTGGATTCTTTATTCGAATCAGAGTGAGTAGACACGCTACTACTTAGAAAAAGGTCATCGTACAGTCAACCTAGCGCTGAATAATAGGAAGCGATACTATAATGCCATGAGCACAGCGCCCTTAGGCTGGCTCCATCAATTACTGCGGTGGAGCGAAAAATACACAAAGACCGACATGGTATACCTCGCTCATGGCGGGTTTTGGCTTACGCTCGGACAAGTTGTTTCCTCTCTTTCGACTCTTGCGCTTGCTGTAGCATTTGCGAACCTCGCCCCTCCCGAGACCTACGGCACCTATAAATATCTTCTCTCTATTGCCGGAGTATTCGCCATATTCACACTCCCAGGAATGAACACTGCGCTTGCACGTGCAGTGGCCCAAGGACACGAGGGACTTATCCATTCCGTTACGCGCTCGCGCGTAATGCACTCTTTTCTCGGAAGCATCGTGGCACTTGTGGGCAGTGCGTATTACTTTTTAAACGGGAACTTGGAACTCTCGCTCGCCCTTCTCATTATCGCTGCCACGCTTCCTCTGTTTGATACCGCGACCGGTTACCTCTCCTACCTGCTCGGCAAACGTCGTTTTGACTTGCAAACAACTTATCACGTACTCGCACAGATGGTCAGTACTGCGGTGCTCATTGGCACTATTTTCTTCACACACAATGTCGTCGCCATTCTTCTCGCATACTTCGTACCACTCATCATAATCCGAGGGTTTTTGTATCTTCGCACTGCGCGCACTGCCACAAAAGAGGGAGCGGGGGTGAACGTGAGAGACACGCTGACCTACGGCAAGCATCTCACGGCGATGCAGATTTTGGGGGTGATATCAGGAAATATCGACAAAATATTACTCTGGAAATTCCTCGGTCCTGTACAGCTCGCCGTGTATGCGTTCGCTATTGCCATCCCTGAACAAATCTATGGACCACTGAAGGGTATGAGCAATATCATGCTGCCAAAGTATGCTACGCATGCTTCTGTAGATACGTGTCGTCCTCCACAAAATTTTTGGTATAAGTTTTTACTCTACACCTCATTACTTGCTCTTATATCGCTTGTCTACATTGCTATAGCACCCTTTATCTTCAGAACACTATTCCCAACGTACATGGAAAGTGTATTTTTTTCCCAGATCTTGGCACTCTCCCTTCTGACCGGGGCGCAAACAATGCCCGCCACCCTGTTGACCGCCCAAAAACGTGCCAAAACACAGTACGTGCTGACCATCATTCGATCAGTGACACAGTTGGTAATGTTTATCATACTCATACCTATATTCGGGATTATGGGCGCAATTCTTGCTACAATCGTCACAAATGTGGTTGGCATGATTAGTACAATTATTGTGATAGTGACGAAGCAACACTATCAGTGTACGGAACATACCCATGAAGATTAAAAAAATAGCGCCTCAGTCAAACCTAGATACCGTTCGCGACGGACGTGGTGGTATATTCACATTCTACCCCGAACAACCGATCGTTGAATTCAACTTTCAGTTCATTAATAAAGGCAGAATACGCGGCAATCATGCCCATCCCGAATTCGACGAATACTACCTAATCACCGACGGCAACGGTGTTGTAGTCTCGAAAGATGAGAACGGAAAAGAGGAGTTTCTGTACGTCGGAAAAGGTGATTGCACGTTTAACCCACAAAGTGTCTCACACGTTCTGTATGCCATTACTGACATGAATATTGTCACCTTCCTCACAAAAAAATGGGACGACTGTAACGTACCTATCGTTCACGAGAATCTAGGAATGGGTACTGGTGACCACGGCGACCCTAACTATAAACCACCTGTCGTATAGCGAAGATTGGTGAAGAGCTTTTCGTACGCGCGTGCCTGCCCTTCGAGTGTAAAACTATGCGTAACGCGTTCGTGTCCCGCAACTCCAAACTGTTTCGCTTTCTCCTCGTCCGCAAGAAGGTCGGTGACTTTTGCTGAGAGTGCTTCGGTATCAAGCGGATTGACCACATACCCGGACACGCCATCTTCCACAACTTCACGCGAACCACCAAAACACGTGGCAACCACCGACCTACCAACGGCGAACGCTTCTAAATTCACCGTAGGAAATGGATCTAGATATACGGATGGCGCCACCACAACACGTGATGCGTGATACGCAGACGTAAGTTCAGCACCTGTAATCCATCCGGTAAAAACAATGTTCTTCTCCACGCCGAGTCTTACAGCATGTTTTACCATCCGTTCAGCGAACGCATCTTTCTTCCCTGCCACGAGAAGCTGTGCATCAGGCACCGTGCCACAGATTACAGTCATAGCCTCAATCATCTGTATCGCTCCTTTGGGCTCTGAGAGTCTACCGCCGAAGAAGAGTACATGGTCGCGGAGATGGTGCTTTCTTTTGAATACATCCACGTCGGTGGGCTTGGTCCATTCCGATACGTGAATACCGTTATGAATGACTGAGTGTACACGAATACCATTTATTTCTAGGGCGCGGGCGAGCGCGTCACTTACTGCAACAGTTGCATGTACAGTCTTTCGCAGTATGTACTGAGCAAGAAGGGTGCGCAGAGGGTTAAAGCGCCACTTATGCAAGTATAGTTGCCGGATGAAAGATTCGCGAAGCGTGTGTGCGGGTAGCTCGCTCGCAGCAGGATCGGTCACCGAGGGTAGTTTGCCGAAGTGGAACGACATGGCGTCATGTTCGGTCATGACGACTCTACGTCCATATCGTCGCGCCAGTAATAGCGAGTAGTACGAAAGATGTGTATGCACATTGTGCACATGTACAATATCCGGCGCAGTTTTTTTGAGTAGTCGCCCTACTTCGCGCACGACTGCCGCATTGTACAAACTTTTATATGCACGCCAGCGCGGATGGTATGCAGAATACAGGCGGTACACCTTTATTCCGTCAAATACTTCGCTCCCCGCGCTCGCGCGATCTTGGACAGTCGTTATAGCAATCACCTCATGACCACACCGAACAAGCTCTTTTGCAAGTCTAAATGCAACAACACCGCCACCACCCACGTGATGTGGTGGGAGGTCGTCTTGCAAGACCACTATTTTCATACCTAGAGTCTAGAACGGCTCTGCGCTGTTCTTTTTCGCGAATTCTATGTCCGAATCGAGGAGTATTTTCACAAGCTCCTTGAACTTCACCTTCGGCTCCCATCCCAAGTCACGTTTTGCTTTCGAAGCATCGCCAACTAGAAGCTCAACTTCCGCTGGGCGAAAGAGTTCTTTTTTAATCTCCACATAATCCTCCCAACGCTTACCGATGAGCGAGAACGCCTCCTCTAGGAACTCACGAATGGAATGGGTCTCGCCTGTAGCGAGCACATAGTCATCAGGCTTGTCTGTCTGGAGCATGCGCCACATAGCATCGACATATTCTGGCGCGTATCCCCAATCGCGTTTGGCATCAAGGTTACCGAGATAAATTTTGCGCGACCGGCCAAGAGCAATATCCGCAACTCCACGCGTAATCTTACGGGTCACGAAGTTCGGTCCTCGTCTCGGGCTCTCATGATTAAAAAGAATCCCGTTAACGATGAACATACCGTAACTCTCGCGATAACTCTTGCACATCCAATACGCATACAACTTGCTCACCGCATAGGGCGATTGCGGGTTGAACGGTGTCATCTCGCTCTGTGGCGTCTCAAGTACCTTGCCGTAGAGCTCCGAGGTTGATGCCTGATAAATTCTCGCCGGAACACCGCTCTGACGCACCGCTTCTATGACTCGTGCGACACCAAGCCCGGAAATGTCACCCGTATATTCGGGAATATCAAAACTTACACGCACGTCACTCATCGCAGCGAGATTATAGACCTCGTCCGGCTTGACCTTCGAGATGATGCGAGAGATGGAACTGAAGTCGCTTAAGTCTCCATAGTAAAGATGAAGATTGTCGTTCTTCGTTTGTTCCGCATCGAGAGCACCTTCATGCGCACCGATGATGTACCTACTTGAGCGACGAACGAGACCGTGGACTTCATAACCCTTTTCAAGTAGCAAGTCGGCAAGATACGAACCATCTTGCCCTGTAATACCTGTGATAAACGCTTTCTTCATAGTAAGGCCATTCTATCTCTTGGTGTTGGCGTGGGCAATGTACCCTTATTCCTTCCTAAAAACGAAGCACCAGCCAATAGCGTGCTTGCGATTCGCTTCGCTCACATCCACACGATCGAGGAATATCGCGAAGATACCCATACCATGGAAGATTTTACTCATAATTCTGCCCGCGATTGCATGACGATACAGGTGGAAGCGATCCATGAAGTAACGAATTGTCATCTGTGCGGACTGAGAAAAGAAACCACCACGCTGATGGCATTCTACTGTCTTAAAACCATTGCGTTCGAAAAGTTCGACGAATCCATACTTTGTGTAGCGCCAGTAGTCGTGTGGCTCGGCATGCAACTCGTTCCACTGCGGAGCAGTAATCACCGCATAGCCACCCTTTTTTAGTACACGGAATATCTCCTGCACACACTTCTCCGGATATTTCACATGCTCGAGCATCTGCGTAGAGAGGACGGAATCTTTCGACTCGTCAGGAAGCGGAATCGCATCTGCTGATGCAACGATATCAATACCCTCTCCTGCGTAGATATCGAGACAGGTAAAAGTATTACAAGTGAAAAGGTCCTTATAGCGGTTTTTCTCTCCTCCGCCAACATCGAGTACGTCGCCCGTAAGGTATTTCACAACACCCATCAATTGCTTGCGTATCAACGTGCGCTCAACTTGGTAGATATACATATGCCTACAACTGCCAACTATCGCCCGAGCATACCACGGTAGAGCTCCGAATAGAGCTTTACAAGGTGCGGAATATCATGTTCATTGGCAAACTCACGCGCGCGAACGCTCATACGCGCCGCAAGCTCTTTGTCAGCAAGTATCCGTGAGAGTGCTTCGGCAGTCGCCTTTGGATCCTTTTGTGGAACCAATATGCCCGTTCTGCCGTCCTCAATCGCATCAGCTATCCCGTTGCCCAAGGTACCTACGCTAGGTACGCCATGCGCAGCAGCCTCAAGAAACACCATACCAAACCCTTCGAAATGAAAGTTGAGGTTCACTGATGTCAACATGAATACAGAAGCCTTCTCATACAACTCATTTAGCTGTACGTCAGGTATATTGGTTAAAAAGTCGACCCGGTCCCCGACCCCTAACTCACAAGCAAGCTCTGTGAGCATTTTAAAATAACGTGGCTCATCTGTTTGGGACCCAACTATTTTGTACCGCAGTTGTGGTATTTGGTCTTTAAGCAAGGCGAACGCACGCAGGGAAACATCATAGCCTTTACGCGCCTTCAACGCTCCGACACTAAGAATAAAAGGCTCCCTTTCGGAAACTGATCCCGGTACAACGTGTGTGAACTTCGACATATCAATGCCAGGATCTATCACGTGGACGTTGAGCCCGCGCACTTTTTTTTGAATCTCTTGAGCGACAAACAAACTGCCCGCGACGACCGCATCAGCAGATCTATATACAATCTGGGAGAAGAGTGCAGTTTTAAAGTTGTACAACGGCGCTACAGCGTATGCAGCCTGGCAAATGATCACAAGCTTTGCGGAGGTAAAAAGGGTCGCTATGAATGCGGCGAACCCAAGTGGGTTAACATCTACCACTTGCACAATATCGCTCCTTTTCGCTACCTTACGAACGGCTCGCACGAACGCCCAAAAATCTTTTTTAAACCCTAAGAGAGTCACTTCGTATCCAGCCGCAGTAAGCACAGAGAGCATCGTGGCAGCATTCCTGCCGTTGCCAGAAAATATATCGTTTTCCTGCGTTAATAATAGTACTTTTTTTCCATTCATTTTTATCGTGCGGGGCGCGGATTTTCCTCAAACTCTTGTGCTTTGGGTAGTTTTTGCAACAAATACACCTTTTCATGACATAGGTCAGGAAACGCTGCTCCAAACACTTCTGCTACCGGCTGAACGATCCGCGCCAAAAATGGGACACGCCAAATAAAAGGTACGTAGAAACCGTAAGCGCGAACATCAACAATAGAAAAATACTTACGGAGAGCGACTTCGTATGTAGCATAGGTATTCAAATGCCCACGGCGCGCTGCCGCTTTGTCGAGACGTGCGACAATAGAGTCCCGACCAGCGAATCCGCACAAAAAATACCCTCCTGGAGTTAGTTGTGTTGCAGCCCACTCTGCCTCCGCTTCAGTCCTAAGCGTAAGCTCCCCAACCCCAATTTCCATAGCCACTGTAAATTTTCTGCCTGATATAAAATCTTTACGCACTTCGTAGCTAATCGCCGGGTCGTTAGTAATATCTTTTGCAACCGCTATCATGCCTTCGGCAATATCTATCCCCACAAGTTGGTCAAACGCCTTGGGTATTCGCTCCTGGACAGAACGCAACAGAATTCCATCAGCACAACCAATTTCAACAAGCGAACGCGGAGTCGCTGTACGCTCAACTGCTCTAGACAAAAGATCCAGTACGAGCTCGCGTCTCCGAGTAAAAAAGAACTGGATATAGTTCGTTGCAACCTTAGGGTAGCGCCGACGAGAATAATTTTTACTTTCCTCGTCATAGAAGGTGGCACTTCGTTTAAAACTGGTATCCATAAAAATCGCTTACTGGTAGGTCAGGTAGATAAGTATACTCCGCGCCCGCTAATTCTGTGAATGCTGTCAGGGGCTTGGGTACCGTGGGTTTTTAGGCGCACGTTAGACTTTTCTGAATTCTTTGCGACGACGCCACAAAGTTCTAATAAGACGGACATGGTAGACATGCCGACTCAGCTCAATCTGCAACGGCATCTTCTTCCCCCGACAGAACAGACGAACTCGTATCAATTGCAACAAGTAGAACACTGACACGCGCGCATGCCACCATATGGCGTGAAAAAATTGTCGCCAAAACGATGCGCCGAGTATCTCCTGATTTACTTGCAGTTGAATGTAGTAGTCCATTTTTGACGGACTCGGACCCTGTGTACCATCAACAGGCACATAGAGCGCGCCGACAACTTTCTGTGTCACGACACCCGGATTGAGCTCAATGCGTTCATGCACTTTTTTTATAAAACGCTTTACCGAAGCCTTAGCAAACAAGCGCATGGATAGGTTTGGATAGGTGGTGGCGCACATGACTTCTTCCCCACCTACTACATACCTACGAAAGAGAGTGTATGCACCCGTTGTTTGTGTCGTGGTGATACGGCGTATCTCATTTTCCAATTCCTTGGAAATATATTCGTCTGAGTCTAGAAAGAAGAACCATGGTTCGCGTGCCGCATCGAGCGTCTGATTTCGTACGGCAGCGAAGTCGGCAATGCGTCCCTGTGTATCGAGCAGTGATGGATTCTGGCGTATCGTCCGCGCACCGTATTGTTCAGCAATATGTAAGGTGTCATCAGTTGAACCTCCATCGCAAACGATGATGTCGCTGAAATTCTTGACCCCCTCAAGCGCACGTGCAAGCGTCTTTCCGGAATTCTTTGTCAGAATCGCAACAGTACATGGCACGAGGCTGTCGTTCATATTCGTTTTATCACTTCTGTTTTATTTAGCAGTGTTCCGTATTTAGTCGCGGGAATCACTTTTACTTCAACAGTCCCGTCACTATAACGAAGTGTAGTAATTTTTCCATATGAAACCGAGTACCGTGGCAATAACATTACGACACACTCCCGTATAAAACACCATACGCGGAGCGCCGCTTCGGCAAGGTGGCCACCGCGTAGTGCGTACCACGTATGATTGACTGTTTCCCGGATTGAAAAGAGAAATGCTGGCGGAAGCGCAGGCATGCGCCACGACCAGCGCGCTACGTCAACAAGCCCATTGTCATAGATACCCTCGTTGAAATTACGTTTTTGCCAGCGTGCATTCACAAGTACGCGACGGCTCGACGTTGTATCGGTGAATACTTCTTCCCCATGAAAACGAAACGAGAAGTCCTTAAATCCGTCGGCTACATTAAACCGCGCGTGCAACCCCGGAGCGCGTAACGCCCACGCAAAATGTGCTGTCCAAAATATAGGACACTGAAAATTCACTGACGTGCCGAGGTGCGAACGCAGATATCCACGGGAAAAATGTCTGCGCACCTGAAAGAGTAAGTTTTGAAGTGCAACATCAGCCGCCGGTTCGCTTGAGTGCGCGAGCGCATATGCGTCGAACCCTGCTGAGGCAACCTCGTATGACGACTGCCAGTACCATCGTTTGCACTCAAGTCGTAGATCTTTCGTACCGTCAATAAGGTACATGGCGAGGAGTGCGCGTTCGCTCTGCCGTAGACGGTCTTCGTATTGAGTCGGGTCTATACCCGCCGCGTCGAGAGAATAACGAATGAAAGCGGTGCAACGCGACTGGTAGAAAGTCGTGAGACCGTCGTATCCCTCGAAATTACCGTGCTCACGCGCATGTGGCATGTAGAGAAAGAAGCCGTCAGGTGTCATGTCGGTGAACGCCTGCTCGATACTTCTCTTAATGAGACCGTCGTATACGTGCGTCCTCTCGTAGCGCGCGTACGATGCAAGACCTGTGAGCCCCCACAATCGCTGATTAGTGATATATTTCCCTTCTGTGGCACTTACGAGATAGCTCTCAGCAATCTCGCGCAACTGTGCTGCATACTCCTCATGCTCTGCAACCGAGAACGCCTGGCGATGTACGTGAAGGAAACGAGCTATAGAGTCAACGCAAGCGCCAGTATCGATTACATTCTGTGACATATTCATGGGGTTTATGTGCCCTGGGTAGAAGACTTGGCCTCCCTTCGTATCGGTCACCAAAGTGAAGAGATATGCGATAAGCTTCTTCCCTTTCTCGACCTCGCCGAGAGTCGAATAGAAATCAAGCAGGTAACAGTTGCTCCCCGTATGCTCTACATGATGCTTGCGACAACGTTGATTCTCCTCAAGATACGAAACTGCGCCGCGCACGAACATGTCTAAGTTGTACAGATGCTTCATAGGTCTTGAAAGGCTTCAAACGTAGTGTGCACGATATCGGGGGCTTGGTACATTTTTGTCCCCCTGAACAAGAAATGAAACTTCATGGAGCGGCGTTCAACGTGTTGAGTTATATAAATACACAGGCATTACAATACTACCTTTTAACTTCCTTGAGCTACAACTGGTTACAAAACGCCCTGAGGTGTAGCATACTACTCGTATGAAAAGCATCAGTGAATGGCAAAAAGTCCTAAAAGAAGCCTCAGAAAAGAAGTTTCCGAACAGTGGATGGGATGAAAAAAGACGCCTACAATCAATCCAAGAACAATTAGATGATGTGAAATCAGCGCTTGAAGTGGAACGTGGAGAGCGTGTAAGCGAGGACCATGCCCACCAAGACCCGAATCACCGCATTGGCGCACTCATTGCAGATGTGCTTATCCTTGCACAGGAACGTGGAGCCAATATTGAAACCGAGCTTGAAAAAGTGCTTACGTGGTTTGAAACGAAAGATTGAAAAGACGAAGCCGCACGAGGTGCGGCTTCGGTAGAAAAGTTCAATGGCAAAGAGGTTCAAGCGCGCGTGCGTTTGTACCAATTCGGGAACACAGTGCTCGCCACCCGATAGGCAATTTCAAGTGGCCACCAGCGAAGTGCCGAGCGCGTAAACTTCGTCTCGGCACGTTTGTCCCACATCCACTTGCCGCGAGCGTGGGATACGAACGCGAGGTTCACTCCACACTCCTTCGCTGCCCACTTCAAGTCACGCAGGCAACGCCAGATGTGGCATTGAGCCGCCACAACATGGAGTGTGGTGAGACCACGCTCCTTTGCGGATTTCACCGCGAAGAGCGCGAGACGATAGGTGGTGGGCATCCGCTCCGGGTCAATTTCCTGAACCGGAACGGATTTGAGCGCATATAATTGCGGTGCGATGTCTCTGTCGGTGAACACCACACTCGCTTTACCGCTTTTGCAGAGCGCTTCCACCTCAACAGAAATATCCCAGTTGGGTAGTATTCTTGCCGGCTCTCCGAACCCGAAGGCTACGATGCCAGCCTTTTCACGACTTTCCAAGGATCATCTCCTTTTCTTGCTGGGAGAAATCGTGAAAATATAATACTACAAAAACTAATTGTAGTCAATCTTCTACACGTGTGTACGCTTACTGGTGATCGTCTATTGAAAAAACTTTTAGTGTTACTCCATCAAGATATGCAAGTGCTCTAAACTTTTTGTTTATTCTAAAGTACCAAATATCATCTGTCTTTGGACGACGTTTGCGTAATTGTGCACCGGTATAGTGGCCTGCAAGAATATGTGCTTTTACTTTTTTATACTGAGCAAGAATAGTGTGTTTTTTCAGATACGTTGCGACTTCTTGTGTCTCAAGAATCTGATCTATCTTCATACGTCTACAAAATCCTTTTGTGCCAATCGTTTAGCCTGTACAAGGTCTTGTTTTACCTTTTTTGGAAGCGCACGAACTGACGTACGTTCTAGGAGCACTGGTGCAGTAAAGGTAATTTCTTGCTTCTCAACGAATTCTGTAAGGTGTCGCTGAATAACCGTCGTGAGCGGGAGTCCGAGCATCTCTGCAGTTTCTTTTGCCTCATCGCGTAACTTTTTTGGCAGTTTAATGGTGAGTGTCGTATCCATACCAGTATACTAACTTTAGTATGAACTCTCGTCAAGCACTCTACCTTCGAGTAGCTGGTACGAGAGCTCTATACGTCTATAAGCACCCGCTTCCCTTCTTTTGCGGACACTCGCATTGCCTCAAGCGCCTTGGCTTGGCGAAGTATGCGGTCATACATATCTTCAAACTGTGCAGTGTCTTTCTTGGAAACAGCCGAGCAGAAAAAGGCAAAGCTCTGTGCAAACTGGTTCGTAGGAGTAATTTCAATATCTTCGCTTACGTCTTTTGCACCATCGTTCGTAATAAGAGAAACGATAGGTGCGAGTGTGGGAGGAATAGCAAAAGCGCGATTCGTTTTCACCATACCTTTTGAACCCCAAACTGAGTACGTATTTTGGTAGAGGTGGTCAAAGCCAAACGACATCTGTGCCGTACCATTTGCAAACTCAAAGAGTGCCGAGCCTGCAATGTCTACTCCCGTATCTCCCTCAGAAAGCGTGCATGTTACGGCAACTGGTTCTCCCTGCATAATCTTTCGGGCCATAAAGGTGGTGTAGCACCCAGCGTCGTTCAGTGCTCCTCCCTTAAGATCGGCGCGGTAGCGAATATCTTCTTTAGGAAAAGGAGGAAAGCCGTACACTCCGCTCCACACACGAGGCACACCAATGCGTCCTTCTTTAATAATTTCTAACACTTTGGCGTGCTGAGGATGAAACTCGGGGACAAAGTTTTCATAAAGCGCCACGTTGTGTTCTTTTGCCGTTTCCACCATACGCTGTGCAGACTCAAAACTGTACGTGATGGATTTCTCACAAATCACATGCTTTCCTGCTTTGAGCGCTTTCGTCACCCACTCCTCCTGAAGCCCTACAGGAAGCGGACTATAGAGCACGTCTATATCAGTACGTGCAATCAGAGAGTCGTAGTCTTCTGCCGAAATGGTATGACGCTTTGCCCACACCTCAGCCTTTTCCTTGTCCCGACTTGCTATTGCCACCAGTTCAACATCAGGAAGCTCTTTTAGAGCAGAAATAGCGTACTTTTCCGCAATGTTTGCGCACCCTAAAATACCGACGCGGATTGGGCTCATAGCAGTGCGCATACGTTACGTGCAAGCGAATTGACCACGCAGTCCACACGAAGCAGTGCCTTAATCTGCGGAAGTGTAAGCCAAATGTAGTCTTCGGTTACAGGCACTACGTCACTCTCGTCTACTTCTACAAGCATGGAACGATTTACTTTGTGGTAGAAACGGCCACCATCTTCTACTCCCTCTACTGCCGTAACGAGCTTCCCTTTTGTGCCGTCAAAGTATTCAGCGAGGCGCGGACGCTTTCCTTTGTGCGCAAGTGAAAGATTCCCTTCAGACACTTGGAGCGCAGGAGAAATTTGCACGGTATTGATATTGCCAGGTTCAAACTTGGCATAGAAAAGGTAGTGCATAACACCATCTCTCTTTTGCATAATCACTCCGGAAATACCTATTTCTTCTTGCTTTAACATAGGCTGGCTCCAAGAAGGCACTTCGCGGTCCTCTGCCCCACTCACTTTCACACCAATGATAGAGAAGAACTTTCCTGACTCATGAGTGATATTTCCCGTAGCAGGGTCAGTTTTCCAGCCCTGCGCTTCATTCACTCCCACTTCCTGAACGGTAACTGGGTACGATGCTTGGCGCTCTTTAAGCCATTCTAGGATAGGCTGTATATTCGTTTGTTCGTTCATGGGTGAAGTAGTCATGGTTACATGATCTCAATAGTAGGGATTGGAATAATGAACTTTGCCCCACGCGCACGTAGTTCTTTTTCTTTCTCCAAAATAAAGTCGCGATAATTCCAAGCCAACAGAAGAATATAGTCTGGAGTCTCCGTTTTTAAGATATCTGGAGAGACCACGGGAATATGACTACCGGGAGTCAGGCGACCAATCTTGTACGGAGTAGTGTCGGTGACATACTTCAAGTCGTCTGCAGTAAAACCACAGAAATTGAGCAGAGTGTTCCCTTTTGCGGGTGCTCCGTATGCCGTTACCGTCTTTCCCTCTTTCCTAAAGCCTCGCACGAGTGCCACCAATTCTTCACGTATTGCGTCAACTTCTCTTTGAAACCCTGAGAACCTTTCTAGTGAGTGGAGCCCTGCTTTCTCTTCAAGGGCAAGGAGCATGGAAACGCTTGGTGCCACATCTCCTGTCTTCTTTCGTGCATACACGCGAATAGACCCACCATGCACATTCACACGACGTACATCCGCCACTTCCATACCAAAGCGCTCAAAGAGGTGCTGGAGCGCTTTAACGCTGTAGTAGCAGAGATGCTCGTGATACACCGTATCAAACTCTCTCTTTTCCATAAGATCCAAGAGGTAGTGTGACTCCGAGACGAACACACCATCGTCCGCAAGTAATTCCTGTATGCCAGCGACGATTTCATCAAGGTTGTCTATATGTGCAAAAACATTGTTTGCAGAAATGACTTTTGCTTTGCCATGTGTTTTCACAATGTCTTTGGCCATATCTACCGTAAAGAATCCATCCCGAGTTTCAATGCCTTTACTTCGCGCTACTTCCGCTACGTTTCCGGACGGTTCAATCCCAAGTACGCGGTACTCTTTTCCAAAATGCTGAAGCAGGATGCCGTCGTTACTCCCGATATCAACGACAAGGTCATTTGGTGAAAGCTGTTCGCGCATCAGGTCCTCTGCATACGAACGAAAATGCTCAACGAGCGGTTTAGAGGCTGAAGAGAAATAGGCGTAGTCGCCATGAAAGAGCTCTTCTTCTGCTACCACATCTAAAAGCTGTACGAGGCTACAGGTCTGACAAAAATACACATCAAGCGGGTAGCGTTTCTCTGAAGACACTTGTTCGGGGGAAACAAAGTTGTCTACCGGAGGATGCTCACCGAGCGCAAGGACCCGTACAAGGTCTTTTCCTTTACATATACGACACTCCCCTTTGTGCACGTGGCTCATAGAAAGATTTTAATAGATTATCCCACTGTCTTCCATTCAGTAGAAAGGTATTCGCTTAGTGCTTCCTGCCAAGGACGAAGCGTGATGTGCGAAGAAGAGATGGATTCGTTAGAAGGTAACGAATTACCGTTTGGAAAGAAGCTTCGCTCCACCGCTTTCACCTGTACTGAAGAATTCGTGCGCTCTGCCATTTCTTTTGCAATATCGTAGCGAGTAGCCGTGCCCATGTTTGCAATATGGAAGGTGCCTCTCTTCCCATCCTGAAGTAACTCTTTTATTGCGGAAATGTAGTCTTTGCCGTAGGTAGGTGAACCCTGTACATCGGAAAGAGCAACTACTTCGCCAGAAGAAGCGCGAAGTTGCTTCAAAACTTTTCCATAAAACTTATTGTCTTTTTCTTCTCCGCCACCAAACACCCACGCGGTGCGGGCAATTATGTATTCAGGTACGAGAGACTGTACGAGCAGTTCTCCAATATGCTTGGTGCGACCGTAGTGCGTGTCTGGTTGAGGCGCATCCTGTTCTTCGTATGGCGTTTTCTTGTCTCCTTTGAAAACACGAGAGGAAGATGCATACACGAGTGGAATGCCGTTCATGCGAGCCGTCTGCGCTACGTTATACGCGCCACGCACATTGAGTTCATATGCATATGCGGGGTCTGACTCGCATCGAGCCATGTCGGTAGCGCCCGCAAGAAGAATGATGGCGCTTGGTTTTTCTTTTGCGACCAATGCCATAACCGCGTGTGCATCCGTGATGTCACACTCTTCAAGTGTGGGTCGTATACCGAAATCAACATAGCTTCCTACCATCCCACTCGCACCGAACGTCAGCACGCGGTCAAACGCAAAAGTCATACCCCCACACCTTTCATCTCATAGAAGACTTGCCGAAATCCGTCGTTTGAGTTGACCGAGAGCTTTGCCATCTTTCTTGAGAGAAAACTCTCTACCTCTTGCGTCTTTTTCTGAAACATATGACTCATAATACCGTGGCTCAAAAGGTCGGCGAGCTTTGGTAGAAGTGACTGCTCCTTTGTTGTGTTCGGAAAGTCTTCGACGCAAATCATTGGTTGACCCAATGTACAGTTTTTCATCTTTTGTGCTTTTAAGAACATATACGTAATACATGAGAGGTGATTTGCGTCGATGAGATGAAAGGTGTGGGGGTCATAGCCCTTTCTTTGCCACCTCAATACTTACCGAATGAAGCGATTCAAATGTTCCTGCATCAGACCAGAGTCCCTTTATGAAGCCATAAGAGAGTTTCCCTTTCTGAAGATATGCGTTATTCGCATCAGTAATCTCAAGCTCACCTCTCCCTGAAGGCTTGAGGGTCTTAATGATTGAGAAGATGTCATTGTCGTATACGTAAAAACCAGTCTGTGCGAAAGATGATTTTGGCTTCTTTGGTTTCTCCTCTATGCGAAGTATCTTCTTCCCCGCCTTATCAAACACCGGCACGCCAAAACGAGTCGGGTTTTTCATGCTCTTGAAAAACACCTTTGCTCCTTCTTTAAACGACGCAAGGTCTTTACTAAAATCCTGTTCAAAAATGTTGTCGCCTAAAATAACCGCAACAGAAGAATCCTTACAGAAGTCCTCCGCACTCTTAAGTGCATCGGCAATACCCCCATTATTGGTGTCCTGAATTGCAAAAGAACACTTCACTCCGTACTGGTGACCAGAACCAAGAAAGTTCATGAAGTGTCCAGCATACTCGCGCCCCGTCACAATCATGATGTCAGTAATGCCAGACTTCTTAAGCGTTTCAAGCGGATACAGAATCATCGGTTTGTTGTAGACCGGCAGAAGGTGCTTATTGGTGATAAGCGTAAGGGGGCGAAGCCGTGTGCCAAGACCTCCTGCGAGAATCACACCCTTCATCGCTACTTTTTGATTTGATGCTTTCGCCATAAGTCTATGTGCGGGTTAAAAACACCTGTTTTGCGACGCACTTTTTCAACCCACTTCTTATTATCAATATACCACTGCACCGTTTCCGCAAAGGCATCTTCAAATTTGTGTGTTGGCTCCCAGCCGAGCTCTTTTTTAATGTACGCAGCGTCTATGGCATAGCGCCTGTCGTGCCCCGGACGGTCAGCCACAAATTCAAGCGCTTTTTCGTCTTTACCAAAATACTTCAAGATGCGTCCCGCAATTTCGCGGTTATTCATTTCGTTGTCCGCACCAATGTTGTAGACCGCACCCGGCTTTCCACGAAGAAGTGCGAGCTCAAGTGCTTTGCAGTGGTCAAGTACGTAAATCCAATCGCGGACATGATGCCCATCGCCATAGAGCGGTAGAGTCTTTCCTTCAAGCATGCGAAGCACAAAGAAAGGAATGAGCTTCTCTGGGTACTGGCGCGGACCGTAGTTGTTTGAACAGTGGGTCACAATAACGGGCACGCCCCACGTATTGTGGTATGCGCGCGCAAGCATGTCCCCTCCTGCTTTTGTTGCTGCGTACGGAACATTCGGCGCAAAAGCTGTTTGCTCTGAAAACAGTTCTTTAGAATCTAAATCAAGCGAGCCATACACTTCGTCTGTTGAAACCTGCACAAAGGCAGACACCTTTCCAGACTCTTTCACCGCCTCAAGAATATTAAATACACCAACGACGTTTGTGTTGATGAACTCAAGTGCGCCTACGTGAATACTGCGGTCCACGTGTGTCTCCGCAGCAAAGTTTATGACGTAGTCTGGCTTGTACTCCTTGAACACGGCATTCACCGTCTTTTGATTCCCAATATCTCCCCGCACAAAGGTGTACCGCTTCTTATCTGCCCACTCACGCAGATTGTCTTGGTTTCCGGAGTACGTGAGTTTATCTAGGTTGATTATTCTCACCGTTGGGTACTTTCCAAACAGGTGGTGGATGAAGTTTGAGCCAATAAATCCTGCACCACCACACACGAGCACTTTCTTCCCATTAAAGGAGAGTTCGGGCTTTTTCTGCCGTTTTTTGCCCTTAGGTGCCATATATCGGGGCATTCTATAC
>CAYMZP010000003.1:0-43558 GCA_964395025.1 uncultured Candidatus Saccharibacteria bacterium
ACAAACGCGAGACCGCATCCTGCAATTAGGAGAAACGCTGAATATCCTGTTGCGAGCGTGCGTGCACTTCCCGTAAATACATACCGACGAGAAATGAGAAAGTTGCAAGACACCGCAATAAGGAATGCCACCCCCGCAGCCACCACATGGTGGATGTGAAGGACGTCAATGAAAATAAAGAGGAGGAGGAGGTCAAAAAGAAAGGTGGAGACGCCAACACCCGCATACTTAGTGAACCGTTTTGCGCCCCGTACATCAATGTGTGGTGTGTTCATGAAAGAGTGAGTGCGAAGCGCTCAAGTGCCTCTTTAAGGGGAAGTTTTCCTGTTCTTGAGGAAGAAAGGAGTTCAATAAGTTCACGTGAAAGAATCCTACCTCGCATACTTCCCTTCTGCATAAGTTCTCGTGCTTTCCAATGTAAGAGACCGTGCAACATTTCAGGAGCATCGCCGGCGCGAAATGCTTTCGTGAGTTCAGTCCAAAGTAGGACACTCTTCCCTGAAGAGAGTGCGTTAGTGAGTCCGGCATTAAACCCTTTTGCAGTCTTTTCACTTTTCTGAAGTGAAAACGTTTTCACTGCCTTGGCTTCTATTTTTTTAGCGTGTGCAGAGTGGATACTAGGAGCAAGAATGGCAATGGGGTTTGGAGACTCGGCAAGCATTTCAAGGTGAGAAAACAATGTTTCTCCCGTGTCTTTTTTTGCAAAGGGGTCATCTATAAGTGCGAGTGTTTTACTAAAAAAGAGTCCTTGCGTTCCTGCAATTGAAATCAAATTTGCATCACGTATTTCGTCTACCCCAAGACGCACATAGCTTGCGTCTGGTGCCTTAAGGCGCGTAGCGGAAACCCACGCAAATGCTTTAGCGCGAATCTTCTCGGTGTCCGAGCCGTAAAAAAAGTAAATCACTCCCCTATTGTACACAAACAGGGCGCACTACATAGAAAAGTAGCGCGCCCCGAATTTGTTCGCTCCCCTCTTTTAGAAGAGCGGGCCCATGCAGAGGGCCAGACCGACGAAGAGGATGAGCGCGCCGACTGCAAGCCTCACGGCAAGCAGGCCGGCGACGGTCCCCATGCTGTTCTCGACGTCTTTTTCGGCGATGACGACGGAGTCCGTCATAAAATCGTCGTTCATTGGCTTTCTCCACCAAAAATTGCAGGAATCAGCACAAACCAGAACGTATACCCGAAGACAATTAGGATGAGGAGAAGTACCCAAGGTGGATATTTCTCTTCCCCGTCGTCGTCCGGGTCTTCTGGTGGCTTATCCCAAGGTCCTATGTTCATGGCCAAGTCTCCTTAGCCCGAAGCGCCTGCTTCGTACAAGCATTTTCACACGTTTTAGAAACTTTGCAAGTCTGCCCAATTCTCCCCCACTTTTGCTTCAGTCAAAATAGGTACATGGTTTCGCTCCTCTTCTCCCACTACCGATTCCATAATTTCTTTAATCTTTGGCGCTAGTTCCTTCAAATGTTCCGTGCGCACTTCGTATACAAGCTCGTCATGTATCTGTAGGAGTAGGTATGCGTCTTCTGCGCGCCCTTCTTTTTTCAACAGCGCATCAATACGTACCATGGCGAGCTTTATGATGTCTGCCTGTGTGCCCTGTATGGGTGCATTGATGGCGGTGCGCTCTGCCTGCGCACGCACATACGGAAGTGGTGACTTCATTTCGGGGAACTGACGACGACGTCCATAGAGTGTTTCCGTGAAGCCGTTTTTACGTGCAAAGCCCTTTGTTTCCTCCAAGTATTCTGCCAAGCGCTTAAAGGTACGGAAGTAGTCGTCCATAAACTGATGCGCTTCGGCAATAGAGGTCCCAAGTTGAGCTTTAAGTGCATTTACACCCATGCCATAGAGAATGCCGAAGTTTATGATTTTTGCGCGACGACGCATTTCTGCATCAACGTTTTCTGGAGCAACCGCAAACACGCGCGCTGCTACCTCGCGATGCACATCTCTCCCACTCTTAAAGATGTTACAGAGCACTTCGTCTCCTGAAAGAAATGCCGCGATGCGTAGTTCAATCTGCGAGTAGTCAAGCGCGAGAAGCGTAAACCCGTTGCTTGCGGTAAACGCACGACGTATGGCACGTCCACGCTCGGTGCGTATAGGAATGTTTTGAAGGTTGGGGTCCTGACTTGCCATACGGCCGGTGGTCGTACCCATTTGCAAGAACGTTGCGTGAAGTCGTGAGTCGCTATCTAGGAGTGGTGGAATGGCATCCAAGTAGGTACCGAGTAGTTTTTGTATTTGACGATATTCCAAAATATCACTCACGATTGGATGTGCGTCTTTAATTTTCTCAAGTTCACTTTCTTTTGTAGAGCGCTGTCCCCCCGCAGTCTTTTTTGCGCTCGGCACCTTAAGACCGAGCGTGTCAAAAAGCACTTCACCAAGCTGTTTTGGAGAACTCACATTAAACGTCTTCCCCGCCGTTTCGTATATGCGCGCTTCTATGAGAGAGAGTTCTGTGAGGTACGTTTTTGAAAGTGTGCTTAGTGTGTTTTTATCAACGGTAATTCCTCTCTCCCGCATTGCGTTTGCAATCGCGATAAGCGGACGCTCTATTTCCTCATACACAAAACTGAGGCGTCCTGTTTTTTGTAGCTTGTTCGTAAGTTCTGTATGCGCCTCATGTATTGTTTCGGTCTTTGTAAACGCAAGAATGTCTTCCCGTTCGGGATTAGTAAAATCCGAATGCAAAAGCCAGAGCATGAGGCGTGCTTCTTCAAGTTCTTTTGGGTCTACGTTTTCTGTAGAGACCTCTTCAGTTTCTTCTTCGTCTCCTCCACCGAACACTGCTGTGGCGCGGTTTCTAAGTGAGCGAAAACCGTATTCGTCAAAGAGTGAAAGTATCGGCGGAAGCTTTGCCGTATCAATAAATACGTTGCGTGGAAGCGAAAAAGCAATAGGTGCATCAGTACGAATGGTGGCAAGCATTTTTGAAAACCGTGCATCCTCTTCATGCTCTTTGAGGAGCCCAATGATGCGCGGTTTTATTCCTGCAGAAAGAAATGGTTCTTCGCTCTTTTTCAGCGTCTTATACAAGTTTTCTATGGAACCAAAGGTGGTGATGAGCGTTGTGGCGGTTTTCTCCCCAATGCCGGGCACACCTTTTATGTTGTCAGACGGGTCTCCGCGAAGCCCTTTGTAGTCAGGGATGAGTTTAGGGCTGAAACCAAAGCGTGCTTCTACTGCTTTCTCGTCATACAAAATGGTGTCGTTCAGTCCTTTTTTCAGCGTATATACTTTCACGCTCTCACCCTCTATGAGCTGAAGCGTGTCCATGTCGCCAGACGCAATAATTACTTCCACACTCTTGTCTTTTACATACATGGACGCGATGGTTCCTAAAATGTCGTCTGCCTCAAATCCTTCTCGCTCATATATAGGAATGCCAAACGCAGAAAAGACGTCGCGAGAAGTGGTGAGCTGTGCAGAAAGTGCGTCGTCCGTTTTGGTGCGTGTTGCTTTGTAGTCTGCGTATGCTTCGTGACGCACGGTCGGTTTTGGGAGGTCGTAACACGCTACAAGATAGTCAGGACGAAGGTCGGTAATGATGCGAAGCAACATTGCCGAAAGGCCGTAGAGCGCACCGGCAGGAGCCCCCGAGGGGGACGTAAGTTCTGGAAGCGCGTGGTATGCACGATGAATAATGGCGTGTGCATCCAAAAGTACGAGTCGGCGCGCGTCGGCGGTTTCTGTTTTCTTAGCCATGGTGTGTTTCAAACGCTATGCGACGCACTCCTTCATTTTCTACAGTAATACTAATTTTTACTGAGGGCACATGAAGCATGCCCTTCACCTGTTCAGGCCACTCTAAAACTACAAGTGTGTCCGGGTCGCTCATAAGCTCATCAAACCCGAGCGATGCAAGTTCGCTCTCGTCTTTCAAACGGTATGCGTCTATGTGCGCAAGACGTTTAAACGGCTGTCCTTTGGGGAGCGCGTATATTTTTTCTAGTACGAATGTTGGGCTCGTGACTTCCACTTCCACACCAAGCGCTTTTGCGAGTGCCTTTGTAAAAGCGGTCTTCCCTGCACCAAGCTCACCAGAAAGGGTTACGAGAGTGGCATAGCGAGATGGCGCGAGCGTTTTTGCAAAACGTTCCGCTTCTTCTTCAAGTAGAGAAAGTGTCGGGAGAAGTTTTTCCATCCCCCTATTGTACCAATGTATAAAAAAGAAGAGCCCCAAGCGTGCAAGCACGCTTGGGAACTCCTTTGTGGACCGTCCCTGCTAGCAGGGGAAGGTCCGGCCGGTCCGGCCGTCGCGGCAGATCTGCCCCACAGGGATTGCGGGGCCGACGGGCTGCGGACGGTAGGTTGCCGAAGGCGGACGACGCGAATCGTCCATCCCTTCGATGCCGTCGATGATCAGCGCGGCGCCCATCAGAACCTTCGCGAGGTCTGAGGTACCACGCTGGATCGGGGGATACCCGCCACCACCGTAGACCGGTGCCGGAACCGGAACACCGACAGGCCTCCCGAAGGTCAGACGATAGCCTTGGTGGGCCGCCGCCTGCTGGCAGGTGTCCCCGTCCGCCGCGTAACCGCGGGCGAAGGGGCAGGTTCCGTACCCACGAGGATCCGGACCACTGTAGGGATAGTCCCGCAGAGGCGCGATAGTCAGCGCCGTCGGGGGTTGCCCGCCGAAGCCGTACGACGCCAGAGACGGGCCAGCCGACTCCGTGGCCGAGCAACCGTACCCTTTCGGGCACGAGTCCTGCGAGTCCTGCGCGAACGCAGGGCCGGCGAAGGCGAAGGCGGCAACAATAGAAACAACAAGCGATTTCATCTGGGGTCCTTTCGTGACCTCTGATATAGGTACGACCACCGTACCTTTCGCTCTTATATAATACACCATTAAAAGTGCCTTGTCAAGGTCGCTAACGGCTCGTACCTAAGCCCTGTTTTGGCGACCTGGTTCTGTACGCAGGTGGTATCATGTGTCCACATGAGCGACACAGGAGACGGCCACACACACTTTGATACAAAGGCGGAAGACGAAAAGCTGGCGCTTCTGCGCGAGAAAGAGCAGGAAGACTTGGCAGAAGTGCTCGCCGAAAAGAACGGCCTTCCCTACACCGACCTCACCGTGGTGCCAGTAGCAATGGACGCGCTTCGTCTTATTACAGAAGCAGATGCACGTGAGGCGCGCGTAATTGCTTTTGAAAAAAACGGAAAGAAAGTGTCTGTGGCTATTACCAATCCCGATACGCCAGCACTTCTAAAGGTACTGCAAGACTTAGAGAATCAGGGCCTTACCCTCTCTCGCTACTTTGTTTCGGAACGCTCCATTGAAAAAGCGCTCACTCGGTACAAAGACCTCTCTCTCGCACAAGTCTCTTCCGCTGGGGTGTTTAGTGTTTCTGCAGATGAGTTTTCCGAGCTTCAGTCACAGGTGGCAGACCTCCCTTCCCTTCAAGCACACCTTTCCGAAATGATTTCTGCAAAGAGCGGGCGTATTTCGCGCCTCCTTGAAGAAGTCCTTGCAAGTGCGTTCTCCATGAAAGCATCTGACATACATATTGAGCCTGAGGAAGAGGCAATCCGTATGCGTTTTCGTATTGACGGACTCCTCGCAGATGCGTTTTCTTTTGACGCAAAAACATACCGCACACTTTTGTCTCGCATAAAGCTCCTTTCGGGAGTGAAGTTAAATGTTTCAAACCGTGCACAAGACGGCCGTTTCTCTGTGGCGATTGGTGAAAACGAAGTAGAAATACGTACTTCCATCATTCCCGGAAATTATGGCGAGTCAGTAGTACTTCGTATTCTTGATCCGCGCGGTATTGAGCGCACGCTTGAAGACTCTGGAGTCAACACAAAACTCCTTGCGCGTCTGCGTGGAGAAATAAAAAAGCCAAACGGCATGCTCCTTACCACCGGTCCCACCGGAAGCGGTAAAACCACGACACTCTATTCGTTTATGAAAGAGATGTACTCTCCTGACCTAAAAATTGTGACCATTGAAGACCCGATTGAGTATCACTTGGCTGGTATCGTACAGACACAAACAAACGGCAAGGACTATACCTTTGCTTCTGGTCTTCGCTCTGTGCTTCGCCAAGACCCTGACGTCATCATGGTGGGAGAAATACGAGACGCAGAAGTAGCGCAAACCGCAGTACAAGCCGCACTCACTGGACACTTTGTTTTCTCCACGCTCCATACAAATAATGCTGCAGGAACATTCCCTCGCCTTATTGACCTTGGTATTGACCCGAAACTTTTTGCTTCTGCAGTAACTGTAGCTATGGCTCAACGTTTAGTCCGCACGCTCGATGAAAAAACGAAAAAGGCGCGCCCTGCAACAGAAGAAGAAAAGAAAATGATGGAAGCGGTACTTTCTACGCTCACCGACAAAAGTTTGCTCCCCGCTTCACTAGATACGGTGTATGACGCGGTGCCGAACGAAGCAACAGGAGAAACAGGATACAAGGGCCGTACTGGTGTACACGAAGCCATTTTCATGGACGACGAGCTCGGAGAATTTCTACGAAACAATCCTGCGGAAGGAGATATTGCAAAACATGTACTTCGTCAGGGTTTCCCTACCATGGCACAGGACGCAGTGTTAAAAGTACTGAAAGGAGAAACGACATTGGAGGAAATTGCACGCGTGGTAGAGCTCCCTTGAGACACGTAAAACAAAACACGCTCTCATGCAGAGCGTGTTTTGTTTCGCACACAGAACCCTCCAGGCACTCCATTCATAAAATGAATGGTGGACGAAATGCCTGAGGAGAGGACCAGCGCTCCGCAAACGAGTGCGGTACCAGTACCATCCTTGGGAAGACGCCCTAAGCCGTCAGACCTTGCCTAGAGGGTTCTACGTACGAAATGTTCGCTCGGCATGTTCCCTTGAAAGACCGCTCCGGGGCGCTTGCCCAAGTCTTAGTCTTCCAAGGGAACATGCCTCACTTTGGGGAGGTAAATAAAAACAGCCCTCCAAAGTACGTTCGGAAGGGCCTTTCCCTTACCTCACCTGCGATAAACGCGGTATAATTAGACAGTAGCATATCACTGTTTTATGTCAAGTCCTCCCAAAGACCCCACACTTCGTGATCAGTCACTTGATTCAGCACTCCGCCCTGCTGTTTGGGAAGAGTATGTCGGGCAAAGTCACGTAAAAGCCAACGTGACGGTGGTGCTTGAGGCTGCGAAAAAGCGCGGAGACATGCCGGAGCACATTCTTTTCTATGGCCCTCCCGGCGTTGGAAAGACCACGCTCGCTCACCTCGTTGCGACAACCCTTGGCGCTCCACTAAAACAGACGTCTGGTGTCGCGCTTGAGCGCGCAGGAGACCTCGCCGCAATTCTCACGAACCTTGAGCCGGGCACCGTGCTCTTTATAGATGAAATACATCGCCTTGGTTCAAAGATTGAAGAACTCCTCTACCCTGCTCTTGAGTCAGGTGCGCTTGATATTGTGCTTGGTAAAGGACCTTCGGCGCGCACCGTACAACTTTCTCTCCCACCGTTCACGCTCATAGGGGCTACGACACGCATGGCTCAGCTCTCGGGTCCGCTTCGCTCTCGCTTTGGCGGTGGTGTGTACCAGCTTGATTTCTATTCCGACGCCGACCTGCGCAACATCCTTGCACGCTCGGCTCGCGTTCTTCAGCTTTCTGTTCCAAAAGATGTTGTGGAGCGCGTTGCCTCAAGAAGTCGTGCCACACCTCGTATCGGAAATGCGCTCCTAAAGCGCATCCGTGACTTTGCACAGGTAAACGAAGTGGAAATAACACCTGAGGTGTGTGACGACGCATGCGAACTGTTTGGCATTGACGAACAGGGGCTCACAAAAGACGATCGGCGCTACCTTGAAACACTTCAGAATGGTTTTAAAGGAGGTCCTGCCGGCATTCGCGCACTTGCTTCCGCACTCCACGAAGACCCTGACACTGTTGAGAACGTATACGAACCCTACCTACTCCGTCTTGGTCTTATTGAGCGTTCGGCACGCGGTCGCGTACTTACGGAGAAAGGAAAAGAGTACTTGAACTCATAGCGAGTAGAGTAAGCGCGCACTCATCTACTGTTACCTGTTTCCTGTACACTATGCTTATGGCTGGTCACTCTAAGTGGGCACAAATAAAACGCCAAAAGGCAGTCACTGATGCGGCAAAGAGTCGTGCTTTTTCGCGTTTTGCACGAGAAATTACGCTTGAGTCAAAAAAGGTTGCCGGCAATGTATCCTCTCCTTCCCTTTCAGCAATCATTACGCGCGCAAAGGCCATGAATATGCCTAAAGACAACATTGACCGCGCAGTTGCTAAAGGCACGAGTGTGGGAGGTGCAGATCTTGAGCAAGTGTCGTATGAGTTTTATGGGCCAGGCGGAGTCGCAATTATTGCAACTGCGGTAACCGACAGTAAAAACCGCACCACGCAGGAAATAAAACACCTGCTTTCAAAAAACGGCTACGAGCTTGGCATCCCAGGCTCTGCATCGTGGGCATTTCAAAAATCTTCCGACGGTCGCTATACGGCAAATCTGCCTCACATGGAAGTTGCTGGGAGCGATGAAGAAAAACTTGGAGAAATCCTTTCCCAACTGGATGAGTATGACGACGTCCAAGAAGTGTTCACTAACGCGCTTGGCTACGAAAACACCTCCGACTCCTAACATGAATCTTTCTTTTTCTTTCATCTTGCCTACTCCCTACTGCTTACTACCTACTTCCTCCTATGCGTGTACTGGGGATTGATCCGGGTTTTGACCGCCTCGGTCTTGCGGTACTTGAAGGAGACCCTTCGCGCCCTACACATGTCTGGAGTGACTGTGTTACGCCAGAGAAAGGAACTATGGAAGTGCGTTTAGCGAAAGTGCAAGAAGCAGTGAACAAGGTGCTCCGCACGTACAAACCAGAAGTTCTCGCGCTTGAAACGCTTTTTTTTAGTACGAATAAACGAACCGCTATGAAAGTGGCGGAAGCGCGTGGCGCAGTGCTTTCTGTCGCAGGTGAAGCGGGTATACCCGTCCGTGAATACTCGCCGGGAACGATAAAGCTTGCGGTTACAGGAAATGGACGAGCTGATAAAAGTGCCATTGCCCGGATACTCCCTCACCTGTTGTCTCTCCCCTCCAAAAAACGTCTTGACGACGAGCTTGATGCTATTGCAGTTGCTGTTTGCGCACTTGCGAGTCGTGGGTAGTGGATATCCCCCATTTGCAAACCGCAAAGGGTTTGCTACATATACTCCAGTCCGCGTAAGCGGCAAAAAAAATAACCACTTTGTCTTTGCATGAGCGACGACGACATGATGGGCGCGGGCGATGAAATGGCAGAAGAAGAAATGGATGACACCGAAGGAGACATGGAAGATGACGATGCTCCGTTAGGTGACGAAGAGGAAGAGAGTGAGTCGTGGTAAACCACACCCCTCTTTGCAAAGCGACCTACCAAGGTCGCTTTTCGCATTCACACAAGCGAGTATAGGACTTCTTTCGCGAGGTTTGCTACGATACAAAAGTGAAACGAAAAAGCGTCAAAGCGCTCGTTGAGAAAACGCTTCGCCACCCAGGACCTGTCGCTCAGGCAGGCTTTGTTGTTGTGGGTGCAGGACTCTTTCTCCTTGGAGTAAGTATTCTATGGGTTGCTCTCACGCCCGTACCAGACCTCAACACGCTCTCCACGAGGAAAATAAGTGAGTCCACGAAAATTCTTGATCGCACTGGCACCACAGTGCTCCATGACCTCAATCCAGACGTAACGCGCGACATGCGTCCGTATGAGGATATTTCTCCAAACGTTATAAACGCTACGATTGCCGTTGAAGATGACAGCTTCTACGACCATGCAGGATTTCGTCCGCTCTCCTTCCTTCGCGCCGTGCTGGTCAACTTGCGTATTATTCCGGGCGTCCTTGGTCAGGGCGGTTCCACCATCACTCAACAGGTAGTGAAAAATACCATTCTCACCAATGAAAAAAGTATTGTGCGCAAAGTGCACGAAATTATTCTTGCCGTAAAACTGGAACAAAAATATTCAAAGCAAGAAATACTTGAGCTCTATTTCAACAATACACCATATGGTGGAACCCTGTATGGAATAGAGGCTGCCTCTCGCGCGTTTTTTGGAAAATCAGCAAGCGAACTTACGCTACCAGAGGGTGCATACCTCGCCGCGATTCCCCAAGCGCCTACCCGCTACTCTCCGTACGGAAACAACCGCGAACTTCTTGATGCTCGCAAAGACTACGCGCTTGACCGTATGGCTTCACTCGGCATGATTACCAAAGAAGAAGCAGCTGCCGCAAAAGCAACCGTAGTGACGTTTGCACCGCAACGCGAAAATTCTATTATTGCTCCCCACTTCGTTTTCTACATTCAACAGTACCTAGAAGAAACATACGGGCCGTCGGCACTTACGGATGGCCTGGTCGTTACCACAACACTTGATGTAGACCTCCAACGCGAAGCCGAGGCAATCGTAAAACCGTACGCAATCGAAAACGAAACGCGCGTTGGTGCGGAAAACGCAGCATTGCTTGCACTTGACCCTAAGACGGGACACATCCTTACCATGATTGGCTCGCGCGACTACTTTGACGAGAACATAGACGGAAACTACAACATCGTCCTTGCTAAACGTCAGCCAGGATCTTCTTTCAAGCCGTTTGTGTACGCAACAGCACTTCTTAAGGGATACACCACGCAGACAGCAATTTTTGACCTTCCAACGCAGTTTTCAACGGCATGTAGACCAGAAGATATCGATAAGCACGAATACCCGTGCTATGCGCCAGGAAACTACGACGATAAGTTTCGCGGGCCAATGACCTTCACCACCGCGCTTGCACAATCTATAAACATTCCTGCCGTTAAAACGATGTACCTTGCAGGCATTGAAAATGTCATAGACCTCGCGACCCGCATGGGTATTACTACACTTGGGGACGCAAAAAACTATGGTCTCTCTCTTGCGCTTGGTGCAGGCGAAGTGCGTCTCCTTGATCTTGTCTCTGCATATGGTGTTTTTGCAGCAGACGGTGTTCGCCACGAACCGACTGGCATTTTAAAGGTTGAAGACGCCAAGGGTCGTGTGCTTGAAGAATACGAGTCTAAGCCGGTAGAGGTGCTTGATGCCGGTGTTGCACGAGACATCTCTTGGATGCTCTCAAACAATGAGGCGCGTTTCCCTGAGTACTCTGCAGTGAATCCCTTTGCAATCCCTGGTCATGACGTGGCAGCAAAAACTGGTACCACAAACGAATACCGCGATGCGTGGACAGTGGGCTACACTCCACAGATTGTCGTCGGCGTATGGGCAGGAAACAACGACAACCGTCCTATGCAAAAACGGGTTGCGGGATTCATCGTCTCCCCCATGTGGCGTCAGTTTATGGATGTTGCTATGGAACACTATGGCAACGAATACTTTGCTGAGCCTCGTCCGATTCCAGACAACGCCCCCCTCCCTCTTCGAGGAATTTATAGTTCAGGAGATGAAACGGAAGCACATGAAATACTGCATTTTATAAACAAGGACGCCCCCCTTTCTTTTGGTAACTCAAGGGGCGATGCTCAGTATCCTTATTGGGAATATGCTATTTCGGCTTGGGTTGGAGTGGCTGAAAACATGTCAGGGGAACAAACAGGAGAAATTGAAGAGACTGCAGCAGAACGCCGTGCTCGCCTACGCCGCGAACGCCTAGAAAACGACAATTAGGAATTACTGATTCATCGGCATCACGAGATATAAGAACGAGGTGTCACCCACCCCTTTAAGGACAAGTGGTCGACCAATTCCTGCAGTAGAAACCGTCATGCTTTCACTATGCATAAGTGAAAGAGGCGCCTGAATGTATCGGTGGTTAAAAGAGAGCTCTAGAGAACCCCCAGTAAGACGCGCAGGAATGCTTTCTGAAGCTTCCCCTATATCATTGTTACGTGCTGAAAACACCAACGAACTCTCTTTCCCATCAAACCCAAGACGTATCTTTTGAAATGAGTCAGAGAAAACAGCGGTACGTTTTAGTGCAGATTCAAAATCTTTCCTAAGAATGGTCGCTTCTGCAGAAAATGTTTTTGGAATAATTTGTGTGTAGTCAGGATATTGAAGTGCCACTAGTCGTGTTGTAACCGTACCGAGGTTCCACGAAAATGACGCGAGATGTTCTCCAAAAACAATAGTGAGTTCTGAATCAGGTATGGTCTGCACAATATCAAGAGCATTTTTTGCAGGAATAAGAACAGAAAAAGGAATAATACCTTTTTCTACCGGTACCTTCTTTTCCGCAAGACGAAAAGAGTCTGTAGCAACTGCTTTAACTGTATTATTCTCTGCCGAAAGGAAAACACTCGCGAGTTCCGGACGAACTGTTGAAGGAGAAGCACAGGAAGCAACGGTACTGATAAGACTCTTAAAAAGGGTCCCTGGAAGTATTATTTTTGTTTTCTCGTCTTCCGGACTTGGGAGTGCAGGAAAATCATCATAGGAGAGTGTTTTGACTGTTCCTCGTGCTTTTCCAGAAGAAAAAATAACAACATCTTCTTTCTGCTCGAGTGTAAGCAATCCTTCTGAAGAAAAAGAATTGGTTATTTCCCTTAAAACATTTGCTGGAAGTGCCACAGAACCCTCTTTTTTAATTGTTCCTGGAATACGAAGTTGTATTCCTGTTTCTAGGTTTGTTGCTTGAAGAGTAATGTTTCTGTCAGCAACAGTGAGGGCTATTCCTGAAAGAGAAGGGAGTGTTCCTGCTCTACGTTCTGCAAAACGAGAAACAATCCCCACTGCAGAACTAAACTCTTTTTTTTCTAAAGTGATAAACATAATTATTAGGACTTATTAGTGCTGTTGATATGGGGATTTTGTATAGCGCCTTGTATATACAAGGTTTTTTCATTGGAGGTAGAAAATGAAGCTGGGGAAAACAAGGAAAAGAAAAACGAGATTTTGGGGAGAAGGTAGGAGGAGAAGAAAGAACTCAACATGCTCTTGTTAGTATTCCCCAGTATTGTCAGCGTCTTTTCCATACCTTATACACAACTATACTAACAACCCCCGAATGTCTTGAATCTCTTTTGCAAGATCAACATCATCCACCACCTCTCGCTTCACTTTTTCGCAAGAATGAATAACGGTGGTGTGGTCACGCCCGCCCAGCTTACTACCGATAGTCGGATAGGACACACTAAAGTCTTCTCGCAGGATATACATAATCACCTGACGAGGGCGTACCACTTCCCTACGGCGGGTTTTTTCATATATGGAGTCCTCATCTATTCCATAAAACTCTGCCACCTTAGATACCACATGCTTCACAGAAACTGACTTTGTTGGTCGCGAGAAAGAACGAAGTGATTGACGCACTTCAGCCAAATCTGGTGCCCCTCCCTTTACTTGTGCATGACAGACGATGGAATTTATAACTCCTTCAAGTTCGCGTATAGAACCGCCCACAGATGTCGCCACATGCTCTATTACATCATCGCTCAGGAGCACGCCGTGGAGCGCTGCTTTTTTACGCACAATAGCGATGCGGGACTCTGTATCAGGTTCACCAATATCTACCGTCATGCCACTCGCAAGACGTCCGCGTACACGGTCGGCAATGTCCGGTATTGCCTGTGGGGGTCTATCAGACGAGAAAATGATTTGTTTGTTGTTGTCGTGGAGCGCGTTAAACAGATGGAAAAGCTCTTCCTGCGTTTTCTCTTTTTTCGCAAGGAACTGAATGTCATCCATAATAAGGAGGTCGTACTGGCGGTACTTTTCCTTAAAACGGTTACCGTTACCTTGCTGAATTGAGTCAGTGTACTCAACAGCGAACTTCTCCGAAGTGAGGTAATAGACCTTCCGCGTCGGGTAGAGCTTTTTAAACTGGTTGCCTATTGCTTGAATAAGGTGTGTCTTCCCTCGCCCTGTTTCTCCGTAGATAAAGAGCGGATTGTACGTAATGCCAGGACGTTCTATTGCTGCTTTTGCAGCCGCGTACGCAAGTTCATTAAAAGAACCTATAACAAAGGTTTCAAAGGTATATCGCGGATTGAGATTATCGCTTTTGTTTATGTAGAACTCATCAAGGGGTAGTTCAGTATTTGGCCGTTCTCGCTTCTCGGTCTTAGGTTTTCGCCCAGCGTCTTTAACAATAAGATACTCGATGTTTCTAAACTCGTATGAGACGTCTCGTATTATCTTGAGGAGGAGCGTATGGAACTTCTTTAAGTACCAGTCTCGAAAAAACTGACTTGGAACGCCCACATACACAATCCCCTCTTCAATTTTTACGATGGCGCTTTCGCGGAACCACGTATTAAAGTTGGCGGGAGAGATAGAAAGTTCCACTTGAGCGAGCACGTGTTCCCAAAGCTCATGAGGATCTTGTTTATTCATTGTCCGGTAGTATACCTGAAGCAGATAGGGGTGCGCGAGCCGTATTGACAAAGCACCAAGAGATACTATCCATGAAGTTATACAGTGTTCATGCGGTCACTTCCTTGTCCCCTGGCAAATGACCTGTTACTATCCTGTGGATAAGACCTAACTAACGAAAGCATGCCTAAGCGTACCTATCAGCCAAAGAAACGTAAACGCGCAAAGACCCACGGCTTTAAAACCCGTACAAAAACCGCTTCTGGGAAGAAATTGCTCGCACGCCGTCGTCAAAAAGGCCGTAAGCGCCTCTCTGTTTCGGGCTAATCAAGCGGACACATGCTTCCGCGACGCCTCCGTCTCTCTCGCGCCACGTTCCCTCGTGCGCAAGGCGGTATGCGCGCAGTATCCCCCTCTTTCTCTGCAACATACAGTCCCGCAAGAACTGGAGGCTGTGCCGTGGTTGTTTCTAAGGCGGTCGCAAAAAGAGCCGTGGCGCGACACCTATTGAAGCGTCGGATGCTTTCAGTGATGCGTCCGTGGTGTAGAAGTGAGCATACGCTGGTAGTGTATGCCCGGAGTGGTGCGACATCCCTCCCCTTTCATAGGCTTCAGGTAGAATTGAGAGAATTACTTACTCGGCTCGTTCGCTAACACTTTTCTATGTTTATAGACTACATATACCTTCCTATCTATAACCTCCTTACCTTTTTCGTGGATACGATTCCAGGAGGCGACCTCGGGCTTGCCGTGATAGCGGTAACGCTTGCGGTGCGGTTTGTCTTCCTGCCCATCTCCCTTTCTGCAGCACGTACACAAGCCGCGATGAAAGAAATTCAGCCTCAATTGACCGATATACGAGAAAAATATAAAACCGACCCCCAGGCACAAGCAAAAGCAATGTTTGCGCTCTACAAGGAACACAAGGTGAAGCCGTTCTCAAGCATGCTCATGATGGTGCTTCAGATTCCTGTGCTCTTCGGACTCTTCTTTGTAACTCAGGATGTTGCGCGCTACGGCATTGATGCCTTGCTTCTCTATCCCTTTATTCCAGCACCAGAAACACTCTCCGTTCTTTTCTTTGGCATCCTTCCTGTCGCAGCTTCCTCAATAGTGCTCGCTCTTCTTGCAGGGGGAACGCAGTTCCTCTATGCACGACAAGCAGTTCCTATTCCCGAAAAGAAAGCGGGCGCAGGCATGCAAGAAGAGTTTGGTCGTGCCATGGCTATACAGGTGCGCTACCTATTCCCCGTTCTTATTGCGTTTTTTGCACTTGCATCAGGCGCAGTGGCCCTCTATTTCACCGCAACCAATATTTTTATGTTGGTGCAAGATATTGCTGTTAAAAGGACTAAAGCAAAAGTGGTTGCCACCGCCTAAATCTTCTATCAAAGGTCGTAGAGCCAGAGAGACCCGTCTCGTTTGTTAGTAAATACCAGCACTCCACTTTCTTCGTCTATGGAAAGTGAAACGGCATCAATATCTGTTTCTGCAACTAAGAGCGGGTCCACGATGAGTGAAGCCACGCGCGATGTCAGGTCTATTTTCCAGAGACGGTCAGAGAATGATACTTGTCCTTGGTACCAGTCGTCAGGGAGTGTTCCAGAAAATGCACGAGGGACAGCACAGTAGATTGCCTCTTCGTTTACCGCGAAGACACACTTTTCCGAGAGTGTTGCGACAGGAAGTGTCACCGCCTCTCCCCCGCTTCGGGCAAAAAGAGTAAGCGTGAATGCCGTACCGGAGAGCGATGAGTAGAGCATACGACTCCCAGAAGGGCTTGAAAGCACAGAAAGCCCGCGTAGTGGTCCGATGAGTCGCGTAAGGGCATCTCCCTCAAGATAAAAGCCGTATCCAAGCGTACTTGCCGAAGCTTTAGTGGTTGCTACGTAAGAAGTGCCTGCTTGTTGCAAACGTAGTGACGTGAGAAGTGTAGAAAAACGTGTTTTTGCGCTTCCACCAAGAAGGGTTGCTTCCGTACCCAGCGTGCCGGTGGTTGAGGGACGTACGGTAAGGACTGTTGTAGAGCTCACAATTACATCTGAAAGTCCCGTTTCAAGCACATATCCATCAGTGCCGTCTGCAGGCAGTGCGTATGTTTCTATACGCTCCCCTGCTCCGTCGTTTGCAATGTAGCGAAGGAACGCACGCGAACCGTCTTTTGCCCACACTGCTTCGTAAATACTAGGAAGTGTGCGGTTTGTAAGACGCTCAAGCACGCGAGCGCGCACGAGGTAGCGGTACAGGTTTCCAGTTGCGCGGTCTACAAACCGAATCTCTGTGTCAGTTTCAAGCGGGAGAGAAGAGCTTGCCGTATTTTCAATCTCAATACTGCGTGCGAGTATCCCCTGCGCCACCGGACCATCGGCAATTTTGAGAAGACGAGGTGCCACTTCTTCACCAACATTTTCTACAGGCACCCCCACGTCTGGAGGTATGTACGGCTCCGCGTCTCCACCTATACCAAAAGAACTACCGCCATTATCCGTGCTTGACCCTAACGTTTGGCGAAGTGCAAACCAAATTGCTACACCAATTCCGGCGAAGATTGCGATAACGAAGATGATAGTGAGGATGCGTCGCATGTTAGTTTTGTTCAACGCGCTGTGCACATACAGGTCCGCCAACCACCCCAAGCGTTATCGTTTCTCCGTTAGAGTAGTCAGCAACAGCATCTATACAAGAACCGCTACCATCATCAAATGGGAGCAAAAGCCCCGCTTTTATTTTTTGCCCAATTTTTCCAGTAGAGTTGTATGCTGTTTCGCACATTTCCTCTGATGAGAAGAATTCGCTCATATCTTCTGTTGCGCCGAGCACACAGACTGTTCTTGCCATGGGAATAGATCCTTGAAAACCGCCGTACCGCTGAAAAGCAACCTGTAAACCTCCGCCCTCCATGTTTCCATCATCCAAATGCCATTTTGATTCTATAGAGCTACAACTACAGTAGTGGGTACCTGCTGGTCCCACAGAAACAACTTCGCAGCTCGAGCCCGAGAGATATGCATCCGCAAAACGTCCACAACATTGCTCATACCCATTCGCAAGCCGGTCACCTGCTTTCCAAGTAATAACTGCGGAATCTACACCGCCCGTGGTACCTAGTTCTGGAAACGAATCGCAAGTGAGGTTTGAAAGAGGATTTGAGTCAGGGTCTGGTGTTTGAGTGATGCCAGAACCATAGTTATCTCCAATGCGAAGGGAAAGAATGTCGGGGTTGATAATGCCAAATACGAGAGCTGGAGAGAGCACTAACAGAAGCCCAAGCACGGAAACAAGCATCAAATGACGTGCTTCGCGCTTCTCAACAACACCTGTATTCATTACGGCATACAGAATTCCGGCACGCACAAACTGAAGTACAGCGATAACGGCTGCCGCCCCTACCGCAAGAACGTAGAGATAGTTAAAGAATCCAGAAAGACCATCTTCTGCGTTTATATTCTCAATCGCTGGAATGCTCGTAAGCGGTACAAACTCACTTCCCGTTGGGGTAGTAGCGTTTCCCGCTGGTGCGGTTGAGTTTTGGGGGAGCGTCGTCGGAGAAGGATTTTCTGTAGGCGTAGTTTCTTCCTCGTTTGAAGTGGGAGCACCACTTACTGTACATGTTTCTTGAAGAACACCTCCTGCCGAAACAGTTCTACATGAAGCGGTTCTACCATCAGCATGTGTACAGTTTCTTCCAAGACCCATGCCGGCATCTTGGCAGGTCCATCCATTTGTTGGAGTTACCTGTTCCGGAGGAATAGTCGTTTGTGCACTGACGGGAGTCATCAGCACAAGGAAGAGGAAAATAGAAAAAAGGTATTTCATATCAGAATCCAAATAAGCTACGGCGCTCAGTTCCGAATAAAAGAGTGAAGGCCGCTTCCGCTTGCTCGTTCGCATACGCGCCAACTGCTTCTATGGAAGCCCGCCCTCCCCCACTTACGGCGCGTACCGTGAGTGCATTTGTTGCACCTGCGGAGTCTCCATTTAGGTTCCAAGAAAAAGTGGGGCGGGAAGCAAAATGAAACCCTTCCACACGATACGTTTCTTCGTCACCGAGAAGGGTGCGAGTTCCAGAGAGTGCGTGTGCAAAGTTCACTCCAAGTAGTGGGTCGTTTTCATACACCAACACCTCCGGACTTGCCGCTGCAATAGTGACACTTGCGCGCGCAGAATGCGCACCATCTACGGTACTTACTAGTACGGACACTTGTGCGTCACGGTAGCGCGGGGCGGCGGTCGCCGTAAGCACAGAACGACCAATACCAGACTCCGCCGAGAGGGTTTTGTCCCCTATCTGCCACGTGTAGGAAAGTTGCTCGGCTGGTATACGAGTGTTTGGTGCGGTGCGAATGTCTGGAATTGCAATAACACGAAGGCGCCCTTCTGGGGCAACGAGTGCAGCACCTTCGTACCAGAGAGGGGTTACAGACATAGGTTCCACCACAAGCGCAACATCCGTTGGCGTAATGGTCATTTCTTTTTCGTATGTTTCACCTCCTGAAACGGCGGTCATTCGTATTACGGTACTTGAGCCCGATGCGCCGAGCGTTGTTTGAATGGGCGCGCCACCGCTCCCCTCGTACAGTACGGTGCCATTTACTGAAACAGTGATGGTGCTTGCTGCTAAGTTAAGAAGGTTACTTTTTGGAGTAATGATAATCGTGTCATATGGACGAGGGGAGGCAGGTTGTATGGTGAATGAAATAGGTTCCACGTCTCTAAATTGTGCGTGTGCAGGCATTGCAAAAAAAATGCCAAACACTATGAGAAAAAGAGCCGTGCCTTGCATGACTCTAGTATACCGTGCAGAGTCAAAGTAGTTTGTATGGAGTGGGTATTTATCCGTGCCACGGAGTTTCACTACGCGCACTTGGTGTCGACTCCGCTTTTGGTATGGGAAGTGTTGTTGGATACGCTTGAGTCGGAAGTTTCTTTTTTGGGATAACGAGCGTATTTGGTGCCGGTCCCGCCTCTCCCCTTCCTTGGGCAACCTCTTCTTCATATATAGAGTCCTCTCTTTCAGAAAGAGCTGCTACCTGTAGCGCTTGTTCCTGTTCTCTCTGTCTAGAAATAAATTGTGCATCAAGCGCTTGTGCTCCCCGTTTTGCTTCTGCTTGTTTTTTGTATGCGCGCTCCGCGTCCTCAATACGTGAACTGAGGAATAGACGAATGGTAAACGCACTAAGCATGGGTAGCGTTGAAAGGAATGGAACTGCCTCCACCACAAAACTACCTACAAGCATGCTCCCGTTTGCTACGGCTTTTTTGCCCGAAAGGACTTGTATACCAGAGGCAAAAAACACAGGCAGAATGATGGCAAAAGCAAAAAGCGTTGTCATAAAAGGAACAAAAAGCGCAATCATTGTTCCAATAATCGGAATTGCATTAAAGAAAAGAAATACAGCTTGCAGTGCATCTGCTATGCCGGCTACCACCATAAGTAGCGCAAACATGCCGTTGCCCATACGGACAGGCCACCGCGGGAAAAGGATGGTTCCAAACGTGTTGTTCGTAGCACCTGACAAGCTTGTCGTTTGAGGTGGTGCGCTTCTACTCATTGGTCGCGCAGAGTCGCTCATACGCTACCCTTCTTTCTCCATCGCAAGACGCTGTTTTTCTCTCTTGATTGCCATAAGTTGAGACGGGTCGGAGGTAATAATCTGGTCTTCAGTATAGGATGCAACGATTTTTATAGCGACATGCTTGAGGCCTGCAAAGAAAAGACCCTCCCCCACTCCTGACTCAAGCAAGAGGTATTTTTCTTCGTCCGTCAGACTAAACACTTCCTTGAGCACATCTATCGTAGTTGGCGATTGCTTCAAGAGAAGTTGGATAGACGAGTTCGTGAGAATTGGTTTTCCGTACGGGGAGCGCAAGAAGTCTTCCACGTCTTGCGTAATGGTAGAAACACCCAAGTAGTACTTACGTCCGCGCTTGGCGAGGCTGTAGAGGAAAGAGGCAGTATCTTCCGACTTCATCATCCACCATGCTTCGTCAATAATAAGCAGGCGCTTCTTCATGTTCTTGCGCACCGCATTCCAGATGAAGTGCGTCACGATATACATGGCAACCGGTTTCAGGTCGTCTTCCATATCGCGCACCGAAAAGACAATGAACTGTTTGTTGATGTCTACATTTGTGGGCTGGTTGATAAAGCCAGACCACGTTCCCTTCGTGTATTTGCTGAGGCGTTGCACCAGAGAAGCAGAACCTTCCATACCGGAAAGTACATTCTCAAAGTCGGAAAGGAGCGGTGGTTCCATGCCGGTAAAGTCTGCATCACCCGTGATGTCTTTTAGGGCATAGGTTTCTGTAACTGCGCGGTCTATGATGGCATCCTCTTCAGGAGTGAGTCCGCCAAGCATAATGCGGAAGAGTCCCACCAAGTTGATGATGTTGTTGCGTAAAATATCTGTCGGTTCCTCGTCTTCTTTCACTGCGGGAAGGTCAAACGGATTGATGTGGTGTTCGGAAGAAAGAGAAATATTAAAGAGGCGCCCCCCTGTTGCTTGTGCTAGGTATTCGTATTCGCGTTCGGGGTCAATCACAATCACTTCCGTGTCAAACATAAGAGAGCGCAGAATTTCCAGTTTGATTGCGTACGACTTTCCGGAACCGGACTTTGCAAACACTACGGAGTTGTAGTTTTCAAGCGAAAAGCGGTCAAAGAGAATAAGAGATGCGTTGTGTCGGTTGATACCAAAGAGAATTCCTCGGTCGCTTGTGAGGTCAAAAGACACAAATGGGAAGATAGAAGAAAGCGGTGAAGAATTCATTTTTGAGTTCACCGCAAGTTCATCAAGTGCGAGAGGAAGTGTAGAGCGGAAGCCCTGTTCCTGCTGGTAAAGTGCCGGTTTGGTATAGATAAGACGCGAGTCTAGAATCCCGCGAATATCCCCCTCTATCTTGTCTAACTCTTCTTTAGTGGAACCGTAGATAGTGATGTAGAGCCCGACGTCAAACAGTCGTTCCTGTGCTTGCTGAAGTTGGTCACGAAGGTCCTCAAGGTCGCGGTAGGCAGTATCAAGCATCGGGTCACGCACAAGACCCTTCTCCTCTCGCTCCATAATCTGGCTTTGCACCTCTGCGACCTTGCGTTGGAAATTGCGAAGTGCAATACCGGTATCTATCGGGTGTATGAAAATACCAACATCAAAGACGCGGGGCATGTTCACGATAGGGCTAAACCAACTTTCTGAGAGGTAGCGTGGGTAGGAGATGGTGTAGAACGTGCGCGCAAGCTTCTCACCAAGCTCAAGGTCGCGCGAGTTTACCTTGAGCGCAGGAGGCGCAATGGTGTCCGCGAGTGAAAGTGTTGCTTCCGCATATATTTCCTGAGGAAGTGGTGCAGATGGCGTGGAAGGCGCAGGAGGAACAACACCTTTTGCAGTGGTATCTCTCTTCTGTTTTAGGAAATCAAGTAGAGCCATACGCTATTTTTGTGTGAGTTTGATAGGTGTCTCAAGTTCTCCCAAGTTGAACGAGCGATATAAGAGTTCAATAAGTTCTTCTGTACCAAGTGGTACGGCGCGTATGCCGGTGTTCATGAGACCAGAAGAAACAAGTGCCATACGTTGCTCAAGCTGAACACGGTATTGGTCAAATGTTTGTGTCATTCCCTGCCCTTGTGGTTGCTTCTTCCCGCCAAAGAGTGGAAGTCCTCCCCCGCCCCCAAGCGGAGCAGCGTCATACGGGACAACCACGTAGAAGAGCTTCGTCATAATATCTGCTCCCTCAATGAAGTTTCGCACGAATTGTGCGTATTCACGTACCTGCACGCGCATTAAATCCGTGGTCTGCGCAGCTTCACGCTCCTCAAGAGTTGCAAGGTACGGACGAATATCCATTTTGCGCGAGTGAATGACCACTTCCACAGAGAAATCAAGCGTATTGAGGAATGTTTGGAAGCCACCAATAATAGCTTTTTGTTCGTCGGCTGACTTCAGAGCAAAGTTTGTAGAAGAACACATAAGCACGCTTCGGTAGCCACCGTTTTTGAGGACAATAACGCCATTTCTAACTTCTTTTACGGGCACGAACGATTGTGATGAGCGAGCGTCTTGCATACGTATTAGGTAGGTTCTTCGCCTTTACCGGTGTCGCGCACATCAAGCGACCACGCAAGCTCTTGTAGTTTTTTCTCTGAGAGCCCCAGTTTTTGTGCGGGAGCTTCCTTTTCAGGAACCACTTTTACCGCTTCAGGAAGTGTCTCCCCCTTTTCTTTTTTCCATAGGTAGAGGCGTTTGCCGACGTAGTAAGAAAAGCCAGCCTCAAGCATTTCAGCAAATGGTTTGTTGTTCACCTTGTAGAACGCAAGTGCGAGAGAAAGCGCCACGACAGGAATGGAAAGAAGAATCGCAAACATGAGCGGAATCGTGAATATCAAAATAGCTACGAGACCAATACCTCCCGCAACGTAAATGAATTGCTTGAGTGTGAAAGGTCCAAAAATCTTATCTTCCACTTCTATAAACTGCGGAACTTGATAATCCATTGATCAAAGTATAACGCGAAAACGCCCCAAGTAAGTTATTGGAGCGCTTTCTATACGGGGAAATTCGTTTTTAGGACTGTTTTTGTTTCTCTGCCAACTTCTCCAATGCTTCAATATACGCTGCGTCAGCTGCATTTGTTGCTTCAAGATATGCTTTTGCAAGTGAAACGAGCATCTCCCCCTCCTCTTCAGGAGATAGTGGAGCATCTACAATCTCTTTAATGAGACTACGAGCCTCATCAACCTTTCCTTCGGCAAAGAGTGTCTTTAGTTTTTCAGTGGTGTCCATAGATGATGTTTTTATGTACCGGCGTCGTTAAGTTCTTCAAAATACTCCTCAGCATCAGAAGCAAGCGCTTCAAGCATTGCACGCTTCATTAGGGCACCCTTCTTTCCTGCACGAACTTCTGCATCAAGCGCTTCCATTCGCTCTTCAAAGACTTCGCGCACAAATTCTTGCGCATCTTCGCGTTCTTTTGAACCAATAGGGTTCATCATCACGAACTCTTTAAGGTTTTTAACAAACGAAGAAAAGCGCGTACTCTCCTTGATGTTGTTAATGGCCTTTTTTACGCCCTCGCGAGCACGTTTTTCTGCGAGATTGTCTAGTTTATCTGCCACTTCTTCTGGAGCTAAGTCGTCTTCATTTTCTGCTGCCTCAGCAAACTCAGCATATTTTTTATTTAGTTCACTCATTTTTTCGATGGAGCCAAAGCCACGAGATTTTGCTGTAAGCATTTTTTCCATCTTCTTTTCTACTTTCTCTCGCACCATCTTGGCAATGGTGGTTTCTTGAAGAAGTCCTTTTGTAATTTCATCCCGAGCTTCTGACTCTTTTGCGCGCTCTTCTTCTAGTTCACTGGTTGCATTGTCAGCCGCCTCCTGAGCGGTTCGTAACTGCGCTTCAGCCGCAACCTTATCGCGCTGAGCCTTGTTCAAGGCTTCTACATTTGCACGATGGTTTGGGCCGAACAACCTGCTCATTATTCCGGCCTTTTTTACCTGCGCCTCGTAGTGCCTTTTTTGTGTTTCAGCGTGGTGTATAGCTAGTTGAAGATCAGGCGCTTTCCCTCTTTCAGTATCAACACGTGATTCCAGTTCACGAATACGTTCGCGCTGAGTACGGAATGTTTCAAGCTGTTCTCCAAGCGCATCTATCGCATCAGGATTTTCTCGCATTTCCTTACGCAGGTATGCATGAATAACTTCAGTGCCCTCCTTCCCCAGTTTTATGCCGAGTGATTCTTGAATGTGGTCGGGCCACATTTTCTTCAGTCCAGATTCTACGGATTCAGTTTTTTTGAAGAGTTCGTACTCTTCTCGCATAGCATCGTCGCTATAATCAGCACTCGCGCGCTCATCTTCCGAGAGTGATGCAGTCGTCTCGTCCACGTACTTCTTAAACTTTCTGTCATTTAACCAAGGCCTATCTGCATGTCTTAGTGTCGGGCCTTCGGGAGTGGTCATAGTATGAGAAATTATGTACCTATCCATGATATACCCCCTCCATACAAAGACAAACAGGAAAAACTACTCTATGGGCTCTCGATACGGATCTATGCCGTACTTTTTTAGGTCAGCCTGTAAGGACGAGGCAGATGGTTCTTGTGCAGTAGGTTTTTGAGTGGTAGTGGGCGGAAGCGGGGGTGACTGAGGGTGGTTTTCCCGCTCTGGCACGGGTACCCTTTGCTGAGGTGCAGGCGTACCACCGTGTTGCATAGCTTCTATATCTCCCGCCATCGTGCGTGCATGCGGTTCTTCAAGGGGTTTTGTGGGCTGTGCACTGAAAATAGCTTTTACTTCAGGAACAGGCGTAGGTCGAGTAGGGGGCGCCGGAGCATGTTCTGAAGGTGCATTTGTGGGCAAGTTTGCATGGAAGGTAGCGAGAGGAGAAGAAGCGGGTGCTGGTACCTGTACCGGTGGTGTAGATGTAGCCACATATGCAGGCGGAGGCGGAGGTGGCGTGCGAGGAGTTTCTGTAGAAATGATTACTGGCAAGTCATGTGCAGGCTCCCCTCCCCCCTTTGCAATAAGAGGTTCAAAGACACCATTACGCACTTCTTCAATAATGTCCGGAATAAGAATTTCCCCCACCCCTGCTTCTGTTGCCAGATTTTGTGGAAGTTCGTTAGGAGAAGACACTCCCAGCAATACCATGAGGATTTCATTTGAGACATCAGTTCGCATATCAGGAGTGAAGCCAAACTTCGTGGAAAGTTTTTCAGTGAATGCAGAAAATTCTCCAGACTCTATAAACTCCTGTATGAAAGGAGGAGTATTCTGGAATGTTGCGAGAAGCTGGTTCTCTTCTGTGGTGAGTGTGTCCATACGTTAGTGAGCAGGTGTGTGACTACCTCCTCCGCCACCGCTAGAGTCTTTTTTCGGCTCAGGCTCGTGGTGCTCTTCTGCGTGGTCGTCATGCCCACCTTTTTTATGAAGGAGATGCTCAAGTTTGTGCGCCAACTCTTCTTCTTCGGACATTCCTGCTTTCTTTCTAATGCCTTTAGCCATCGTACGGAAAGCTGTGGCATTAAGTGGAGCTGAGATAGGACCAATTCTTGCTCCTTCAAGCATACGAGCAACTTTTTCAAAACGTGCAGCCGCTTGATCAAGGGCGTAATCAGATTTAAGCATAGCTGCCCCACTCTTCATCTCGGAAGCCCTATCTTTATTTCGTTGCTTCTCTCTTTTGTTGAAGTCAGCTTCTAGTGTTGCCCGCTCTGCTTCAGCTGCCTCTTTCTGGGCTTGTGCAGCATCAAGCTGTTTCATTGCAGCGGCAATATTTGCACGAGTTGCTGCTTCATCTCGTACTCGACCAGTCGAAAGATCAGTCTGCATTTTCTCAATACTTTCAGTAAGTTTGCCAATTTGTGTCGTTGCTTCCGCCATTTGTGCAGTATTTTTTGCAAGTGCCTCACTTTGTGCAAGATCTTCTGTGGCCGCCTTTCCTCCCTGACCTTTGTATTTCTGAAGAATTTGGTCATCAGCACTAAGGCGGTTAAGTTGGCGTTCCTTAAGTTTTTCTTTAAGATCTTCTTTCTCTTTTTCAATTTCTGTTGCTCTTGCGGTATGGGTTGCAGCCTGTGCCTTTAGTTTAGATTCCAAATCGGTTTCCCCGCGCGCGGCTGCATCAGACGCTGCCGTATTGAGGTTAAATGCTTTTGCCTCTTCCAGTTCTTTTGCTTTTTCAGCGGCAGCAATTTGTTGCTTAAGAGGATTATCGCGCGTATCTCGAGCTTTCTTGACCTCCTCTGCGTCCTTACTTGCACGTTCAGCAATCTTCTTCAGTTCACCCGGACGACCATCCTTACTAAAGTCTCCAACCTTACCAAGAGATACGCCCGCAACCTTAATGTTGCCCTTAGCTCCACGAATATCAAAGGTGCGCTTCGCGCCAAGGTCGAGACCTTTTGCTACTAAGTCTCCAGCAAGAGTATTCCCATAACGTGAACGCACCACGGTTGCCATGCGGTTTAAGGGTCTACCCAGTGTGTAACGACCAGCACGAGCAAAAAGGCCCGCAGTGCTAAATCCGATGGTCTTCCCTGCTGTACTTACTGCCCAGTCAGAGCCAATAATGCCAAACTGTTTTGCTGCGAGAAGCGAACCAAAAAGAAAACCAACAGTTAAGAGGTATATCAAAAGACCTCCGAAATCTTTATTTAGAGTTGATTGAAACAGTGCATCAAAAATATTCGGCGCTTTTCCATTTACAGAAAGTGCGATTGCTACTCCTTCGGCCACCTTAAGGCTTACAAAAATAAGGAGAAGCAGGGTTGGCGCGAAGAGTGCGTTGTTTATGAGTGTTTTCCACCATTCATTCGCCACTTTGTTGAGCTGGGGTATGACCATCCCCGCAAAGCCTATCGGCGCGGTGATCATAAGAAATGCGAGAACGATGGCACGCGAGAGGAGCATCAGGGCACCCATCGCAAAGACTATGGTGGTAACGGTGACAAAGAGTGTGCCGAGTGTTGCCGCTATAATGCGCTGAAGTTTCTCGCCGTTTCCGAAAAAAGTCGCAACACTACCAATGGGGTCCACGAGAGAGGAAATGCCGGTGAGGGCCATTACTTTGTTTGTGATAGCGCCTGAAGTACAGTCCTCACCCACCGCACCGCACTCGTATGCTTGTTCAAAAATAGTAGAGGCTACCGCGTTTGTAGCATCAATAATTGCTTCTGCAGCAAAAAGGCTGAAGTTAAGAAGTACGGCAAAAATAACAAGGCGCGGAAGAGTCTTCCCCACACTGTAGTGCCCCACATTCAGTATGGTCTGGATACCAATTGCCACAAAGCCAAATACCAACAGGATATTGCCTATATCACGCATCATCGCCCACCCCACGAGAAGTCCAGCCGAATTGCCAAAGTAGACGGCAAACTTAAAGACAAAAGTGCTGATAGCAAATTCAAATGCGGCCGCCGCAATACTAAGCAGTACGTTGGCAAGAGCCAAGAACACGTATGTGATGACTCCAAGGGGCACCAACGCTGTGTCTGCGGCACATTGGCCAGGGTTGGTGATACATCCCCAGGTAGAATCCCAAATGTTTTTATTTTTTCCTTCAGAAAATGAGGAGCCGTTAGAAGCAGTGGTACTTTCCGCAGGTGTCCCCCCTTCAGGAGGGACAGTTGCTTCCTGTGCATGGGTCGTAGACACCTCACCTCCCAATGGCAGAGACGTAAAGACAGCACCGAGCACGAGAAGACCAATTCCCAACACCGTCAGACGGAAGCACTGCATAGCTTTAAAGGGTGTTAAAAAGTTCATTGATGCGACAAGAAGCAGCGTACCGCTCCATTTTTGCTACATACGACTCTTCCCCTGTGGAAGTTTGGTCACCACTTGCGTGTTCGCTCGCTTCACGGAACTCAGTAATACTTGGTACTACACCGCTTGTGCGGAACGTTTCGTACTCAGCGACGATTGCTTCAAAACTCTCGCCTCCCTCTTGAGAGAGTTCTACTCGTTGTTCAAATTCTGCGTATTTTGAAATGGATAGATTTACCCGTTCAATTTCTGCATCTGCACGGGCAATCAAGTTTTCTGCTTCCCGTCTTCCTGCTTCCGCGTCAGGCATACCACGGCAGTCTGCCAAATTATCTCGTGCCGCCACAGCTGCAGTGCGGATTATGGTCCAGTCACGGCGGTACTGTGCAAGCTGAGGTCGTTGACTTTCAAAACTTGTGGAGAGCGCGTTTGCCACGGCGGTCGTCGGTGGTTGTGCCTGCGGGCGTTCATAGCGCGCAGCACCGGCAAGTCCCCCACTGTCTCCCCCAAATAGCGTGTCAGTGAGAAGCTGACCAAAAAATCCAACAATCACTTCGTTCATTTCATCTGCGTTTACTGCAAGGTCTACGCCGACATCAACAGCATACTTATTTACCGTCTGCGCTACCACAGACCCTGGTGTTTCGATGGCGTATGAAAGACAGTCATCTTGGTCGTGAAGTGCAACACTCGGGTCCTGATTAAAGGCAGTAGCGTCAGCATAGTTTGTGCAGTCCCCTTTCCACGAAAGGAAGCCTTGGCCCCAATTCAACTGTTGCACATGCTCATTTGCCGCCTGAGACACTGCCTGTGCGAGCTGGTCTTCCGCAAGGTACTGAGCTCCCAATGGATTGTTTCCAGGACTTTGCCATGCAGCAAGCCAGCCAGAAACACCACACGCGCTAAAGTCTCCTTGAAGGAACGCTTCGTGGTCAGGACATACTTCGGAAAGAGTGTATTTTGAACGATTTGCATACGCTTGTGGTCCCGTAGCTCGGTAGTAGTTGTCTTGTACTGCCTGAGCCACACGGCTACTAAACGGTGTCTGGAGCGCCAAGTTAGTACGTAGTTGATACGTGAAACTATTGGCAATAGTATCCCCCATCCGAAGGAAACTTCGCTCAAGGTCTGTTTCAAAAGCAGGAGAACCTTGAAAACCATTTGAGGCCCAGTTCGCCATACTTTGCACCATAGTTTGAAGTGCCATATCAACGGCAAACTTTGCAAGGCTGTCAAAAACGTACTCTTTTACGACAACCTGATTATCAAGAGCGGTCTGTACTCCCTGTATGCCCCAGTCAGAAATCATTTGAGCAAATGCTGCGGGGTCAAAGACAATGTCGGCCGCGCCAAGAAACGCATGTGCTCTCTGAGGGATGGCACTAAAAAGAGAAACCGCGAAGAAAACCACAAACACACCTGAGGTTATGGAGCGGACAAGAGTTGATAGAGGTGAGCGCTTCATATTAGTTTATGTGCGTATCAAGGGTCTGCCCTAGCTTTGAAAGCGCATCAGAATATGCAGACCACGCATCAAGGTACGAAAGAAGACCAAGGAGGCCACGAAGCGGGTCTTCTGGCATGGACGCCATGTCTTCTACTACCGCACCAACGCCTGCATATGCGTTTGCGAAATCCAAGTGAGGTCCAGAAACCGTAGAAGGCACAGAGATTTGCATAATGGCCTCTGCGGACTCTGCATACGCTTGCGCAAGCTCTCTAATGCGTGCCATGGAGTGTTCCGTTTCTATGCCCATTACATATTCACCAAAGTAGTCGTAGACATTCTTTTCGTCGTGGGAAGCACTATGTTCCGTAAGTACGCGGTCCATGGTCGTGACGTACGTAAACAGTGCGTCCTCTCCTCCCCCTACCACCGTAAGGTCAGAAAGTGTGAAGCGCGCACCTCGCTCTTCTGCTAGCTCTTTTGAAGCAGACGCTATAAATGCAGTCATGTCTTCAGGGGAAAGAGGCATGCCCTCGTTAAGGCGTAGATAATTTTCTAGGAACTTTTTTCCAAAACGGTCAGTGAGGGTTTCTGGTCCGGCGTCTATGCCAGGCACTTCTATACTTCGTTCGGGCGTTTCTTCACTCGTAAAAGTAGGGGTCACCTTGCCGGAAGCCACTGCTTCAGCATCCGTCATGTTCGGGTCTACTGAACGCGGGTTTCTCGGGTCTGTGCCATAGAGTGCTTCTTGCCAATCCGGGAGACCGTCAGCGTCTGTGTCTTTCATCGCATAGGCACGGAGAATGTCCTCAGTTGAAAGTGCTTGCGCAGTCCGTACAGAAGGACTTGAAAGCCAGAATGCACCAGCCACCATCACCCCTCCTAAGAGAAGCGCGGCCACAATGCTCTTCGTACGGGTAGAAACGTGCATAGTTCTTAGAAAAATACTAGCACGCAGGTGTCTGGGCGCAGTGCGCATTCCTTTATTTATATGTGCATAGACACTCTTTTATGTGAGCATTTTGGTCAGTGTCTTCCATTCAGTGAGCGAAAGGTCCTCTGCGCGTACTTTTTCGGGAATGCCTGCTTCTTTAAAAGCTTCCATGAGTGTTTTGGCAGGAGCAATATGCGCAAGGTTCTTTGCGAGCTGTTTCCGTTTGTGTGCAAACCCTGCGTGCGCAATTTCAAAGAAACGCTCTTCTTCTTTGGGAGATGCAAATGCGTGTTGTTGTATGTCAGTAATAGAGAGCACGGCAGAATCTACGTTTGGAGCAGGGATAAAAGCACCGCGCGGAACGGTGAAGCGGTAGTGGGGTACGCCATACGCATAGACTGAAAGCGAAAGAAGACTGTGTTTTTTGGTGCGTGCAATCCGTTCCGCAACTTCTTTCTGCACGAGGAATGTAAGTGAGCTTGGTTTGAAAGAGGCGGTGAGAAATTTTCGGAACAGCTCGCCGGTCAAATAGTATGGAATATTTGCTACGAGCACATACGGCACACCGATACGTTCAGGATTATAGGTACGGATGTCTGCATGCACGAGTTGAAGTTTCCCTGCCTGGATTTCGTAGTGGAAGGTTTCTTCAAGGTGCGGAATGAGCTCATCGTCTGCCTCAACCGCAATCACGCGTTCGGCACGCGCAAGGAGCGCGCGTGTCAGCATGCCAGTACCTGGACCCACTTCAAGGACGGTCTTCCCTACTATGTCTGCAACGTCTGCAATTCTCTCTGCAGTTTGTTGGTGCATGAGAAAGTTTTGGCCAAGAGATTTTTTTGCCTTGGGATGCATATAGGGTGAGCGTAACGCCTTTTTCTAGAGTCGCAAAGAACCAGCTGTTGTTGGAAATAACACCGAGACCGTGAGAGTAAATATGAGTGCAATGAGCCAGTGCAAGAGTGCTGCAGGGAGAAATGAGCGTGTTACATATGCAAGCCAAGAGAGTATGAGTGTGGCGTATACAGCGTAGAACATTTCAAGAAAAGGTTTCCCCGCATGAAGCACGCCAAAGAGTCCAGCAAGAATGGGAAAAGAAATGAAGCCAAAACGCGCGAACAACGAAGACAGGAGAAAGCCACGAAATAGAAACTCCTCTGCCAAATAGTAAAGCAACGCTACCGGCCCAAGGAAAAGAACGACAGTTAGTGGTGCAATGTCACCAAGCGCGTAAAAAGATTGAAATTCAGTATTCTGTATGAGAAATAGGAGCGGAACGAGGAGGAGTAGAAACGCAAGAAGAACCCTAAACCCTGTTTTCTTGGTAAACGGCGGAAGATTATATCCATAGGTAGTGAGCGATTCTTTATATATGACGCGCACTATAAAAGCGGGTACCAGAAAAAAGAAAAGCACAGCGCTTGCAGAGAGCATAGAGACACCTGCTATGGTGTCGCGCGGAAAACCAAAAGAAGATGGGAGAGATGCAAGTATCGCGAGGACGAATGTTAGCAAGATAAGTGCAGGTCCCGTCTTTAATATGCGCGAGAGGAATCTCATGCAGATATTATGCCTCTATTATGTCCTCTAAAAGACCGCGCGGACGTTCGTACGTAATCAGAGATTCGTCGATATCCCGAATAAAGTCCGAGGGCTCTTGCAGGTAGTCAGTACCATAAATACGGCGGATGTGTGCGAGCGTTAGGTAGAGTTTTTTTCGTGCGCGGGTGACTGCTACATAGAAAAGACGTCGTTCTTCTTCCTCGTCCCGCTCCTCCTCGTCATGTCCTTCGTGAGGAAACAGTCCTGCTTCAAGGCCGGAAATAAAGACGTGGTCAAACTCAAGTCCCTTTGCTGCGTGCACTGTCATAAGTGTGACGCCCTCTTTTTGTGATTCTTGCGGGCGGTCCATTTCGTCTTGGTCACCCGCAAGTGCTACATCCGCAAGAAACGCTGAGATACCATCTCTGCCTGGTGTTTCGTCATGACGGCTTGCGAGCGTAGCAAGTTCTTGCGCGTTCAACAGACGTTCCTGGTCCTCCTCTGTCCCCTCAGCAAGTGCGTGCTCTATACCGCTTTCAGTAATAACTTGGCGAACGAAAGCCGAAGGAAGTGCGCTTTCAGATGCAGTGTGGAGCGTATGCACGATGCGTTCAAAAGCTTCCACCTTTGCTTTCTCTGATGGCTTGAGCTCGTCGCGTTTGCCGGCCACCAGTTTTCCTAAGAGCACTTTTCCAATACCGCGTGTGGGAAATTGTACGGCGCGCATGCGGTCTGCTTCGCGCGACGGGTCAAGCGCAAGGCGTATCCACGCGAGCACATCTTTCACTTCTTTGCGGTCATAAAAACGGGTGCCAAGCAGGCGGTATGGAATTCCGTCTGAAAGAAACGCGTCTTCAAGTGCGCGTGACTGCACGTTTGTTCTAAACAGCACCGCAATTTCTGTTGCCGGCACTCCTTCCTGCATGAGCGAGCGAGCTTTTTGTGCTATCCACCGCGCTTCTCCTTCTGCGGTTTCTGCAATCATGAGAGAAATGGGTTCCCCTGCCCCATTGTCCGTAACTGAACGTTTCTCTTTTTTGTTTCTGTTTTTTTCAATAATCTGATTTGCCGCATCCACAATAGTTTTTGAAGAACGGTAGTTGTGTTCAAGAATAATAGTTTTTGCATTCGGATACTGTTCTTCAAACTGGAGAATATTTTCTATGGTTGCGCCTCGCCACGTATAGATACACTGGTCCACATCTCCCACGACCATGACATTTTTTTTGAGTCCTGAAAGAAGAGAAACAAGTTGTCCCTGTACTTCGTTTGTGTCTTGGAATTCGTCTATATGAATGTATGCAAAACGTTTTTGCACCTGCTCCCTAACATCTGCATGTTCGTTCAAAAGTTTTACGGGAAGTGTAAGGAGGTCATCAAAATCAAGTGCCTTTTCTTTTTGGAGCGCTTCTTCATACATGCGCCATGCGTCGCTTGTGACACGAGCATGAAACGCACCCCCTGCGTATTTCTCGTGAAAAGCAGAACGGCTTTGCCCATCGTTTTTTGCTTTACTAATGCGATTCAAAATACTACGAGGCTCAACCTCTTTCGGGTCCACTCCAAGCGATTTCAGTGCTTCTTTTATGGCGCGAGTGGAGTCGTCTCGGTCAAAGATGGTGAAGTTTCGCGCTATGCCAAGCGGTGCACCATAGTTTTCAAGGAGCTCGCGACCAAGACCATGAAAAGTAGAAACGAACGGGAGGCTTCCTCGTTTCCAGGAGGTAATTTCCTGCCCGAGTCGTGCGCCGAGTCGTTCGCGCATTTCGCGAGCCGCCTTGTTTGTAAATGTCACCGCCAGAATGGACTCTGGCGCTACGCCCTGACGGATGAGGTGGTAGATGCGGGTCGTGAGTACACGCGTTTTCCCAGAACCCGCTCCTGCAAGTACGGAAACGGGCCCTTCGGTGGCAAGAACTGCCTCTTTTTGCCTTTCGTTGAGTCCATCAAGGTAATTCACCAATGAAATATACCAGTGAAGACTCTTGTCCCCATACTTTTGGATAACTTTTAGTCCAGAAATGGTGTTTTTTGACTCTCCACACCCCCTTTTTTACTCCATTGACCGGACTTTTTACCCAGGTATAATCGCCAGGTCGGACGTTTTGGAAGCACTCAAGAAATGGCGTAGGTAAGCCATTTTTGTAAACGGAAGCTCGCACAGAATCACCCTTTCCTTTGTATACTTTCCTCTAAAAGACCTTCCCGCATCCTAGAATCGGAACGCACCGGGAACGCATATAAGGCTTTTTTCGTCCTTGCGGGCGGAGCTTTTGTATTTGCTCTTGCGTGGGCACTTCCTCGACAGGCTGAAGCACTTTGGGGGCTTTTTTCTCGCACCGAAGCAGCAGATTTAGAGAGCGAGGTCATTTTGCATAATCCATCTAAGGTAGCGGTGCTCACTGCCCCAGGAAACAGTGCTACTACCAATACCTTTGAAATAGGCGTTTCAGAAGGTGCTCTTGTTCCATCTATTGGACCAGAGGGCAGTATGCCTGAGAAGCTTGCCGTGGGTGGACCGGTTTCTGACACCATTTCCCTCTATACCGTTCGCGAAGGAGACTCTCTATCCATCATTGCCGACATGCACGGCGTTTCCGTAAATACCATAAAGTGGGCAAACGACATTACCGACGTGTCTCTTATACAGCCTGGCGATACCCTCCTCATCCTCCCTGTTTCTGGCGTGCGCCATGAAGTGAAGAACGGCGGTACCGTTAAAGACGTGGCAGAGCTCTATGACGCAGACGCAGAGGAAATCGCGCTCTATAACGGCCTCTCTCTTGATACTCTTCTTAAGAAAGGTGACATCGTCATGGTTCCAGGAGGAAACCTCACTCCTGCTCCGACAAAAGTTGTCACCTCCTCTGGTGCAGTCAAAGCAGTAACTACGGCCCTCCCTGCTCTCACTGGATACTTTGAAAGTCCAATGCGCTCAGGACGCGTGACCCAGGGAATCCATGGGCATAACGGTATAGATGTTGGTGCGCCGTCTGGCACTCCGGTGTATGCATCTGCAGGAGGAACGGTGATTGTGGCAAAAAATAACGGCGGATATAACGGCGGATACGGAAACTACATCGTAATTAGCCATGACAATGGTACGCAAACGCTCTACGCTCACCTCTCCTCAGTATCAGTCTCCGTAGGTTCTGTGGTAAGTCAGGGCCAGCACATTGGTGGTGTGGGTAATACCGGCCGTTCAACGGGCTTCCACCTTCACTTTGAAGTTCGTGGTGCGAAAAACCCTCTCGCACAATAGTCGTTTCTTCATATAGTTTGAATGCCACTGCCACCTCTTACCGTGTTGCCTTATTTTCTCACGGCCGTGAGAAAATAAGGCAGAAATGAAAATGCGACCAGAAAGAGATGTGGGGGCTTAGAGAAGCTCGTGGTCAACTTTTTCCAGAGGTCACTACTCAAATCCAAAGAGTCCGCGAGGACGGTATTGGAGTGCTTCAAGCATGTGAGGTGCTTCTACCGTTTCGCTTCCTGCAAGGTCGGCAATAGTACGCGCAACACGCATAACACGGTGGAACGCGCGTGGAGAAAGATTCAACTTCTTTGCGGATTCAAGTAGTACGCGCTTCCCTTCTTCTGAGAAACCTGTATGAGAATCAAGCTCGCGCGAGGTAAGTCGTGCGTTTACACCACTACCTGTGGCCCGTGTATGCATGCGCGTGCGAGCATCAATCACTCGCGCTCGTACTTCTTCCGAAGACTCTGCACTCGAGAGACTCGTGAGTGTTTCGTGAGAGACGTGAGGCACTTCTACCCAAAGATCTAGACGGTCTGCAATCGGGCGAGAAATCTTTCGTGCTTGTTTCAGTGCTTGGCGCACCGCAACTTCTGCATCCGCTGTAAGCGTATCTGCAGGGTTCATAGCAGCAACAATCATACAATCTGCAGGAAATGTCATTGTCGCGCGTGCGCGAGAAACAGTTACTACGCGATCTTCAAGTGGTTGGCGAAGCGCTTCAAGTGCGCGCGCGTCAAATTCTGCAAACTCATCAAGAAAAAGTACACCTTTGTGTGCGAGCGTCACTTCACCCGGACGGGGTACCGCTCCCCCGCCGACCATCGCCGTGTGTGAAATAGTGTGATGTGGGGCTCGAAATGGCGGGTAGTAAACCGCACCATCGCGAAGTTCTCCTGCGGTCGAGTGAATAGCAGTCACTTCTATCAGTTCATCGTTTGAAAGCGGTGGAAGAATTCCTGAGAGTGCGCGTGCAAGCATTGTCTTTCCTGTGCCAGGAGGTCCATACAGTACAAGATTGTGTCTGCCAGCTGCCGCTATCTCAAGTGCGCGTTTCGCACTCTCCTGCCCTTTGATATCTCGTAAGTCCACGGAAGGAGGACGTACCACGTTTCTTTCCTCTCCGACGTATGGAGGAAGTACAGTCTCTCCACTCAAGTGATCAACAACTTCTTTTAAAGATGTCGGTGCGAATACAGCTATTCCGTCAGCGAGGGACGCTTCTTTAGCATTCTCTTTGGGTACAAACACAGTTTTAATTCCTGCTTTCTTCGCCGTGACCACTTGCGCAAGAATGCCTCGTACACTGCGCAACGTACCATCAAGCGCCAGCTCTCCCGCGTAGAGCGCTTGTTCCTTAGGAAGTTCAATGTCCCCTGTTGCGGAAAGATAACAAAGAGCTAGCGGTAGGTCGTAGTGTGAACCTTCTTTTTTCAAGTCGGCAGGAGAAAGTGAAAGTACAATACGTTTGTTGCTTGATTTCGGAGATGCAAATCCCGCGTGACGTATCGCAGCGGAGATGCGGTCACGCGCTTCTTCTACTGCTTTATCTGGGAGACCAACGATAGAGAAAGAATGTAACCCGCGCGTAATATCCGCTTCAATCGTCACGAGTGAAGCATTACTTCCCAGTGGTTGTGCAGCAAAAAGCGCCGCGTAACCACTCGTTTCTTTTTTGGTTTGCGAAATCTCTCCCACGGGGATACTACGCAACTGGTGCTGGTGCCGGAGCTTCTTCTACCTTCTCTGCTACGGGCTCCGCTGAAGGAGTGTGAGATGCATTACTGAGTGTTCTGTATACATGCACGCTTGCAAGGAGAGAAACGGGAACGGTCACGAAGAGGCCGAGGAAGAGTGGAATCATACCCACAACATTGAGGACCATAAGAGCAAGACCCAAAATGAGAAGTTTCAAACGGTTTCCACGCGTGAGACGGGCACTCTCAAGAAGTGCTTCCTTAACCCACATCTTCTTCTCTATCGTGAGGTAGAGCGCGAAGCTCCATGCAAGGGCAAGAATGATGCCTGGAACAATGAGCAAGAAGAATCCAATGATAATAAGGATGCCCATGATGATGGAGGTGACAAGGTAGCGCCAAAATGGTTCTGGTCTCCACATATCGCGAATACTTGCTGAGCCTGGTGCGTCATGCGCTTTGAGGTAAAACGCGATGATACCTACGCTAAGAAATGTACCTACGACAACTCCAAGAAGTGGTGCAAAGAACGGAGGAAGCATCGACTGCACCATACCAAGCACAAACTGTACTGCTAGATACGCAAGTGAAACTTTAAGGAAAAGTACCCAGTGTGCTTTGAAGGTGGTCCACCCGAAGCTCACACTCTCTTTGATAGAAAATCCGTTGGTCATGGTGAATAGGTTACGTGCCTCCAGTGTAGCAAATACTAGGCCCCTGCCATATGGGTCATGCAGGTCGTGGCTGCAGGGTCGGCATTGAGGCGGGCTTCTTCTATAGGCTCTCCGGACACAAGGCAGGTACCGTATGTTCCCGCATCAATTCGCGCAAGCGCTGCAAGCACGCCTTCGTAGCGTGGTTCAAGTTCTGCGAGTATGGCAGCGTTTTCTCCGTACCCTTCCTGAAGGTCAGCAGCGTCGTTTGTGTCTGGCTCCTGCCCCACTTCCTGAGGAATCGCTTCCCAATCCCGAGGATTGCTTGGGTTTTTGCGAGCTACGGTCGCAAGCTCCATTTCCAACTTTGCTTTCTCTTCCTCTAGGCGTGCTTTATATGCATGTGTGTCCATGTCGGCACTGTAGCACACTCTAATTTGAGCGAGTAAGAAGGAGTCGGCGGACAAGTTCTGCAAACGAAGCTTCGTTTCGCGCGATAATAAGCGTCTCTTTATCGTGGTACCCGTATACCAAAATGGCGCGACCCTCTTGGTCACGAAGTACGCGAGCGTCACGTGCTTCTATCACAATATCGCGGAATCCTTGTGATGCAGGTGTTCGTACTACGGTTGGTAGGGTAGAGGTTCCTGTTGGTTCTGGTGTGGGAGGGAGAGGCGCGTACCACATGGAAAGGTCGGTTGCGATACGTGCTTCCCAAGCGAGCATGCCAGCGAAGGAACGTTCATATGAAGCCGTACGCAGTAAAAAGAACGGCGCTGTTTCTCCCTGTATACGCATCACGCCGACGGTTGATTCAGGAAGAAGACTGCGAAGCAGTATGTCGGGTGCTGGAAGCGCGAGTGCATCTACTAACTCCCCGCCCGAGATAGGGACAAAAACGGTGAGACCTTCTGGTGTTGAGCTTGCGCGAGTTTTGTATGCGACCGCGAGTGTGCCTTCTGCAAGCGGAAGTTCTGTAAGTCCTGCAAGTGCGTCTTGGAGCATACTGCCCTCTCCACTTATTTCACGATATTCTTGCGCACGTACGAGTGACGGCACAGAGACTTCTTCGGGGATTGTTACAGGAAGTGGGCGCAAAGAAAGTGCCGCAAACAGTACGCCAACCCCAGCAATTACAAACAGCGCACCAAACATAACCGCAAACGGAAAAGGCTTTTTATCTACAAAGCGTACCGTGTCTAGACGACCGGCATCTGCTTCTGCAGCGACTACGGAAAAAGTAGAGGCCTGATTTGCGTCTATGTGATCGGAAAAGTCGCTTTTATACGTGTGAATGCGGTCAGGCACTGCTGGTGCCTTAGATTTTGCAGGGGGCGGTGTAGGCGGAGTTGCCGGGCGAGGCACTTCTCTTTTTTCTGGAGGGGGCGGTGCAGGCACTTTTTTCTCTACAGGCTTTATTTCTTCAGGTTTCTCTACCTTGGACACCTCCTCTTTTTTAGGGGCCGTATATTTTGCTGCTTTTGCTTTGAGTCGTGCGAGTACCTCCTCTTTTGTTTCATCCGTAGAAGGCGCTTTCGGGAATAGGGATGGTGGCTCAGGTTCAGGGAGTGGAGTTTTTTTGGGTGCTTCTTTTTTCTTTTCTTTCTCCTTCTTTTTCTTTGGTGCTGGAGCTACTGCCATAGGTGGCGGAGTTTTACCAAGACGCGCCATGTCTTTCGCAAATGTGCGTATATGCGGTGCCGGATCCTTCGGAGGATCTGCTACGACAGGAGGTGCAGGATTTTTTGCCGGTTCAGTAGCCACTCTAAAAAGTATACACGCCACGCTCAAAGAGCGTGGCGTGTATACCTGTGCGTTTTACTGTCCGCGTGTACCGAGGCGCGGGGAAATAGTGAAGCGCTTCGGGTCATCACACATGTCAGTGAAGGCGTGTGCCGCTTCTTTCAGTTTAGAGGAAGAAGATTTTCCAAAAGAAATTACTTCTACCTGACATCCTTCGTTCATATCGAGGTACTCAATGAGGGGTACGAAGTCACCGTCCCCTGTTGCAAGAATGATGGTGTCTAGTTTTGGTGCAAGCTTTACGGCGTCTATAGCAAGTCCCACATCCCAGTCTGCTTTTTTGGCGCCATCAGCAAAAACTTGGAGGTCTTTCACTTTCGTCTCAATGCCGATTTTCGTCAGTGCCTCAAAGAAGTTTGTTTCATCTCCGGCTTCAGTCTTAATGACGTATGCGATAGCGCGCACAAGCACGCGGTCGCCCACGGCTTCCGCTAGAACATTTGCGAAATTGACGCGAGCTTTGTAGAGATGTTTTGCACTGTGATACAGGTTTTGCGTGTCTATGAAAATGCCCACACGCTGAGCACGATGCTTAATTACAGGCATATAAAAATTGATTACACGTATTAAAAGCAGGAAGAAAGCTTCCCTTCTCCAAGCTTACCACTGTCTAACAAAGCGCTACTCTTTCTCCACAAAGGGTGGAAGGGTTGTACGAAAACGAGAGAACCGGTTATTTCTTCAAACCGAGTTTCTTGGTGATTGCGTTGTAGCGACGCTTGTCGTTCTTTTCCAAATAGCGCAGGTGTGCACGGCGGTCAGCCACCATCTGAAGGAGACCACGGCGAGAGTGGTTATCTTTGTGGTTTTTCTTGAGGTGCTTGGTCAACTCGTCGATACGGCGAGTGAGCATAGCAACCTGAACATCCGGAGAACCGGTGTCCGTGTCGTGGCGTGCCGAATCTTTGATTACGGACGTTTTTACGCGCTTTGTTAGCATGGTTCCCGCATAGTACCACACCTTGCAAAAAAGCGCAAGTGTTTTGTAGTCAAAAGCCCTGCGAGTCCCCTCCGTGGAGGTTTATCGCAGGGCTTTGGCTTTACACGAAATAGAGCGTTTGTCCGGTCATGTGGTCAAAGACCACATACCGATCCACATCGTCTCGTCGCGGACGGCTCGCATTTCGTTCGGCGCAGGCAGTGCCAGCATCAGCATCGCTCGCGAAAAACGTTCCGGGGTAGGAAGTTTCTCGTACACGGTTGATGAGCAGAAGCTGGAACCTCGCGGGTAGCTCAGCGTTCATTTTCAGCCTCATTACAACTCCCCCGCCTCATCCTAGTTCTTTTAAGGCGTAGGAGCAAGTTTCTTACTATAGAGGGTAAATAGTGCCGTAATGCCCCGTAAGTTTCGCTCCCACTCAATAGCGGTGTGGGAAGAGAGCTCCACGGTGACCGCAGGTATGCCGATAGAAGCAAGCCATCCTTCTATATCTCCGGTAACTGGGTACGCGGTAAAGCTTGAAACAGCGTTATAGCCTGCTGCGTTTGCGTACGTACTCATCACAGACAGAGTCTCTGGTAGGATTCCCGCTTCACATTCTGAAGCATAGACTGCGTTTGCTTGGCTATGGAAGAACACAGAGGCAACGGGTTTTTCTTTGATAAAGAAGTCGCGGAGCGCTTGTGCCTCTGGTTCAGAGAAGGTATTGGTACCCGCAGAGACTTTGTTTCCTCTCCAAGTAGCCTCCGCCTGCCATTTGCATGCGAAGTTTCTGTTGAGGTCTACACCGTTTGCGTTGAACCTTCCAGAAGAATGGTCTCCTGCCGGCACATCCGTAACAGTAAACCTCCCCTCTTTTCCTATGACGCGGTATGTACCGTCCGGATTAGCGTCTGGAATCACAACTACAGAGAGGTTAGCGGGAATCCGAGAAGAGTCTTCTTCTAGGTAGTCCATGAGCTCGTATGCAAGGAGGACACTGTTCCACTCGTATCCGCCATGTATGCCACCCACAAACACGAGTGTTGTATCGCCAGTGCCGTATGTATGTGCTGTTATAGGTCTTCCCTCTACTGAATTACCAATAACGACACCTGCGGTTTCTTCTTCCAGTTCGGGTGCAGGCAGTTCGGGCGTTTCTGGAGTTGCTCCACGTAAGAAGAAAACACCAACGCCCACCAAAAGGGCGGTGAGCGCGATGACGAGTCCGACAATCCGTACCAGAGGAGATTTCGGAAACATTCTTTACGGTTGAGGATTTATATCGCGAGAGACGTAGGTCATTACTGACTCCATGCCACGCTGGTTTTTCGTCCATTCAGGGTCGGTATGGTTGGTGAGGAGCACACTAATCGCAGGCACTCCGAGAGATGCAACCCAATTGGCCATGTCGCCATTGATTTCGTAATACGCGAACTTGTCGTACGGGGTATATCCTGCTGCTTTTGCGTACTCGTTTGTCATGTCACGCGTTTGCTTCAAGACCGGCATACCTCCACAGAGAGACCCGAATACTTCCCCTGCAGCGCTGTAGTAGATAACAACTGCCTGTGGCTTCACCCGTTCAATGTAGTTTTGAAGCGCAGCACTCTCGGGCTCTGAGAATGGCTCATCGCCTCCTGACACTTGGCGGTTTTGCCACATACCCGTTGCACTCCACTCACAAGCGAAGTTGCGGTTGAGGTCTACCCCATTTGCGTTAAAGCGTCCTTCTGAGCGGTTACCAGTCGGGATATCTGCACTCGTAAATGTGCCAGTGGTCCCTACCACCTTCTTCAAGCCGTCTGGGTTCATAAGAGGGACCACGGTCACACGCACGTTATCTGGGATGGCGTCAGGAGAAGCATCGAGCCAGCTCATCATGCTTCGTGCGGTGAGAACGGTGTTTGCAGAGTATCCGCCGTGTATACCGCCAATAACGAGCACTTCGCGCTCTCCTTCCCCATAGTGGTATGCGGTGATAGCTACACCATCCCTTGAGGTGCCAAGGACGGTGCTACTACCGTCTGCAGGAACGGGAGCAGGAGTTGTTGGCGTACTAGGAACCTGAGGGTGTGACGTTACGGGAGCCCCGTCTTCTGTCGTTGTCGCCATTTCTTCTGAAACGTCGGTCGGCACAGGTTCCTTTGAAAGGAAGAACCACGCTAACAGTGCAACTGCTACTAAGATAATAATGCCGAGTACGAGTTTCATGTGCTTCATATGCTCATAGTTTACCACCAGAGCGTTATCCACCAAATATATTGTGCGAAGCGTTGCTAGAATGTGTGGAATGGATCCCGTTAGAAATCGCGGACGCATGACGTACAGGGAGTTCATGGTTTTTTTTATTCAACATACTCGAGTGGGGTACGGCAGTATTCGTATACTGTCCGCGTCCTATTTCTAACGGGATGGATGCGCAAGCAATGAAACGGCAGTTTCTTGAGTATATTGAGCTTGAACGTGGTCGCTCAGTGAAGACGATTGAAAATTACGATCGCTACCTTTCCCGCTACCTCTCACAGATGGGTATTAAGACGGTCTCGCAGATTACGGAAGAAAACATTCGTGAGTTTCGCCAGTGGCTCAACCGTCAGCCCGGAGTAAGTGGTGCCATGAAGCGTCGTACGCAGAACTACTACCTCATTGCACTTCGTGCGTTTCTGAAATTTCTCCGGAAGCGAGAGATAGAGTGCATTTCTCCAGAACGTATTGAGCTTGCGAAACTTCCAGAGCGCTCACTTGATTTAATCTCCTCTACTGAGCTTGAGCGTCTGCTACGTTCAGCAAGTGGTACAGATGAGCGGTCGCTTCGCGACCGCGCCATTTTGGAACTCTTTTTCTCTACCGGTCTTCGCGTTTCGGAGCTTTGCTCACTTGATAACGACCTAGATCTTTCACGCGATGAGTTTTCTGTACGTGGGAAAGGAGAAAAGGTGCGTGTGGTGTTCCTCTCCCCTTCTGCTAAAGAGGCGGTGCGTGCGTATTTGAAAGTACGCAAAGATATGGAAGACGCGCTTTTTGTGAGTGCCTCGGCTGTAGGTGCAAAGAAAGGAGATAAAAAAACACCAACACGCCTCACTCCACGCGCGGTGGAACTTATGATTAAGACGTATGCCGCTAAGGCTGGTATTACGAAGAAAGTAACTCCTCACGTACTTCGTCACTCTTTTGCGACTGACCTTTTAAGTAACGGCGCAGACATTCGTTCCGTGCAGGCACTCCTTGGGCACGCTTCAATCAATACAACTCAAATCTATACGCACGTCACGGATGCGCACTTGCGCGAAGTGCACAAAAAATTCCACGGAAAAACAAGAACATAAGGACCGTATATCGTAATGCGCCTTGTGTATACACAAGGCGCATTACGATGTGGGCTAATTGCGAAACGCTTTACTAGTTCTCTGAGTCGCTACGTGACCCTTCAAGGTTGATTTCTATACCACTTCGTTCTTCAACGGGAGCAGGCTCTGCGTTGGTGAAATACCACACACCAAATCCTACGAGCAGAACAACAATAATAATTAAAAGCGTGTTTGTTGTATTCATATGTAGATAGTATCTGCTAAGAATTTTATTATTCAATACTTCGAACAGAGCTGCTAACTATGCATAAGCATTGGCACTAGTTCTGACCATGTATGTGCAAAGTGTAGATTAGGTATTTCAGGCGCAAATTGATGACGGTTTTCATCAAGACTTTGAAATTGATAG
>CAYMZP010000004.1:0-42430 GCA_964395025.1 uncultured Candidatus Saccharibacteria bacterium
CCTTGAGGTGGTAGCGCCCGCAAGGGCTTGGAGGTTCGAGTCCTCTCCTGGGCACACATGAAACAAAAACAGCGCCTGCGCGCTGTTTTTGTTTACATGGGTGAGCCGGAGTCATGTTTCTCTTCTTAGAGAAACGGACGAGGCCGGGTCGGGGTTGCGAGATGGATTGTGAATACGTGGAGCAATACATCCACAAACCGTGACCAAAGGGGTTTAGAGAGGACTTGAAAGTCGGAGTGCGACGGCGCGAGGCGGGGTCGAGAGAAATGCTCTGTGACGACAGGGCATTTACTCGTGACCAAGAAAAGCGGGTGTACCTAGCACAAAGCGAGTGTCGACGAGCTTTGATGCGAAGGAGAGATTCCTCTCCTAACCGCAAACCATGACCAGCTCAGAATTCTCCTTTTGCTATACTGCCCGTATGAACGGATTTCCTAAAAGGAAAATACGAGAAGCACCGGCATTGGTTTTGCACGAACGCGTTGAGCCCTCCGTACTTACTGTTCGAGAAAAAGAAGTGTACCGATACCTTGAAAAGCAAGGTGTCTTTGATTATGTAGCCGGTGAACGCGAAAGTCTGCACGTAGAGAAGCTACTTGATCGCGGTCGCTTTGGTCGTTTTTTTGAGCAAAAAATGAAGAAAGCTCGTACGTTACTGAAGCGCGAAGGTACACTGGAGTCTGCTCCTGAAGCCCTAGACTCCTTTACCCGAGAAATGGCGAAGCTTGCCTCTACAATTCTTGCTAAGGTGCCCGATGATGACTTCGGAACTTCGGTACGAAAGTACGTAGGGCCACTTATCGTGCGACCAACAGAACAAACAGAATCGTGGATTCAGACTAATAGGCGCATACAACACCTCGGCAATGCCTTGTTCCAAGGTAAACAACTAGGTGGGGAGGCGTGGCGCTCTACATATAAAGAACTTTCCGAATTACAAGCTGAAATTCTAGATATTTTTCTGAAACGTACCGCACTTTCCAATCAACTGGACCCTCTCCTTGAGATGCTAGAGGACTTTCATGATGAGAGAGACATGGTAATTCGACAGGAAAAAGCGATAGAGACCGTCCAGAAGTTTTTAACGGCCATACCTACTGAAGAGAAACTTTCGAGCATGGCGTACAGGAAGGTACTTAATAGCGCTACGCCGAAGATTCCAGATGTGATTTATTATGCTCTCGGACGCACCGTGTATTCGGAAAAAGAGCGTTTCATTAACGCATCTGAACGGAAACAACTCATTAAAAAGTGTGAAGATATCATTGCCCGGTGTGAAGAGATGGTGAGAGCGCATGATGATGCTATAGCAGAGACCGAGGAAGCAATACGTAAGCGATAAGGAGCCTTTCAAAAGGTGTGGTATAACGAGCGCTACATGGTGCCTATGGTGTAATGGTTAGCACTGCAGGTTGTGGTCCTGCCAGTCCGGGTTCGAATCCCGGTAGGCACCCTAGTGAACGAGCGAAGCACGTGAGCCGGAGTGACTACCGGGATTCGAAAGCCGTAGGCGGTGAAGCCGGCGAGCGTGCGAGGCGCGTCGAGGCGGGGTCGAGAGTGTGAGCTACATTGCGACAGCGGGAAGCAATGTAGCCACAACTCGTGACCGAACCTAAAGCACTCAAAGCAAAACAAGAGTCGCCCCCGTACGGGGGCGACTCTTGTTTTGCTATACTCTCCGTATGAAAAACTTTTTGAAAGAATTTAAAGCATTCGCACTTCGGGGGAATGTGCTTGATTTGGCAATCGGTGTTGTTATTGGTACCGCGTTTGGCGCTATCACAAGCTCTCTTGTTACAGACGTTATTACTCCTCCGCTCGGTCTCCTTATAGGAGGAATAGATTTTTCTGCGCTCACACTTCCACTTGGCGGAGAATCAGCTATCGCCTACGGAAAGTTTATTGAAGCACTTATAAACTTCGTCATCATTGCGTTTGCACTCTTCTTGGCAATTAAAGCAATCAACACCATGAAGAAGAAGGAGGCAGAAAAGCCGTCCGTGAAATCTGCAGAACTAACCGTACTTGAAGAAATTCGCGACGCGCTTAAGAAGTAGTTTCATGAAATCTCTCTTTTTCGGCATCGTCCTCATCTTGCTTGTTGGACTCGTAGGCTTTTTCTATCGAAACGTTACTGAGCAATCACATACGCCAGAACCAGTTGCATGTACGATGGACGCCAAGGTGTGTCCAGATGGTTCTGCAGTAGGACGCAGTGGTCCTTCGTGTGCATTTGCAGCTTGTCCGCTTCCAAACGCAGAGGATATGGAGCTTGGTATTGGTTTTGTGATTCCATCCGGGTACATCTCAACCCCTGACGCTTTAGGTGCTGATCCTGAACTACGTGTGGTGCTTGAAAAGGAAGCAGTCGGAGGATTGCCTCATGCTCTCATTGTGCGCTGGTTCCCCATACCAGCAGGGCAAACGGCAGAAGACGTAATGGTAGGGGAGACCATCTTTGAAACTGCTGATATGGGCGCCGAGTCCATGGATGATTTGACCGAGGTAACTATAGAGGGGCGTACGTTCTATATGGTGACCGTGGAGCGCTTTGAAGCGCAGATTCACACGCTCTACTACTTGCCACGTGAAAATGACGTACTTCGTTTTGAAGTACTTGAGCGTGACGTTTTTGAGTGGATGGAACCAGGACTTGTGGTGACCGACCTTCCTGAACACCGTGCTCTTCGTGCACTCCTTGAGACACTCACTGGAGTTTAGTGTGCTTCGCCCGCGTGTTCTTCTGAAGTTTCCTCAGAGTGTTCGTTTGCTTCAACTTGCGTGAGACCTATCATTGCACTAAGACCCACAAGAATAACGAGGAACTGCGCAAGACCGCGTTTTGCTCCACGTGTTTTGTGTATCTCAGGTACTAGATCGGCAAGGGCAATGTAAATAAAGTTACCTGCGGCAAAGGCTGCGATGAGCGGAACAAGCTGTTCGTTTGCTTCTGCAAGCAGGTACGCAATACCAATGCCGACAAATGCAGTAAGCGCAGAAAGAAAATTCATACAGAGTGCTTGGGCGCGTGAAAAACCAGCGTGAAGCAAAAGTCCGAAGTCTCCGATTTCTTGCGGTATTTCGTGTAAGGCAATTGCAAGGGCAGTGGCGATGCCAATTTCAGGAGACACAAGAAATGCCGCGCCAATCGCAATACCATCTACCAAGTTGTGTACGCTATCTGAAACGATAACGAGCGGTCCAAGTGGGTGCACGCGTGCATGCTCTTCCGGTCCTTCGTCTCCATGGCTGTGGTGCCAGTGCAGAAATTTCTCAAGCATGAGAAACGAGAGGATGCCTGCAAGCACAAAAACCGCCGTGGCCGTACCGCCAACCTCTACAAAAGCCTCTGGCAAGAGGTGAATAAACGCGTCACCAAGAAGTGCTCCAGCAGCTAGAGAGATAAGGAGAAAGAGAACTTTGCGGAGCGCACCCTCTCGGAAAGAGAGAGTAGCAAGGCCAATAAGGGAAATAAGACTAATAACAAATACGGCGAGAACGCTCATTACTAGAGGGGTCATGTAGGGAAGATAGCATATAGTTGTGTCATAAATAGGTCACCAGTGCGTCTTTTCGTCAGGGAGGTGCGCTTCGCACGTACCCTTGTTTGTTATACTCGCATTACTATCCATTACCCGAATATTCATGAACGAATCAACGATTGAAACGATACGCCAAATGTCTAAGCCAGTGCGCTACGCTGCAACGGCAGCACTTACCGTCCTTGCGCTTTTCCTTGTAGCAAAAGCGCTTGATGCATTTAGTAACATTGGTCGCACCGCTAACCCGTACCAAACCACTATCATGGTGGAGGGTACTGGAGAAGCTACGGCAATTCCAGATGTGGCACGCGTAACATTCTCAGTTACTGAGAACGCAACGACAGTTTCAGATGCACAGACTGCAGCTACGGAAAAAACAGACACTGCACTTTCTACGCTCGCCGAGCTTGGTATTGAAGAGAAGGACCTTAAAACAATTTCGTATAGCGTCTACCCGCAGTACGAATATCAAGCACCCTGCTACACCGGCGTATGTCCTGCAGTCCGTGCACCACGCATTACTGGATACGAAGTTTCTCAGACGGTCGAGGTAACGGTACGCGATACCGCTAAAGCAGGTGAAGTGCTCCAAGCGCTCGGCACCACTGAAGTACAGAACATCTCTGGCCCTAATTTCACCGTAGATGATATGGATTCAGTAAAAGCGCAGGCGCGCGAGATGGCGATTGCTGAAGCAAAAGAAAAAGCAAAGATTCTTGCGAAAGAACTTGGCGTACGTCTTGGTAAGGTAGTGTCCTACTACGAAAACCAGCCATATTCAATGTATGACTATGGCTACGGTGGTGACATGCGCATGGAAGCAATGAACGCAGCAGCACCATCGCTTCCAGTAGGGGAACAAGAGACGAGCGTAAGCGTCTCAATCACGTACGAAATTCGCTAGGTACGGTACTTTAAGAAGAATAGAGAAAGCCGAGGTCCTCATGGATCCCGGCTTTCTTGACATCATGTTACAGATATATCACATTCACATCTCGGCAGCATAAGAAATCTCTTCTTATGCTTGCTGTGTGAGGAGAAAGAAATGCGAAGAAAGGAGCCTATAAAACGACAGATGCGCTGGGCGCGCAGTATTCCGAAGTCAGTATCTCTGAGCCAAGAGAGTCCGCAATGGCTTTCAAAGTATGCGTCGCGAGCAGAAAAAGCTACTCGCGCAGGAGACAAGCAGGCCCGGCAAACGGCGTACAAGAGGTGTGTGGAACTTCTGGCGGAACCGAACTTGCCCTATGACGACAGGGGGGCGCTTGAAAGTGCCCTGCTTGAAGCGGCAGAGAAGCATGAAGTTCCGATGGTAGTCTGGGCAATGATGCGGATGCGCCCGATTGTCTTCAAGGCCGTGCTTGTTCTTGACCCTGAACGCGAGTAATGCGAACGATACAGGCGCCATCAGATTCCTTTTACGGATCGGTGGCGCCTGCAGTCTTTCATTTGACTCGCGAGGTACCTCTGGTATAATAGGAACACCAAGCGCCCGCGAGGGCGTTTTAAAATAGGCCATTTATGAAGCACTTCATTTCCTATATCAAAAACGTTCGTACGGAACTCGGGCATGTGGTATGGCCATCTCGTAAGACGGCAATAAATCACACGACCCTAGTCGTACTACTTTCTCTTTTGACTGCAGTTATTATTGCGGTTCTTGACTACGTCTTTACGGGAGTGATTAGTCGTTTCGTTACTGGCTTTTAATTTTTCCGTATGGACACCCGAACCGCACCAGAGTTCAATTCAGATGCGCTCTCAAAGGAGCCACGCTGGTACTCCATTCATACGTATGCCGGCTATGAAAACGCTGTTGAGCGTAACCTCAAACAGCGCATAGAATCACTCGGCATGCAGGACAAGATTTTTGAGGTCGTTGTTCCTACTGAGAAGAAAATGCGCGTGAAAGCAGGGAAGCGCGTCGTAGAAGAAGAGAAAATTTACCCCGGATACATTCTCGTGAAGATGGTTGTAGACGAAGACTCGTGGTTTGTAGTGCGCAATACTCCGCGCGTGACTGGTTTTGTGGGAGCAGGGAATACACCGGTACCTATGGAAGAGAGCGAGGTCTCCTCGCTCATGAAGCGCATGGGTGCCGAAGCTCCAAAGCACCGTATTGACCTCGTCAAAGATGACCCTGTCGTCATTGCGGACGGCCCATTCAAAGACCTTGAAGGGAAAGTGGGAGAAATTGACGAAGAACGAGGCAAGGTCAAAGTCATGGTTTCCATGTTTGGTCGCGAGACCCCTGTGGAACTAGACTTCTTGCAGATTCGCAAGCTTTAATTTAGAGTCCTCTAACACACATGTATGCCTAAGGTAGTAAAAAAGATAAAACTTCAGATTCCTGCAGGGAAGGCAACCCCGGCACCACCGGTTGGTACGGTGCTTGGTCCTGCTGGCGTAAACATTGGTGATTTCGTTAATAAGTTCAACGAAGCAACCCGTGACAAGATGGGAGACATTATTCCTGTAGACCTCTCGGTTTACGAGGACCGCACGTTCTCTTTCGTGCTTAAAACCCCTCCTGCGTCACGTCTTATTCTCAAAATTCTTGGTATTGAGAAGGGTTCACAGAAACCCGGTCCAAAGAAGGTCGCTTCTTTGACTAAGGCACAGGTACGTCAGATTTCTGAACAGAAGATGGCTGACCTTTCCGCTGCATCTCCTGAAGCTGCTGACCGCATCATTGAAGGTACTGCCCGCTCGATGGGGATTGATGTCAAGTAGACATCAATCAACCGGAGGCTGACGAGCCGAGGTGAGCCTACGCACTTTTTCTGCAGAAAAAGATACGGAGGTCGACGTGAAGTAAGAAACGTCGATGGGCCGGAGCGCGACGGCGCGAGGCGGGTGAGGCAGGGTTGGGACCCTGCCGGAAGCTCGCAGGCACGAAGGTGCCGAGAGGGGGTCGCGCAAAATCACAGCAGTGATTTATGTGTGACCGCGCAAGTTTTTAGCAAAAAACTATGCGTGGATTGATGTCAAATAAGATCGTCGTACATGAAAAGACCCGGAACACGCGTTCCGGGTCTTTTCGTTTGTCGTTGTGCTCGAAAATTCAGATGCTTTACTTTTATCTACCATGCGTAATTATTGTCGTTATGAGTATTGAAAAACAGGGGGCTGAAGCGGTACGGCAAGGTTCAATGGAGGGAAATGTTCGGATGCCACAAACATTTAGTGCTATGCGTCTTTTCACTCTGGAGCGTATCTTCAAGGAATCTAATCCGGCGGAAGCCATGTCTGCACTCCTTGCTCCGCTCCCTATCAACGAAGAAATGATTGATTTGGCGAAAAAAGCCAATGCACAACATGCTGCATACGGCATTGCTAGAGTTATTACACCAGAAGGAGCGCGAGATATTCGCATGCAAGGGAACCTGCAAGTGCTCTGGGCACTTGAAGTTATATTTGATATTACTAAAGGTCGTACAGGGGTGTGGGCCCCACTTGTGATGGACGAGAAAGGTTCGTGGGCGTCGTCTGAACGGAAGAAGCTTTTAGAGACAATACAGAAACGATTTAATGATTTAGAAAAAGAGGATAAAGAGTTTCTCTCTACTGTGTTTGCTTTTATCACTCAAGTACTCCGTGAGCCAGAAGGGGTTGAGTTGTTGAAGAAGCGAAGCGGAGCTTTCAAGGGCTATAGCGCCATGGACGATTCAGAAAAAAAACAAACACGAAGCAGTGTTGATGAAGGAACCAAAAGCATTCAAGAGTATATTCTTGCCAAGCTGAAAGTTTTCCGCGAAAAGACGGAGCGTACGGGTGTGCAAGAAACTTTTCTTAAACGAATTGAAAAAGTCATTAGCTTTGACTAAGAACGACGAACGTGAAAAGGCCCGGAACACGTGTTCCGGGCCTTTTGTCGCCATTCTTCTCATTCTAGAGCGGAAGTTCTGCCTGAACGAGCTCGTGCGGTTCGCGCACAAGCGGGACGTTCGGATGCAGAAAGAAGACTGCCGCGCGGCGTCCCTCCGGCTCGAGGTCAGGCACTTCTTCAGTGCCGTGCCAAAGCGGTCGAATACGACCACCAGTCATCTGCATGAGCTTACGCCCTGCAAAGACCGGCATGGTACGCAGGGGTGTCATGACAGGCAGGCGACCGTCCCTCGTTTCTCCCACAAAGAATCCTGGCGCCGATTCAGCTACGCAGAACGAAACGCCAGAGCGGTCGAGGTGAGGGAATGCCGTTTGCTTCGTATCGTGCCGTCTCCGGTCGTAGACCAGAAGGCGGAGCGAGCTTGCTTCACCGGCCTCCTCACAAGATTCGGCAAAACCGAGCCCAGGCATGCGTTTGTCGAGCGCGTCGGCAAATGCACGACTGGTGACACGGCACACGTCGTACACGTCGTCGAGAAGCTTGAAAAAATCTCTCCAGTCCTCCGTCGGGCACCCGAGTTTCTTGAGTTCTTCGGGAACCGAAGGAGTGTAGTGGAAGATGGTCTTGCGTTCGTCAGTTCGTGGCTGGGAAAGCCCTCGGTCAAACTGACCTTTGTCGTCAGGATTGTACCCCCACACGTGGTGCGGGAAGTCGTGGTCGTTTTTTCTCTGCTCGGAAAGTTCGGCGAGCAGAGAAAGTGCCGTCATGGCATCGTCTTGTATGCTTGGCGAGACAGGCACGAAACCAATCCCGCCACGGACGACCGCCTCTGCGGCCGCAATCAGTTGGTTGGCGCTCATGGCGCACCTTTTCTTGCTGAGTTGGCTGTGCTCCCAATGAGCTCATCCACGGGAATAATAGCCCGTTTACGGGGAACAAGAAACTACTCGCGCTCTAGCGTGATGTAGCTATATGCTGGACTCTCTTCGGGGTAGTGTTCACGCTCAATTTCTTTCGTAAAGTGCGGATATTCTGGGAAAAATACGTCTCCCTCAGCATCGTCTTCAACGAGCGTGAGGTACAGGCGGTCTGCAAAGGGAAGAGCAAGGGTATACACCTCACCTCCGCCGATAATAAACACTTCTTCGCTTTTTGCTGAATCACGTGCAATCTCAAGCGCTTTCTCAATAGACGGCACCACCGCAGCTCCTGGTGCCTCATACCCCTCTTGGCGGGTTATCACAATGTTCGCTCGTTCAGGAAGAGGACGAAATGTTTCAGGAAGTGATTCCCATGTTTTTCTACCCATTACTACAGGATGTCCTTTGGTAATTCGGCGGAAACGAGCAAGGTCGTCAGGAATTTTGTAGAGGAGGTCGCCGTTTTTTCCAAGTGCACGTGTTTTTGCGCCTATGGCTGCGATGAGATTTATTCGGTGCATTGGTAGAGGGTACCAGATTTCTCTCCCATCACCACCACCGCATCCATAGGTTGGTCCCACGATTTTCGTATGAGCGAGTCTTTAGAGAACTGTTGTTCAGAGCAGAAGCCCACGCGCAACCACTCTTTTGGTACACGAGAGAGAAATCGGTCGTACCAACCACCGCCCTGGCCGTGTCTTGTGCCATGTGCATCAAACCGTTTGCCGGGGATAAGGATGGCGCAAGGCGCCTCGCCTATATGCTCCATTGCTGAGAGCGCTTCCTTGAGTGGGTCAAGAGAAGCGCGTGGCAGAATGGTGTACACCACACCTTTTGGCAGAGTTACCATCGTGCGCCAATCTACTTCAGTACGAAGTGGGGAATAGGTGACGAACGCTTGAAATGGAGCAAGAAGTTTCGCTACTTCTTTGCCGATTTCTTTTTCTTTGAAGCTGGTTTCTTTGCTTTCGGTTTCTCGCTCTTGTGCCATGGCTGTTTTTTCTTGGTGTCTTTATCGTTCCAAAGACGGGGAAGCATCATGTGCGGTTGCCACTCTTGCTGGAGTTTCTTCAGGTCCGTCGTACCTGAATATTTTCCATTGGCAGAGTAGTCTGCGCCCTCAATGGTTCCCGTCTCAAAGAAAACGAGTTGGGCAATACGGCGACCAACGACGAGCGGAATGATGTAGTGCTCGGAGTTATTAGTAATTTCCATGGTCCATCGGTTGATGTATCCGACGTCACCCCAACCTGCACACTTACATACTTCAATGAACGAGCGTCCAAGCGAAGAGCGTGCTTTCATCATGGTGGTTACGTGGTCTTTGCCACCAATAAATTCTTGCGTGTGCGCAAGAATAGTTTCTCCGGGGCGAAGAACGACTACCAAATCGTCAGGGCGAATGCCACCATTCCAATCAAAGTTGTACTTTTTAAATGCTTCGCTTGCGGGCACTGCTTTCTCTACCTTGTCTGCTCCCCACACATGTTCAATGTGTGCTTTGTCCCAAATGTTATAGAGCGCGTGATTGTATTTAGGCTGTTGTTCGCGGAAGAAATATTCTCCCAGTGTGACGTCGTATGAAGAGGTGGCGAGCTGTTCACGATTGAATGGATGAATCACCACACTCCCTTCTTCCATTGCTTCTAAAATTCGTCGGTCAGATAAAGCCATAGTGGGAGGATTATACGGCCATAGTAGCTTTTATAGAAGCGTGGGATTCGTACCCTTCAAGATTGATGTCGTCCATGGTGAATTTGTTGATGTCTGTAATTTCTGGGTTTAGCCATAGTTTGGGTGAAGGGAGCGGGTTGCGCGCAAGCTGTTCTTTCACAGCGTCAAAGTGGTTTTTATAGATGTGCACATCACCGAGTGAGTGCACAAACTCGTGTGCCGTAAGGCCGGTGACTTGCGCAACCATATGCAGGAGTAGGGAATAGGATGCAATATTGAACGGCACGCCGAGGAACATATCGCAGGAGCGTTGATGCATAAATAGCGAAAGCTTTCCGTCTGCAACAAAGAATTGAAAGAACATATGACATGGCGGAAGAGCCATCTGGTCCAGCTCGCCCGGGTTCCAAGCAGTGACAATGAGGCGACGAGAGGTGGGGTTATTTTTTATTTCCTCAATTACTTCTGCAATCTGGTCAACGGTATCGCCGTTAGGTTTTTGCCATGCACGCCACTGCACGCCATAGACACGGCCGAGGTCACCAGGGAACTTTGCTTTTGGAGCCCAGTACGGTGCATTAGCATTCGCTGTCCAAATGGTTTTGTCAGAACTATTCAATTCCTTGAGACGATTGTCGTCGCTGGCACCTTCTAGAAACCAGAGCAACTCACTTTTGACTGCTTTAAAGGCAAGTTTCTTTGTAGTGACTGCAGGAAAGCCGTCTGCCATGTTAAAGCGCATCTGAGCTCCGAAGATTGCGCGTGTACCTGTGCCGGTGCGGTCGTCTCTGTCTACACCCTCGTCCATTACTTTCTTAAGGAGGTCTAAATATGCTTTTTCCATTGAGAGCTAGTATACCCTGCAAGGTGTTGTCTGTGCGTCCTCGGAAACGAGGCCTGCAATTCCTGCGGTCGCTCGCCAACACCTTGCAGGGTATACTTTCGTGGAATGAAAAAGGGCATATTTGTGGTCATAGACGGTAATGATGGGTCAGGGAAAGCAACGCAAGCAAAGATGCTTTTTGAGCGTTTACAGGAAGAAGGTGTTTCCGTAGAGCATATAGACTTTCCGCAGTACGACGGAAGTTTGTTTGGACGCTTTGTGGGTGAATGTCTTGCTGGCTTGCACGGAGATTTTGCAAAGATGGACCCAAAACTTGCATCCCTTCCGTACGCACTAGATCGTTTTCAGGCTACTCCGCGCATACGAGAGTGGCTTTCCGAAGGGAAGGTGGTGATTGCTGACCGCTTTACTTCCGCAAACCAGATACATCAGGCAGGGAAAATCGAGGATGCTAAAGCGCGCACAGAGTTTCTCTCGTGGCTTGATGAGGTGGAACACACGGTACTCGATGTCCCAAGACCGGATGCGGTGCTGTATCTCCATGTGCCTATAGAACTCTCACTCACGCTCTTGTCGCAGAAGCGTGCAGAAAAGAATGCGGTGTTGCAGGGCGAGGCGCAGGACGTGGTGGAGAAAGATAGGCAGTATCTGGAACAGTCAGTAGCAAGTGCCAAAAGCCTAGCTGAAACGAATGACTCGTGGCATCAAATTTCCTGTGCACCAGAGGGGAAGATGCGTACCCCGGAAGACATTCATGAAGAGGTGTACGCCTTTGTGCAACGCCTTGTATAATGTACGTATGATCTAACGCGCTCGCCTCCCGTTTTATTACTTAGTTGCATGACCATGGCGAATCACTACACACACATTGAGCGCGAAGACCCAGAAGTTTTCCGTACCATAGATGGAGAAGAGAAGCGTGAGCGAGAAGGGCTTGAACTTATTCCCTCAGAAAATTATGTTTCGCTCGCCGTTCGCGAAGCGATGGGCTCGGTGCTCACCAATAAATACTCAGAGGGGTATCCGGGGAAGCGGTACTACGGTGGACAGGAGTTTACCGACCAAGCAGAAACGATTGCAATTGAACGCGCGAAGAAGCTTTTTAGTGCGCAGTTTGCGAACGTGCAACCACACGCAGGCGCACCCGCAAACGTGGCGATGTATTTCGCTCTTCTTGAGCCGGGAGATACCGTCCTTGGTATGGACCTTTCACACGGAGGACACCTTACACACGGACATCCGGTAACGTATCTGACGAAAATCTTTAACTTCGTTCGGTACAAAATGAAGGACCCTGAAACAGGGGAGATTGATTACGACGACATGCTTCGCGTGGCAAAAGAAGCAAAGCCGAAAATATTGCTTGCCGGCTACTCTGCATACCCACGTGAACTAGACTATGAAAAGTTCGTATCTATTGCGCGTGAAGTAGGCGCTATTCCGGTCATGGATATTGCGCACATTGCAGGGCTTATTGCAGGTGGTGCGGTCAAAAATCCATTTGACTACGGTTTTGAGGTGATGACTACCACGACGCACAAGACGCTTCGTGGTCCACGCGGAGGAATGATTCTGACGCGCGAGAACGCAAGTATTGCCAAAGCGATTGATAAATCGGTATTCCCCGGCTTTCAAGGGGGACCACTCATGCATATGGTGGCAGCAAAGGCGGTATGTTTTGGAGAAGCGCTTCGTCCTTCTTTTAAAACCTACGCAACGCAGGTGGTGAAAAATGCGCAGGCAATGGCAGAGGTATTTTTGAACGATGGTGCCCGTCTTATAACGGGCGGAACGTCCAACCATCTCATTCTTGCTGACGTGTTTTCTTCGTATGACATTGCTGGTGGAGAAGCGGAAACTCTGCTCGATAGGGCAGGAATTACGCTCAACAAAAACTCTATTGCGGACGACACGAGAAAGCCCATGGACCCATCTGGTATACGGTTTGGCACACCGGCAGTTACGACTCGCGGATTCAAAGAGAAAGAGTGTGCTCGCATTGCAGAACTTATGATTTCTATTTTGCGCAAACGTGACGAGGCAACTGTTCTTGCGGCAAAACAGGAAGTAGAGACACTCGCAAAAGCACATCCGGTACCGGAATCGTTTGCGTAACGGCAGGTTTTAAGCCGCGTCAGTACGAGAATTTTGCGTAGACGAGATGTCTCTCACAGAGCCTAAGGTATGCACGTTTCTCGGTCTTTTCCTTCCACGTAATTCAAAAACACGTTTTGCATCTTCCGTAAGTTTACGATTGAAAAGAGAACCTAAGTCACTCTTAGTAACTCGGCGGTCTAAGGCCGGATCAATTTTAAGAAGTGTTTCTGCCAACTGTTGTAACTCCTCTCCTTTTTTGCCATTGATGAGTTTTTCATACAAAAGAGGTATAAAAATTTCTGGTGAGGAAACACTTCTTTCCGTTCTCTTTCCAGGGACCTGTGCGTGCATTCCGAGACGGAGATCCTGAAAGATGGCACTCCTAGGAATTCTAAACGTCTTTTCTATCATTCGTAATTTTTTTTCAAGAACAGAATCTTTGGGCTGTATAAGCGTGTTGAGTACACGTACATGCAATGCAACCTTACGGAGGTCTTCCAATTTTTTTGAAGAGAATATGGAAATTCTGTTTCCTAACAAGCTCGTACTCACCAATTCATCGTCAGGTTGATAGACAGTGAGAGAGTCCGCAATTTCCCAGTTGGAATAGCCTTCCAACATAAATACAAATAGTCGCAATATATCTTTCCTTTTCCACTTCGTATCTGGGTTTGTGTCATTTGGAACTTTTGCAAAGAGGTCATCTATAGCTAGGTCAGGTTCTTTGAATTCCAAGAGTTGTTTTTTAAGAATCTGTTCTAGCTCGGACTCGGAAGACTCCATGATGGTCTCTTCCTCTAGGTTTCCAATAGAAGGATAAAAATCCTTTTCATCCCTTAGAGATTCTTTTTCTGAAGACACAGAAACACGTACCGCTTCCTTCATAGTATAGGCAAGTATATACTGCAAAAAATGGAAACCAAGATAAGAAAAGCAGTAGAAGAAGCGCTCGCCAAGCTTGGTGCAGGCGATGTTTCTTTTGCGGTTGAGTGGCCGGCAGATCTTTCGCACGGCGACTATGCAGTGAACGCAGCGCTCGCTTCGGCAAAGGCGCTTGGGAAAAACCCTCGCGAAGTGGCAGAACTTTTGGTACCTCACGTACAAGACGCGCTTGGCGACGATGTTTCCTCCGTTACTGTTGCTGGTCCGGGCTTCGTCAATATTCGTCTTTCAAAAACAGCAATTGCACGTGAGATAGAGCGCACAGGTGAGGCGGGGTGGGGGAAGAGTACCGAGAGCGCCGGAAAGCGGGTGATTGTGGAATACTCGTGTCCCAATCCATTCAAAGAAATGCATATCGGACACCTTATGAGTACGGTAATCGGAGAGGCAGTTTCGCGCGTTATTGAAAACAGCGGTGCAGAGGTAATTCGCGATTCGTATGGTGGTGACGTGGGTCCGCACGTGGCAAAAGCACTGTGGTCACTCAAAAAAGATGGTGTCACGGATATTGGGAATGCGAGTGAAGTAGATCGCGCATACGCGAAAGGGAGTCGTGCGTATGAAGAGAGTGAGAAAGCAAAAGCAGAAATAGATGCACTCAATCAGGAGCTCTATCGGGGGGAAGACGCAGAACTTATGCGTTTGTGGTCGCGCGGAAAAGAGGCATGTCTCACCTCATTTCGTGAACTCTATGATGTGCTCGGTACCTCTTTTGACTACTACTTCTTTGAAAGTGAGACTGCCAGCATCGGGATGGATGCAGTCAAGGACGGTCTTTCAAAAGGCGTGTTCAAGGAAAGCGAAGGCGCCATTATTTACGATGGTGAAAAGAAAGGACTCCATACGCTCGTGTTTATCACCTCGCGCGGTACACCAACGTACGAAGCAAAAGATATTGGTCTCGCGTTTTTGAAAGAAGAGCGAGTGGCTTCAGACGCTTCAATCATCATTACCGCTGCCGAACAAATTGGTCACTTCAAGGTTTTTCTTTCAGCACTTGAAGAGCTTGCTCCGCTTGTTGCTCAAAAAACGTCGCACATTCCGCACGGATTTATGCGACTTACGTCAGGCAAGATGTCTTCTCGCGAAGGGAACACCATTACCGCGCGCGGACTGCTTGCTGATGTGATGGAGAAAGCGAAAGAAAAGAATGAAGACCCGCTCATTGCTCAGGCAGTGGCGGTAGCGGGAGTGAAGTACATGATTTTGCGCCAAGCACCGGGTGGGGACATTGTGTTTGACCCAGAGAAGTCTCTTTCGCTTGAAGGAGATTCTGGTCCGTATCTGCTCTACGCACTCGTGCGCGCGAAGAAATTGCTCACGTACAACTCAGAAAGCGCAGGAGACAGTGAACCAGAAGAACCATACGACATTGAGCGACTCATTGTGCGTTTTCCTGAAGTAACTGCGCGTGCAAAACGCGAGCGTGCGCCACACCACATTGCGCAGTATCTCACGCATCTTGCAGGCGCTTGGAACTCTTTCTATGCAAGTGAGCAGGTTTTGGGAAGCAAAGAAGAGAAGTACAAACAGCGTGTTGCTAAAGCATTTGAACAAACTATGGAGCACGGACTCACGCTTCTTGGGATTCCTGTCCTTGAGCGGATGTAGATAACGAGGCTTGCGGTGCAGTGGTCTCTACGATAAGGTGGCCCGATGCCGTTTGCGCTTTTGCAGCGGTAGATACAAGGGGACTTTAATGAACGATAGGTTGGTGTTGGCCGAGGCCCGTCGGATGTGTGGCGATGATCGTCACGAAGAGGTCTTGAGCGATTCGTACAAGCGTATGTGCGGGACGGACATCGACGGCGACGTGCTCGCCGGTCAGGTCAACAAGATGAAGAACGGGAAGGTGCCCAAGCATCTCGCCGAGTTCATCAGAAAGAAAGCCGAGACGGATTCGACAATCGTCACGCGCATGCCGCGGGAGCGTCGTGGCCAGTCTCGCCGGTTCGCCTAAAACAGTTCAACAACCGTTCCAAGGAAAGGAACACACGAGGGGGTCGCCAGACACGGCACCCCCTTTTCCTTTTTCGCTCTAAGACGCTACGATACAAAAATATGGCAGAATCTGGGCAAAAGTCAGAAGCGGCACTCCGCGAAGAGCGCACTCTTTCACTCTGGAAGGAAAAACGCATTTTTGAAAAAAGCCTTGAAAAGTCAGCACCGCTTGGCGACTTTGTTTTCTACGAGGGCCCACCTACGGCAAATGGTCGCCCCGGTATTCACCACCTTGAAGCGCGTTCATTCAAAGACGCAATTCCACGCTACAAAACGATGCGCGGGCACCGCGTACGTCGTCGTGCAGGGTGGGACACGCACGGTCTTCCGGTTGAGCTTGAGGTAGAGAAGACGCTCGGGTTTTCTGGGAAGCAGGATATAGAGAAATACGGAATTGCGGAATTTAACAAAAAGTGTCGCGAGAGTGTACTTGCGTATATTGAAGAGTGGGGAAAGTTCACCGAACGTATTGGCTACTGGGTAGACCAAGAGAAGTCGTACTTCACATTTGATGCGCCATACATGGAATCTCTGTTCTCCATCATGAAACAGATAGATGCTGATGGACGACTGTACAAGGACTATCGTATTGTGCCGTGGTGCGCGCGTTGTGGTACGGCACTTTCTTCGCATGAGCTTGCACAAGGGTATCAAGACGTAAAAGACCTTTCGGTCACAGCAAAGTTTAAGGTGGTCGGCGAAGAGAATACATACCTTCTTGCGTGGACCACTACGCCGTGGACTTTGCCGGGGAACGTAGCACTCGCTGTTGGAAAAGATATTTCATATGGAGAGTATGAACATGAAGGTATGAGTGTTATTACAGCGGTTGCTCGCGCAGAGTCACTCAAGCTAGGGGAAGCAAATCGAACCTTTAAAGGAAGTGAATTGGTAGGGAAGAAGTACGAACCACTCTTTCCGTATTTACAGGATGTTGCTGAAGGCGAAGAAAAAGCAAAACTTGAGAAAGCATTTACGGTACACCCTGCAGACTTTGTTACCACCGAAGACGGTACCGGCATTGTGCATACTGCCGTGATGTACGGCGCAGACGACTTTGCGCTCGGGCAGACACTTGGCTTACCAAAAGTGCATACCGTAGGTGCCGATGGAAAGTTTGTGAAAGGTACAGGTCCGTTTGAAGGACGTTTCGTAAAAGACGAAGACGTTGCGGTGGATATCATCAAAGCTCTTGCGGGAAGCGGTCTTCTTTTTTCAAAAGCAAAATACGAACACTCGTATCCGTTTTGTTGGCGTTGTAAAACTCCACTCATCTACTACGCACGCGATTCTTGGTATATCCGCATGCAAGACTTGAAAGAAACCTTGCTCAAAGAAAATGGAGAGGTGCACTGGGAGCCTGCACATATTCGCGATGGACGTATGGGCGAATGGCTTTCCAACGTAAAAGATTGGGCCATTTCTCGTGAACGGTACTGGGGTACTCCGCTTCCGGTGTGGGAAAGCGAGGACGGTACGGAGAGAGTTGTTATCGGTTCTGTGGAAGAACTTAAGAAACACACGCCTCGCTCAGGCAATCAATACTTCGCAATGCGACACGGCGAGTCAGAAAACAATGTAGCCGGAATACTTGGGTGTGATAACTCCATTCCAAATGCGCTCACGGAGTTTGGCCGTTCTCAGGTACTGCGTGCAGGCGCCGGACTTGCAGACAAGGGTATTACCCGCATTATTGCGTCCCCACTTCAGCGCGGGAAAGAAACTGCAGAAGCAATTGCAGAGGCAATTGGTTTTTCAAAAGAACAGATTGAGTTTGATGAGCGCCTCAAAGAAATACAAACAGGAGAGTGGAACGGTAAACCGGTAACTGAATATCAAAAAGCGCATGAAGGAGCGTATGAGTTTATTATGACGTCCCCAGAAGGAGGGGAGAGTTGGGATGATGTTCGTGTGCGTGTAGGGGAGCTCCTCTACGAAGTGGAGTCTTCTGCAAAAAGCGAAGTTGTTCTTTTTGTGACACACGGCACACCGCTTCGCATGCTTGATGCGGTGACGAAGGGGATTACCCTCAAAGAGTTTATGTATGACTGGCAGTCGGCGCGTGACCCACTAAACGCCGAAGTGCGCACACTTCCATTTGTGTCACTGCCTCATAACGAGAGATACGAGCTTGATTTGCATCGTCCGTACATTGACGACGTAGTGCTTACGGGAGATTCAGGCGCACCACTTCGTCGCGTGAAAGAAGTGATGGACGTGTGGTTTGACTCTGGTGCGATGCCGTTTGCGCAAGACCACTACCCATTTCGTAACAAAGAGTGGGTGGAAGGAGACGGGTATCCGGCAGATTTCATTAGCGAAGCAATAGACCAGACACGCGGGTGGTTCTACACCTTGCTTGCCGTAGGTGCTCTCATGAAGCGCGGGAAAGCGTATAAAAACGTCATTTGTCTCGGACACCTGCTTGATGAAGCAGGTCAAAAGATGAGTAAGTCTAAAGGAAACGTAGTAGACCCATGGAAAGCAATGGATGAATACGGTGTAGACGCACTTCGTTTCTGGATGTATAGCGTGAATCAGGCGGGCGACAGCAAGGCGTTTGACCCGAAGACGGTCAAAGAATCAGTACGTGCACTTTCTTGGCTTGAGAACAGTGCAAAGTTTTATGAGTTGTTCAAAGACGGTGCACATAGCGGGGAAGAACAGGTGATTGACCGCTGGATGCGTGTGCGAGTGAGTGAAACGGTAGCGTCTATGACCAAACATCTTGATAGCTACCAGCCATACTATGCGGTAACGGAACTCGCACGTTTGTTTGAAGATCTTTCACAGTGGTATGTGCGTCGTGTGCGTGACCGTGTACGTGAGGGAGATAAAGGAGCAATTACCACGCTCCAAGAAACGCTTCGCACTTCTGCACTCCTTCTTGCGCCGTTCTCACCATTTCTCGCCGAAGAAGTCTTTCAGATGGTGAAAAAAGACTCCGACCCAGAGAGCGTGCATCTTGGGGATTGGCCGGAAGCAGGAGAACTAGATATGCCACTTGTTCACGAGATGGAGACAGTACGCAACTCCGCTTCGCACTTCCTCAAGGAGCGGCAGCAAAAGGGGATTGTGCTTCGCCAGCCACTCCAAAGCGCAACGGTAGACAAAGAATTTACCCCAGAACTTTCCGCGCTTCTTGCAGAAGAAATAAACGTAAAAGAAATAAAAGTGGGCGAGACAGCACTTGATACTACACTGACGCCAGAATTAACTGCCGAAGGGGATGAGCGTGCATTCGCGCGTGCGGTAGCGGACGCTCGCAAACAGATGGGACTTTCTCCAAAAGATTCTGCGACCGTAACGCGAGGAGATGGTCCGTACTCGGTAGAACTTTCTACCGGAGTAGTGAAGTTTTCTGTTTCAAAACAGTAATCATGCGTTTTCTGTCTACTGTTTTCTGCCTACTGCCTACTGGTTTGTATGCGTCCTAAATATTCTGTACCGGGCATCGTTCTCTTGCGCTCTCCCATGGGCGAAGCAAGTGCTTCCGTACTTCTTCTCACTCCTGACTTTGGGTTGGTCCGTGTGCGCGTGCAAGGAATACGCAAAGAGGGCGCAAAACTTGCGTCAGCACTCCAAACATTGAGTGAGTGTGAAGCAATGCTTGTGCGAGGGAAGGAAGGATGGCGTCTTTCTGGGGCGACCCTGTCTGAGAACTGGTTTCAAAAGCTCACACCAAGCGCGAGAATGCGTGCCGGACGCATGGCCGCACTTATGATGCGACTTGTGAAAGGCGAAAGTACCGACCCGGCGTTGTTTGAGGTGTACGCAGATTTCCTTTCTGCACTCTCTACACTTCCTGAAACCGACCACGACATTGCCGAAGTAGTGGCTGCACTTGCGATTGTGCATACGCTTGGACTTGATGATGGTTCACTTCTTCCCGAGTCTGGTTTGTTTATAGTATCAGCACTTTCTCTCTGTGCTCCTAAACGTCGTGACCTGATTATGCGTATCAATCGGGGACTTTCTGCTTCCGGGCTGTAGCGCCATGTTTTAATAGGATGAATGGATGTTCCTGAACAAGAGGTAAGCCCGCTTGAGAAAGTGCGTCGACGCCTCTATGCACGTGAGTCAGCTACGAAGAGCACTGTTTCTCAAACTGGAGCAGTGGCTGACAACTCTTCAGAAGGGTGGAAGGGAGAAGAGGGTCCGAAAAAGAAACTACCACTCTCAGCAATTTTCCTCGTGGTCGCCGGACTCTTTTTTGTGGGTGCCGGCATTGTCGCTGTGTTGGTTCTTCTCTTAGGAGGACGTACCGTTTCTTCCGACCGACTCGCTATTTCTGTAGATGGACCAGTATCGGTTTCAGGTGGGGAAGTCGTGCCTTTGACGGTAATTATAGAAAACAAAAACCCAAGCATTGCATCTGACGTTATGCTTTCCCTTGAGTTTCCTGAGGGTACGTATGATGCCGAAAGTCCCACGACTCCACTGACGAGGAAAGACGTCTCGCTGGATGATATTCCTGCGGGAGGAACTATTGAAGAATCAGTACGCGCCATCTTTTATGGAAGTGAAGGAATGGAGCGAAGTATTGCGATACGTGTTTCGTATAAAGCAGAAAACTCAAATGCAGTGTTTGAGAAAGAATTTGAGCATGTTTTTACCATTAACTCTTCGCCCATCTCGCTTCAAGTGACTGCGCTTGAGGAAGTAACTTCGGGACAACCACTCTCTTTAGTAGTGTCTGTCCGTTCAAATGCACCAAGTGCGCTTACGAATGTTGGTGTCGCATTTTCTGCGCCATTTGGTTTTGCACTCTCTGACGCTTCACCTACGCCACAAAATAACTTCTTTATGCTCGGTACGCTTCGTCCGGGTGAGGAGCGCGAGATTCGCATTCAAGGAACGTTGAGCGGTCAAGCAGGGGACGAACCCGTATTCTCTTTCTCCTCAGGCCTCGCTTCTTTTGAAGGAGCACGTGCACTGAGTCAGCCGGTATATAGCACCGTGCATGTGCCAGTGCGCGTGACGCAGTCTTTCCTTGGTGTAGGACTTTTGTTAAACGGCTCTCAAAAAGAGACGATCACCATTCCTGTCGGAGAAGATGTGCAAGCATCTGTTTCGTGGGCAAACACACTCACTGAGCCAATTGCAGACGGTCGCATTACCATCGCACTCTCAGGTGATGCGCTTGATCCTGCATCCGTTTCGGCAGTAAACGGTTTCTACCGTTCCTCTGACCGCACTGTTACGTTTAGTCGCGACACTGAGCCGGGGCTGATAAACCTTGCGCCAGGTGATACAGGGTACGGCTCGTTCACGTTCGCATTCAAAGATGCTAAGGAATTGGATGCCATGCGTAATCCAACAGTTACACTCACCATTTCCGTGGCTGGTCGACGCGTAGGGAACGTAGCAGATAATCTCGTAGCCACCGAAACACGCACAGTGCGCATTGCTTCCGGCATGAGTATTTCCGCAGATGCAGTACGTACCGTAGGACCATTTGAAAACATGGGCCCGTGGCCACCAGTAGTAGACACGGCAACGACCTACACCATTCGCCTTAATGCAGGCACTTCGCTCAATTCTGTGGCAAACGCAAAGGTCTCTCTCGTGCTTCCACAGAATGTCACGTTTACGGGCGTGACTTCAGCAGGCGATACCATTACCCACAATCCATCTACACGTACTGTCACCTGGACGCTCGGGGATCTTGTGGCTGGTACGTCGCAAGATTCTGCATTTCAGGTTTCTCTCACCCCTACCGTTTCTCAACAGGGAAGGACTCCCGTTCTGGTAGAGAGCATTACCGCAAGCGGTTTTGACCGATTTACACAAACGACGATAGAGGGAGGAGCAGACCCGCTTACTACCGATATTCCAAATGACCCGGATTTTGAGTCCGGCCATGAGCGTGTACAGTAGGGGTATGTGTATCAAGACCGCCAGCGCCTTGCATCTAGCCGATTTTTGAACATACTCTAGGAATCATGGCTCACGTTTCAATGGAAGAGATAGTCTCACTCTGTAAGCGCCGAGGGTTTATTTACCCCGGCTCTGAAATCTATGGCGGTCTTGCAGGAACTTTTGACTATGGTCCGCTTGGCGTAGCACTAAAGCGCAACATTGAAGCGCTTTGGTGGAAACGGTTTGTCACAGACCGCGAAGATATGTACGGAATAGACGCTGCTATTCTTATGAATCCCAAGGCATGGGAAGCGTCTGGACATGTGTCTGGGTTTAATGACCCAATGGTGGAATGTAAAGAATGCAAAGGTCGTTTCCGCGAAGACCACTTAGAGGACAAAAATACGTGTCCATCGTGCGGTAAGAAAGGAACGCTCGGCGAAGCAAAGCAGTTCAACATGATGTTTAAGACAAAGGCGGGCGCAGTGGATGATGAGAGCGCTTCTATTTACCTACGCCCCGAAACTGCAGGTGGTATGTTTGTGAACTTTAAAAATGTGATTGATTCCTTCCACCCCAAACTACCCTTTGGTTTGGCACAAATAGGGAAGGCATTTAGAAATGAGATAGCACCACGCGATTTTGTGTTTCGTGCACGCGAGTTTGAACAGATGGAAGTTGAGTATTTTGTTCGTCCTGAAAATTGGGAAGCAGCTTTTGAGGGTTGGCACGGTGTGATGCATGCTTTTGCCAAAGAGATTGGTCTCTCCAAAGAGAAACTTCATGACCTTGAAGTAGCTCCCGAGGACCGTGCTCATTACTCAAAGCGCACAATAGATATTGAGTTTGACTATCCTTTTGGACGCAAGGAGTTGTGGGGTATTGCATACCGCACTGACTTTGACCTTTCTGCACATGCAAATACCTCTGGTGTTGAACTCACGTACATGGATGAAGAGTCAAAGGAAAAAATAGTTCCGCACGTAATTGAGCCGACGTTTGGTGTTGGTCGTACATTGCTTGCTGTCCTTTCTGCTTCGTACGACGAAGATGAGGTGGGGGGAGAGAAGCGCACCGTGCTTCGGTTGCCAAAAGAGATTGCGCCATATCGCGTAGCGGTCTCTCCACTTCTTAAAAACAAGCCAGAACTCGTTGCCAAGGCGCGTGAAGTATTCACCATGCTCAAGAAAGCAGGAGTCGCAGTTGCGTGGGACGACAACGGCAATATCGGCAAGCGCTATCGTCGTCAGGATGAAATAGGTACGCCGTCATGCGTTGTGATTGACTTTGACACGCTCGGCGAAACGCCAGAACTCAAAGATACGGTTACCGTACGTGACCGTGATACGGGCGAGCAGGAGAGAGTGCCCATACACGAACTTATAAAAATGCTGTAAAACAGAACGCCCCACCGAAGTGGGGCGCCAGGTTGAGAATTCGTAGGATGAATCACGAAGCGAAAGCGTCCGTCTCTGCATCTCTCCCGAACTGCTCAAAAAAAGTACCGATGCGGGGGAGATACTTGGGCGCAATGGATTTGCGCCACGATTTGATGCGATGGTTGATTTCGCGCTTCATTTGTCGCCACGACGCTTTACGGCTCTTTGAAATTTGACCTCTCCTCGGTTTTCGAGCGGAGATTAATCGTTTCTCAGAGAACAGTGCCTGTGCACGTGCGAGGTCGTCTGGTTCTAGGATGACGTTGATGAGCGCTGGCAGGTCGAACCAGCTCTTCGAGTCGAACCACTCGCAGTAGATGCGTGCGAGCTCTGCTCGTCTTTCGTTAGAAAGGAAGATGTCCTCGAAAGGCATATCTCCATTCATCAAGCGAATGGCCATTCGTGTTCTTTTTTTCTGCTTGGGACAATGTTCCCCGTGAAGCTCTCGGTAGAGTTCTGGCAAGAGCCAGTTCTTCCACTCGGGGTAATCTCGAATTTTTTGCCACGTAATACCTTCATCAAGCCGTGTCAGGAAAGTAAAACGTCGTTTTTCCACGAGGAATTCTGCGAGCGCTTTTTGGGAGTCCGCCGGTATGTATTCAAGAATCGGTACGGTGTGAATACGGCCGGCGATGTAGTCTGTGCACGATTGGGGCAATTCGAAATACCCACAACTTCTATACCGAGTATGTAGTACACCACGGTTTCCACAACCCGCAATTTCTTTGACGACGTTCTCTCCGCGGATTCGCGTCAATCGTGAGCGGTATGTCTCGACGGAAAGTTCACACGTCTTCGCCAAGAGTTCCTCGATTTCTGGCGTATATGGCCACTGACCTTCTTCGAGCTCGTGCTCGATACGCTCAAGAGATTTGCCTTGGAAGTGGGGAGCATTGATGAGGATGGAGCAGAACTGCTGACCATCGATATTGAGGCACATGTTCGGCCCTTTCTTGCGTGACTTTGTTACGAAGCGTCAATGAGCTTCTGTAAAAACTATAGCGTGCATACTGTACAAAACCCAACGACGCATGTCCTGTGTCTCCGAGAGGTACCTATGCTAGTATCCCCTTATGGACCCTAAGAAACTCTCCGTCTCCATTACGTCCGGAACCATGATTCGTGCGCTTGCGATAGGCGCTGCCGCAGTAGCACTTTTCCAGCTTTCTACGCTCGTACTTCTACTTTTGGCAGCGATAGTGATTGCGTCTGCTGCAGAGCCGGGGGTGGAGTTTTTCATGCGCAAGAAATTCCCACGTCCAGCCGCGGTTATTTCGGTGTACGCCATTGTGCTCGCGATAGTTGCGGCGATGGTGGCATTCTTCGTGCCACCTATGCTCTTTGAAGCAAGTGCACTTCTTGCTGTGCTTCCGCAGTATCTTTCAGAGGTACAAAGCTTCCAGATTCCTTTCTTTGGAAATGCTGGTGGACCTACATTTACAGAAACAGTGAACGCGCTTCAGGGCATGTTCGTGGATACCGGTACAGGCGTTCTTTCGTTCATCACCTCTATCTTCGGTGGTGCTCTCTACTTCCTTATGACCATCGTTGTTTCCATCTACTTCTCCATGCAGGAAACGGGCGTGGAAGATTTCCTTCGTCTTATCACTCCAGAACAGCATCGGGACTACGTACAGTCACTTTGGAAGCGTTCTCAGAAGAAAATCGGCCTTTGGATGCAGGGACAACTTCTTCTTTCCCTTATCATCACCATCCTTCTTTTCCTCGGCCTCTCACTGCTTGGCGTGGAGTATGCGCTCGTGCTCGCTATCTTTGCGGGCGTGATGGAGCTCATTCCTGTCTTTGGTTCTCTTGTTGCGGCGGTGCCCGGTATTGCGGTCGCTCTTTTAACGGGAGATGTGACGCTTACGTTTATCGTCGCAGGTCTCTATCTTGTGGTGAATCAGTTCCAAGCGCACCTCATTTACCCGCTCGTGGTTAAAAAAGTGGTTGGCGTCGCACCCATTCTCGTCATCATTGCGCTTATTGCCGGAGGACAGCTTGCCGGCTTCATTGGTGTTCTGTTGTCCGTGCCGGTCGCTGCAATCATTCAGGAGTTTGTGAACGATGTGCAGAAAGGGCGTCGCGCACGGGAAGCATAAGCGCATGGCACGAAGGTACCTCACGACCACACTTCCATATGTAAATGCAGACCCGCATATCGGGTTTGCGCTTGAAGCGGTACAAGCAGACACGCTCGCGCGTTCATGGCGCTTAAACGGTGACGAAGTATTTTTCAACTCCGGCTCAGACGAACATGGACAAAAAATCTATGAAGCCGCCCAAAAGGCAGGGAAGGATGTTTCTGCGTATGTAGACCACTACGCTTCAGAGTTTGAAAAACTTAAGAACGCACTCAATCTTTCATACGACGCGTTTATTCGTACCACTAACCCGCTCCACGTGGCTGCGGCGCAAGAGATGTGGCGGAGGTGTGATACGGCAGGAGATATATATAAAAAGAAGTACACAGGCCGGTACTGTGTGGGGTGTGAGGCGTATAAGACGGAAAAGGACATTGTAGACAATGTATGTGTAGTGCATCCGCATCTCACGCTTGAAGAAATTACCGAAGAGAATTACTTTTTCCGTTTTAGTCGGTACGAGGACAAGCTTTTGCAGTATCTTTCTGGTGACGCAGTAATTGTGCCGGAGTGGAGAAGGGAAGAAGCTATTGCGTTTGTGAAAGCTGGCCTTGAAGACTTCAGTATTTCTCGCGAGAAGAGTCGGCTCTCTTGGGGTGTGCCAGTACCAGAAGACGATACGCAGGTTATGTATGTGTGGTTTGACGCGCTCACGAACTACATTTCAACGCTTGGGTGGCCAACAGAAGACGGCAACTTTGAAAAGTTTTGGAGCGAAGGGAAGGTGGTGCAGGTGGCAGGGAAAGACCAAGTACGCTTCCAATCACTCATGTGGCAGGCAATGCTTATGTCTGCAGGCGTAAAAAACACTGACCAAGTTTTCTACCACGGCTTCATCACCTCTGGCGGACAAAAGATGAGTAAGTCGCTCGGTAACGTTATTAGTCCCTATGAGCTGGTGGAGAAATACGGCACGGAAGCCACTCGGTATCTGCTTCTCCGGCATGTACACCCGTTTGAAGACTCAGACGTAACGTGGGAACGTCTTGATGAGTGGTACACCGCAAACTTGGTGAATGGCTTAGGGAATTTGGTGGCGCGCGTAATGAAGTTGGCCGAACAATATCTTGATGCGCCTATATCAATACCTGAGCCAGCATCGTTTCCTGAAGAAATAACAGAAGCACTTAGTCGGTATGAGTTTAGTTATGCGCTCGACCACGTTTTTGAGCGTATTCAAAAAGCAGACGCACGCATAACGAGCGAAGAGCCTTTTAAGCTCGTGAAAACCGATGCTGAGGCAGGGAAGCGCATTATCAGTGAGTTGGTCGCAGAAGTGTACTGGATTGGGCGGTTCCTCCATGCGTTTCTACCAGTAACTTCAGATGCAATTAAAGACGCAGTGAAAGAAAACAAAAAGCCGGAGAACCTCTTTCCTCGCCTCGGAGTCTAGTTGACTCAGTGCTTTAAACGTGCTATCATACTAGAGGTGATGGTGGGTAGCGTTTTTGTCTTGCGAAAGGACTCAATATGCACATCCCACCCTTGTATACCGATACGGGAGCAATCGTCACGCTCAAGCTGGGAAAGGTAACCGCCTTCGTTTCGTTCACGCGAAACGAGGTAGACGGCTACGAATACCAGCCGAAAGAGGCGCCGGCTAGTCCTCTCGGGCCGCCGGGCAGCCTCTTCCCGACGGAGTCCGAGCTGGTGCGCCTCGCAAGTGGCGTGCTGTTTGCCGAAGGCCATGAGGTGATTGCACCTGCATGGGACGAGATGCTCCCGAACTGAAAGCTAGGGGACCGCACGGAAACATCCGGCGGTCCTCAACTTTTATATGCTACGCTTCCCCCTAATGAAGTATTTTGATGCGCACTGCCACCTCCAGTTTCCACACTACGATGAAGACCGTGACTCGGTACTTTCTCGCATGCGCGAATATGAGGTTGGAGGGCTTTTGGTAGGAACAGACCTCGCGTACTCAAAAGGGGCGGTATCTCTTGCAGATGGAAAGACCCTTTTTGCTTCCGTAGGACTGCATCCGAACCATGTGTCTGACGAAGTTTTTGAAAGTACCGCGTACGAAACACTAGCAGGGGAGAATACGGTGGTTGCTATAGGAGAGTGTGGGCTAGATTTCTTTCGTCCAGAAGACGCAGAAACGGCGCGCGTCAAACAGGAAGAAGTTTTTCGTGCGCACATGCGACTGGCGCAAGATAGTAAAAAACCGCTTATGGTCCACGCGCGCCCCAGAAAGGGTAGTGATGATGCATATGAAAGAGCACTCACGCTTCTTGAGGAGTATCCAGACGTTCGCGCGAACTTTCATTTCTTTGTAGGGAGCCCTGCTATGGGTGCACACATTGCGTCTCTCGGACACACCTGCTCGTTTACTGCCGTACTCACTTTTACTAAAGACTATGACGAACTGGTACGTGCACTTCCCATTGAAAGTATTCTTACCGAGACCGATGCGCCCTATGCAGCCCCTGCTCCAAATAGGGGAAAGCGTAACGAACCAACGGCAGTAATTGAGGTGGTGTCTGCTATTGCCCGTATTCGTGGAGAGGAAGAAGAGACTGTGCGAGAGGCAGTGCTTAAAAACGCAGTACGGGTTTTCGGGGTTCCCGTATAGGAGGGCATTGCGACCCCACTTTCGTCATGCTAGGATGGCCCCACTATGGCTAAGAAAGAAAAGGCTGTTTCTGCGGAAACTGAAGTCCTAGACACCGACCACGCAGAACTGCGTGTATATGAGCTTGGGTTCCATCTTGACCCAGAACTTACTGACGCTGATGCAAAGAAGGCATACCAAGCGCTTCGCGAGCTTGCCGGAGGTAAGGGAAGCATTGTGGCAGAAGGGGAGCCTCGCAAGATTCCTCTTGCATACACTGTTTCCCGCACCGAGCAGAGCGTTCGTCGCGACTTTGATTCCAGCTGGTTCGCGTGGTTTGCATACGAAGCAGACGGAGAAGGACATACAGCAGTTACCGAAGCTGCATCCGCTGAGCATCGTATCTTCCGTTTCATTGACTTGAAGACGACTAAAGAAGCTGCACAGCATTCTGCAGAAATCCAGGAAATGATGCTCAAGGCTCCAGAAGCAGAGGAAGAAGAGGAGGTTTCAGACGCGGAAATTGACGCTGCGATAAAAGAAGTGGCATAAATGGCCCTCGCAAAACCGCCCAGAAGTGGGCGGTTTTGCTTTAAAACAGGAGGAGTATAATGAGGGTAGCGTGTGGGCACAGTAGTCCCGCCTCGCTTGTAACCGCTAATAAATAACTAGAGAAAGCTCACCAACACATATGTATTTAAATAAAGTTCAATTGTACGGCAACCTTACTCGCGACCCGGAAATGCGCGCACTTCCTTCTGGTCAGCAGGTTGCGAATTTTTCTATAGCCACCAACCGTGTCTACAAAGATAAGGAAGGGCAGAAGAAAGAGCAGGTTGAGTACCATAATGTCGTCGCCTTTGGTCGCCAGGCAGACCTTATTGGTCAGTACATGAAGAAAGGACGTCCGTTGTTTGTGGAAGGACGCTTACAGACACGCACCTGGGACAAAGACGGGCAGAAACAATACCGTACTGAGATTGTGGTTGAGAACTTTCAGTTTGGCCCCGGAGGTAATCGTGATGGTGGGGAAGGAGGCTACAGTGGGGGCGCATCTCGCGACAGCGGACGTCAGGCAGAGCCACAGGACTCAGGGAGCCAGATAAATTATCCGGAGGAGGATATCAATCCTGAAGACATCCCCTTTTAGCCCAGCTAACAGGGAACAGTACACAGGTCGTGAAAAGGCCAAAAGGGAGATAATTGCATTTTCTTACTGTTTCCTGTAGCCTGTTTCCTGTTAACTTACCCTACATGGCATATCAAGCAGAACGCGAAGAAATAGAACATAAGAAGTACGTGGACTACAAGGACACGGAGTACCTCCGCAAGTTCGTGAGCCCACATGCTCGCATGCTTCCTAAGAAGCGCACCGGCATGTCCGCAGACAAACAGCGCGAAATTGCAAACGCAATCAAGCGCGCTCGGTACATGGCACTCCTGCCATACCTGTCTGCATAAAGCGGGTAAAAATATCCATCTGCGTCGTTACGGGGACCCCTCAGGTCCCCGTCGTCGTATTTCAAATACGCCTCGGGTACCTTCAGCCCCGCGCCTTGCATATAAAGTATTTTTACCTCACTTCATGTCTGCATAAAGCGACGTAAAACAAAACCGCCCGAAAACGAGCGGTTTTGTTTTAAGAAAAGAGGCTCCCGCACGGTGCGGAAGCCTCAGTGATATCAACCAGTTTTTCCCAGCCGTGGGTTGCGCTTTTTCGGTCCTGCCAAGGCAGATATCAAAAGGCCATGAACCCAACGAATACGCTCAACATACCACCACGTATGGTATATGGCAAGGGAGGGTGGATTTCTATGACTTACGCAGTCACGTATATTTTTCTCGCCGTCGCTCGCAAAATTACGCGACCTTGCCTCAAATACTTGCCTGAAAGGAGAGTTTTATGACTTAGTCACGCGTTCCACATAATCTCCGGTTTCTGTATTGATGCGAAGCACGTCACCCTCGTTTATGAACATGGGCACCTGGACCGTTGCTCCCGACTCCACTACCACTTGTTTAGATCCTCCAGAGACAGTGTCTCCCTTTACTGCAGGTGCAGCTTCGGTCACTTTGAGTTCCATTTTTATAGGAATCTCAACCATAATTGGCTTCTCGTTGTAGAGCAGTACCTCTACTTCTGCATTTTGTGTAAGCCACTGTATTTTTTCGTGCACGACATCTTCAGGGAAGGAGAAACGGTTTTTTGGGTTACTAGACTCACAAAACCACGCTTCACCGCGGTTGGCATAGAGATACTTCGCATCCATTCTTTCAATATCAGCTTCCGGCACGCTCTCATTTTGGTGGAAAGAAATTTCAATAACCTTACCGGAAACGAGGTGTTGGAGTTTTGTTTGGTTTACCGGTTTTCGCTGTTGCATGCGGAAAATGTGCGAAGAGACCACTTTGTATGGCTCCCCGTTGTACTCAATAACTTTTTTCTGGAGGATTTCGTTGTATGAGAGTATTGCCATAGTAGGTCCGCTCGCAGGTGCGTCCCCGACAAAGACCGCTCCGGGCCGCTTGGCCAAGTCTTAGTCTTCGTCAGGAACGCACCAGCTCGCTCGTGGTGAGTTAGGAATACGCGGTATGATACCCGAAACTATGGATGACCTCAAGGATGTACCAGACCATGAAATTCTTGCGCTCTCGCGCAAGAAGCCGGACCTATTCGGTGTTCTCGTGGATAGGTACGAAGATGCGTTTTTACGAAAAGCCAAGAGTATTTTGTTTTCACCTGAAGACGCAGAAGAGGTGGTGCAGGACTGCTTTACCCGTATCTACCTGTATGCAGATAAGTTCCGTCCCCAAGAAGGCGCTACCTTCTCCTCATGGGCGTACGCCATCCTCACCCGTCTGTGCTTTACTCGCTACCAGAAACTGAAGCGACAGCGTTCGGTAACCCAAGACCTAGATCCCGAGTTATATGAGCGTATACGGGACCCGCAAGAGTTTGTTGAGGACCTTTCGATTCGTAGCGAAGTTCTCGGCGCGCTCTCGCGGATACCGGAAGCAGGAGCGCGCATTTTGCGTCTACAGTTTATAGACGGGAAAACACAGGAAGAAATAGCAGAGCAAGAGGGGCTCAGTATTTCTGCAGTAAAAACACGTGTGCACCGCGCAAAGAAAGAATTCAAAAAAGCTCTAGACGACACCACTCACGTATGACCACCCGCACAAAACACATTGTGATGTCGCGTGTGCGCACTATTGCGCTCTTGCGACCATTTGTTTCTACAAGCGCACTCTGCGTGCTTCTTGGCATAGTGTCAGTATATGCGGTGAGTAGGGAGGTGTGGGTAGAGATGGTTCTTCGCAATATGCCGTCACCAGCAGATGTATCTGGATTCGTACACTTCTTTACCTACGCGTTTCTTCATACCGGGCTACTCGTCCAAGTTTTTTCAGTCGTACTCTTCGTGACCGCCGTATTGTTTCTTCGCGAAGCAGGGAAGGTGCTTTTTTCTTTTGTGCCGTTACGCGCCTAAGCTTGCGAGAGTTTCTCGCGTATCTGCTTCAGTATATCGTTTGCAATCGGTTTGTTTTCTCGAAGGAAGGTGCGTGTCGCATCATATCCACGACCAAGAGAGGTCTCCCCGTACTTATAGCTTGAACCTGATTTCTCAATAATTCCAAACTTTTCACCAAGCGCGATAAGTTCGCCTTCGCGACTAATACCTTCGTTGTAGAGGAGGTCAAACTCAGTCACCTTAAATGGAGCAGCGACTTTGTTTTTCACCACTTTCACGCGCACACGACCGCCAACAACCTCGTCGCCTTTCTTAATTTGTGCAATACGACGTATATCAAGGCGCACAGAAGTGTAGAACTTGAGCGCCTTTCCGCCTGTCGTGGTTTCTGGGTTGCCGAACATCACTCCTAGTTGCATGCGAATTTGGTTGATGAAGATGATGAGCGTATTACTTTTGGCAGTAATAGCCGTGAGTTTGCGGAGTGCTTGCGACATGAGACGTGCCTGCTTTCCCATTTGGGCCTGACCCATATCGCCCTCAATCTCGTCTTTTGGGGTGAGCGCTGCAACTGAGTCGACCACCACTACATCTACTGAGCCAGCACGTACCAGAGACTCCACAATCTCAAGTGCCTGCTCACCCGTGTCGGGCTGAGAAATAAGAAGTTCAGGGAGTTTTACGCCAATACGTCGTGCGTATTCCGGGTCAAGCGCATGTTCTGCATCCACAAAGGCGCAGATACCACCTTTCTTTTGTGCCTCTGCAATTACGTGAAGGGCAAGGGTGGTTTTGCCAGAAGATTCAGGACCAAAAACTTCAATGATACGTCCGCGTGGGAGTCCGCCAATTCCAAGTGCAGCATCAAGCCCGAGAGAACCTGTGGGTATAGAAGGAATAGCTGCAACCTTGCCAGAGCCGTACGTCATGATAGCTTCGTCGCCAAACTTCGTACGGATTTCCTTGAGCGCTAGCTCAATTGATTTTGACTTTCCATCTTTTGCCGGAGCAGGGGAGGAAGCAGTTACGGGTATCTCATCAACAATCGGCGTTTTCTTTGCGGTCTTTTTCTTGGCGGGCATAGGCAACGGATTAGGGTACGTAAATCATGCGTCGTACGGTTACGGAACGTCCGAACCGGTCTGTCGCGGTAAGGGACAGTATACTCCCGCCAGAAGGAAAGGTGAGCGTGTCAGAGAAGTTTCCGGCCTCATCTATAGGCAGAAGTGACCCATTCACCGTGAGATTTTCCGTGTTATTTACTCGTCCTTTTAGCTCTAGGGACCCTTGAGGAAAAGATGTGTAGTTGCTGGGGGAAACTAAGGAAAGAGAGGGTCCTTGTATAAGGTGGCGCGCCTCAAGAATGCCATACCCAAGAAGTGCTACTAGGACCAAGCCGATGATTCCTTTAGCTGCCATTAGAAAGTACGCTCCTCCTCTTCATCTTCTGCAGGAGCAGGGTTTCCGGAAAGAACGTCGCGTGGGCGAGACCCGTCTGCAGGACCTATAATTCCTTTTTGTTCAAGCAAATCCATCAAGCGAGCAGCTCGGCTGTAGCCAATGCGAAGTTTTCTTTGCAGATAGCTGGTAGAAGCACGACCCGCTTCCTCCACGGCAGTTTTTGCATCCTGGTATAGGTCGTCATCCACATCATCGTCATCTCCTGAAAGCATGATGGCGTCGTTCGGTTCTGCAGGGGAGCCTCCGCCATTTTGTCCGAGGTCAAGTGCGCCAAGTGTGCCAGCGTTGTGTTCTTTGATGTAGGAAACTACTTTCTTTACTTCTTGTTCACTGATGTACGCCGTTTGGAGGCGAATTGGTTTTTGCATATCTGCAGACATATAGAGCATGTCGCCAGCACCCAGCAAGTTTTCTGCACCACCCTGGTCAAGAATGGTCTTTGAGTCTATCTGAGAAGCAACCTGAAGCGCCATGCGCGTAGGCACGTTCGCTTTAATAAGTCCGGTTACCACATTTACCGATGGTCGTTGCGTGGAAAGTACCAGGTGTATACCAACGGCGCGCGACATTTGTGCTAGACGAACGACACCCGCTTCAAGCTCGCGTGGGTAGCTCTGCATAATGTCAGCGAGCTCGTCAAGAACGATGACAATGTATGGCATGGACTCAGGCAGATCTTCTTTTCCGCGCTTCTTTGCCGGCTCGTAGATGTTCTTATGGTACGAGTCAATGTCGCGCACCTGCTGTTCTTCAAGCACGTTGTATCGGCGGTCCATTTCCTTAGCTGCCCACTTAAGAGCCAGAATACATTTCTTTGCGTCAGTAATGACGGGAGTGAGGAGGTGCGGTATGCCGTTATACGCGGTGAGCTCAACGCGCTTCGGGTCAATCATAATGAAGCGGAGCTGGTTTGGACCATTTCGGTAGAGGAGGGAGGTAATGAGTGCGTGTATCGCCACAGATTTTCCTGAGCCAGTTGCACCCGCCACAAGACCGTGAGGCATTTTTGCGATGTTGGTGTAGTGCGGAGTACCACTGATGTCACGTCCTACAGCAGCGAGGAGAGGTTTTTCAGAGGTGCCCCAGTCTGGGGCACTCAGTACACCTCCGAGTCCCACCATAGCTTTTGATGCGTTTGGTACTTCAATACCAACGAGAGATTTCCCCGGGATAGGTGCCTCAATACGAACCGGGTGTGCCGCAAGGGCAAGCTCAAGGTTATTCTGCAAACTAATGATTTTCTGGAGGCGGACTCCTTCGGCTGGTTTAATCGCGTAGCGGGTCACTGTAGGTCCAACAGACACTTCGTCCATTTCAACAGGAATGCCGAAGTTCTGGAATGTTCGTTTAATAATGTTTGCGTTCGCTTTTATGTCACCAACACCCGGCTTGCCCTTATCTTCTCCGAGGAGCGAGAGGGGAGGAGCTTTGTATTCTGCATCAAAGTTTGGAATAGCTACTGCTTTGCGTGACGCAGTCTCATCATTAAATACTTTAACCATAGGTTCACGCTCAGGCGCAGACTCTTCCTCCTCTTCATATTCATCCTCTTCTGACTCTTCATCATCTTCCTCTTCTTCGTCTCGTTCTCGTTTTTTAAGGGACGGGAGCTCAATCTCTCCAATACGCTCTTTTGCGTCCTCTGCCATACCAGAAAGAGAAGCGAGGAGTGCGACGATATCAGTTGAAATCACAAGACCAATAGCGGAAAGTGCAACGAGGAGAATGAGTGAACCTCCTACGCCAAAGAGGTCGGTCATAAGACTCCCGACAAACTCACCCAAGAGGCCTCCAAAAGATTCAGAAACAATGCCAAGAAATGCGAGTACGGAAAGGAAGATAAGTGCACCCCCGCCACTTGCAGAAGGAGAAAGGAGTAAGTGTTTTCGTAGAAGCGCAATACCTGCAAGCACTGAAGCAATGGGAAGGACAAAAGCACCTACACCGGCGAGTTGGTATGCCACATCAAAGATGGCACCGCCAGCAAATCCTGCAAATCCGAAAGTAGCTAGAAATAGCACAAGACCAAGGGCAATGAGTCCGATGCCAGCAATCGTGGTGAGAATACTAATTGAGCTGTCGCTTTTGCGACGTCTTCTACGTGCCATGTAAAAACATTCTACACCGAGAGCGCACAATCCACGGCATATATACAAAACATTTCCAGAGACTATTGCATCAGTTGTGCTGTAGAAGCACACACAACGTAGTTCCGGCGTACCAGGCCAGTACCGTTTTATTTGCGGACAAGAATATTGAGCGTATAATTGTCCTTAATAGTAAAAGGACAAAAGCAATGAGCAATATAGGACATAGCAATGTAAAAAGTCCGTTATATAAACCTGAAAACAAGGCTCATATATCTGCTTTTGTCTTAGAAAAAGATATATTTTCAAATATATTTGAAAAAGACATAAGGAGGGTATACCTATATAAAAAATCAGAAAGACTCGCTAAGGCACTTCACTTAATTTCGCCTGCTTTCAAGGACAATAGGGCACTTAAAAGTCGCATAGAGAATATCGCACTTGAACTTATTGAGGCTTCTGTAGCCAATCCGGGAGAGGTAAAAACACGTCTTTCCCGCGAACTTTTGACACTTTCTAGCATCCTCTCACTTGCCCGCACAGGAGGACACCTTTCCTCTATGAATGTGGAGATAATATCCAAAGAAGTGCATATACTCTTGTCAGAAATCGCGTCATACGAAGAGCCAAGACTTTCGCTTGAGGAAACACCCACGCTTGCAGAGCTTTCCAAAACACAAACAAGTTCGGTACGACCAATAGTCAAAAGAGGAAGGATTTCAGAGAAGCAAAACGCAGGTCCAGGAACGGGCTCAGGGACCAGTATTCAAGGACAAGAAAGGAGCATAAAGGACAAAGGTTCGCGCAGAGAATCAATCCTGTCTGTCCTTAAAGAAAAAGGACCTTCTTTCATAAAAGACATTTCAACAGTGATTAGGGACGTGAGCGAAAAAACAATACAGAGAGAACTGCAGTCAATGGTATTGGACGGCTCTGTTAAAAAAGAAGGTGAAAGACGTTGGACGACCTATACAGCAGTGTAAGTCCTATATAGTCGTATAGCGCGTATACATTGACTTTTATCGTTTTGTCCCATAGTCTGATGGGGTGGAAGGGGAGCGCAACTAGGACTATAGAAAGTAAGGCCGGCGACGGCCTCTTTTGCGTTTCTGGTAGGCACCCTTATCCACACGGCCTTTTCGAGAAAAACGCTTGATTTATCGGTATACTTTCAAGTATGCCGGAGAGCATGCGCTTCCGGCGGGCACGTTGATAACTACATAGGCAGTGTTCTTGCCGTTGGTCATTACTACCAACACTCACTCGTCCTTATATATGGGCGCGGTGAGGCTGAAACGGATGCATTCTCTTTTTACGGAAGCACGAAAGAATACAGAAAAACTTTGCCAGCTAACCGATGGTGTCAGAGGTCGATACTTTGATGCTGTCGGGTAGCCTGAAATGAAGGTTTGGTTTAGGAAACTATTCCAGACTGGATTACTAACATTGAAAAGATGCGTGCGCGGTGCACTTTAAAACCGTATCGCGTACGCCTCATCATTCATTACAAAAATTGAAATTATGATTGCAACTACAAATGCAATTGCAAAGATCGCGGCAGTAGCAGCAGGTCTTGGCCTCGTTGCGGTTTCGTTTGCTTCGTTTGCTCCGGCAGCGAAAGCAGCAACCGTTGACGAACAGATCGCAGCGCTTCTTGCTCAGATTGAAGCATTGAAGGGCGGCTCTTCAATGAGCACCACCTTCACGATGGACCTCACCATCGGTTCTACTGGCGCTGAAGTGACTGCACTTCAGAACTGGTTGATCTCAAAGAGTTACTCAATCCCAGCAGGTGCAACTGGATACTTCGGTACTCAGACGCAGGCTGCTCTAGCAGCTTTCCAGGCAGCTAACGGTATTACCCCAGCAGTTGGTTACTTTGGCCCGATCACTCGCGCTAAGGTAAACAGCATGGGTGGTTCAACCGGTTCAACCGGCGGTTCAACCGGCGGTAGCCTTTCTGGAGGCGAAGCTTCTCTCGGAACTGTTGACGGTTCATCCGGCGACGATGACGAAGTAGAAGAAGGCGCTTCTGCAGACATCGCAGAATTTGAGTTTGATGTTGACGATGCTGATATTCGCATCTCACGCATCGACCTTGAGTTCACTACCACGAACAATGGTACGACTGAAGAAGATGAACCTTGGGACACCTTCGACACCATCACCCTTCTCGACGAGAACGGTGACGAAATCGCTTCTGCGGATGTATCCGACGAAGATGATTGGCTCGAAGAGGATACGCCGTTCAAATTCCGCTTCACCAATGTTGATTGGGTAATTGAAGAGGATGAAACAGCAACGTTCATCGTACAGGTTGAAGCTCAGAACTCCGTTGACGGAGCTGATGAGACCAACTCATGGACCGTTAACGTTCCTAACGATGGTATCCGCGGTATCGACGGCGCAGGTCTTGACCAGTACACTGGTGAAGGCAACGACGGTCAGTCATTCGACGTAGTTGAAGAAGGACAGGGCGAGGCGCTCAACGTGAACACCTCTACTGAAGATCCTGACCCATCTACGATTGAAGTGAAGGATGATGCTGTTTCTGGCTGGACCACCGTCTTCGTGTTTGACCTTGAAGCAGAAGAAAACGACATCGTACTTGATACGATTCCTGTTGACTTCACCTCAAGCGCAGCGGACATCAACGCAGTCATTAGCGATGCAAAACTCGTTATTGATGGCGAAGAGTTCGATGACTTTGATTTCGTGAACGGTGGCGAAGCCTTCGGTTCTACCTCATTCGATATCGATGATAAATTCACCATCGATGCAGATGACGAAGTTGAAGTTGAAGTTATGGTCAAGTTCAAGGCTGCTAACGGCAGTAACTACAACGAAGGAAACACCATTACTGCTTCCGTTGTTGGTGCCAACATCACTGGTGAAGGCGCAGACGACGTAGTAGGCGATGGTGACGTAGATGGTGAGACTCACACTCTCGTAGTGGACGGCCTCAACGCATCTCTCGTTGAAACTGACACAACCACCACGGTGAAGGATTCTGTGGCAGACACCACAACCTTCAGCATCACTGTTGCCCTCAAGGCATTCGGCGATGACGTGTACCTTGCAACCACCACCACGGAGGACACGACTCTTGGTTCAGTGGGTGCAAGCACTGGTTGGAACTTCGACCTCACTGGTACCTCGACTACGAACTACTTGGAACGCAACGTCACTTCGACTGCGGACACCACGACGGTTTCTGGTCTTGACTACTTCATCGTTCGCGATGGTGAGACCGAAGAGTTCACCTTGAACGTCATTGGTTCGTCTAACACCTCAATCTTCGCTCAGCTCAAGCTCGGCGCGATTCAGTACGGTACGACGACCTCTGCAGCGTTCGCACAGACCCTCTACCTTGAGTCTAACGACTACAAGACGAGCTCTGTAAACCTCAACTTCTAATGTCTCTCGTGAGCACCGTCTCACGTAGCACCTAGAAAGAAAGGTTGCGCCAAAGCCACTCCACCGTGAGTGGCTTTGGCCGTTTATAGGCGCTAAGCCACACAGCCCCGCCTCCCTCAAAGGGAGGCGGGGCTGTGGTATTTTAGATTCATGCACTACTTTATGGAGTTTCTCCACTTTGCTGGAGGTTTTGCGCTCATAATTACGCTCGCACTGTTCTTGGGAGTGCTTGTGTCTCCGGAAGGACTTTCAGTTTTTTGATTGCGTTTTCTTTGTGTGCGCGGTAGGGTGGCAGGGTACGGACCGAAGACAGCAAGCGACCTTATATAGGTCTTGAAACACCAGCTTGCCGAGGGACGAAATGAAGCATCTCGCTTTGTTTCTCTATGTCTCCTCAAGGTCCCGAAAGGGACTTTACTCGTTTCCGCTACAAAAAGTGCACAGAAAACAGGCAACAGTGGGTTTCCACTCGTTTCTGTGAACTGTATCCTGTGAACTGTTAACTAACCCTGTATGGCAATTACTAAACAACAGAAAAGCGACATTCTCGCGAAAGTTGCCGCAGCACTTTCTGAGGCAGTTTCTGTTGCCTTTGTCCGCTTCAACAAAATCACCGTGGCAGACACCACGGCGATGCGTAAAGCGCTTAAAGAAGAGGGTGTCTCGTACTTTGTGGCGAAGAAAACTCTCATCAAGCGTGCACTTACGGAAGCAGGATACGAAGGCACGATTCCGGAACTTCCGGGGGAAGTGGCTCTCGCGTGGGCAACGGAAGACGCAACCGCACCAGCTCGTGGCGTGTATGCGCATGCGAAAAAACATGAAGGGCTTGCTCTTCTTGGAGGTGTGTTTGAAAAGAAGTATTTGGATGCAGCTGGCATTACTGCCATCGCTACCATTCCTTCAGTGCCGGTACTTCGCGGTATGTTCGTAAACGTTATAAATTCACCAATTCAGCGCTTCGCTATTGCGATGTCTGAAGTGGCAAAAACTAAGAACGCATAAGCGTTTTTACCAAACACTATGACTCAGGAACAAATCATTGACGCAGTAGAAAAGATGACCGTGCTTGAACTCAATACGCTTGTAAAGGCGATTGAAGAGAAGTGGGGTGTTTCTGCAACCGCAGTTGCCGCAGCTCCAGCAGGGGGTGCAGCAGCGGGCGGGGAAGAGAAGACCTCTTTTGACGCAGAGCTTACTGACGGTGGTGCAAACAAGATTGCCGTTATTAAGGTTGTGAAGGAAGCACTTGGTCTTGGCCTCAAGGAAGCTAAGGACATGGTAGACGGCGCACCAGCAATGATGAAGGCTGGTATGAAGAAGGAAGAAGCTGAAGAGCTTAAGAAGAAGATTGAAGAGGCGGGAGGCAAGGTCACACTTAAATAACTGAAAGTTATTTAAGGGACCTTGAGCCGGAAGGCCGAAGGGCCTGAGGCGGGGTCGCGGAATTTTTCAGCAGAAAAATATCCGTGACAAGTCACACCTAATTTACATGGCGTTGCGAGCGACGGCGAGCAAAGCACATGTGGGCAGGTAACACTCCTAAATATGGAAAAAGCCCGCACGCGCGGGCTTTTTCGTTACATATATCAAGGTTGCGCCCACACACCAGTGGTCGCATTGCGACGTGCTGGTCGTGTAGGAAGGCAAAAACATCGCACTTACTGACTCATACACTCAACTATTGGGGTGACGCGTCGCGTCGCAAAGACCAGTAATGTGACCACTGGTGTGTGGGTTGCGCAAGGCCTATGCGCTTGCGTACAATGCGTGGACCTTTCTATGGATCCTATTGCTAAGTTGTTTGGTTCTTCGGCTCGTGTGAAGCTCCTTCGCCTCTTCTTGTTTAATGACGACGCCTCTTTCAATGCAGAAGAAGTGGCCTTTCGTGCAAAAGTAGGGAAGCATGCGGTGCGGAAAGAACTTGGACACCTTGTTACTGCAGGGGTCTTGAAGAAGCGAGCAGGAAAACCAGTTTCGTATACTGCAAATCAACGCTTCGTGCAGTACGAACCACTGAAAGCGTTTCTCCGTACTTCCACGGGTGTGTCTGATGCGCGCATTACCAACTCATTTAAAAAGTCCGGACCACTACGTCTCGTGGCTCTCTCAGGTCTTTTCACAGGAGTTATAGAATCCAAGGTAGATCTTTTGGTGGTGAGTGACCGTATAGATGATCGGGTTATTGCAAATGCGGTACATGCCCTTGAAGCAGAACTTGGGAGGGAACTACGGTACGCAGCATTTACTACACCAGATTTTCGTTATCGAGTGGGCGTGTATGACCGGTTAGTGCGAGATATTTTTGATTATCCGCACCGACTCATTTTAGATAAGATTGGTATGTAAAGGGCGCTCGTGCAAAAACAGATTGAGCCCGCGCTCCGGGCCGCTAGGCCAAGTCCTACGGTCCCAATCTGCTTTTGCACTCGCTGTAGGGTTGAGAGCAGGCTGTCCACAGAGGGGGTGTAGGGACCATGCCCCCTTGCTACACTAAGTATGGACGCGGGCCCATGGCCCGCCCTGACCTTCAGCTTTATTCATTAGCACTATATTTACGTACATATGTCTTTCACGACGTGGGCAGATGTGCTCTCTCAGTCCTTCCAGGGTGTGTTCTATGGACTGGTAGCGTTCATCCCAAACTTACTCGCAGCAATTATTATCTTCGTCATTGGTTGGCTCATTGGCGCAGGACTTGCACGCGTAGTTGATCAGGTGATTAGCGCGCTTAAGGTAGACCAAGCACTTCGCGCTGCTGGTGTTGAGCGTGTGGTTGAACGTGCAGGATGGAAATTGAACGCAGGAGCATTTCTCGGCATCCTCGTGAAATGGTTCTTCATTATTGTCTTTTTGGTTGCTGCGCTCGAAGTGCTCGGCCTTACGCAGGTCACCGCATTCCTTACCACGGTAGTGCTCGGCTACTTGCCACAGGTAATCGTGGCAGTGCTGATTCTTCTCGTGGCAGCAGTAGTTGCAGAAGCAGCACAGCGCGTAGTGCGTGGTGCAGCTGCTGCAGCACACATGAAGTCAGCGAAATTCCTCGGCTCCGTAGCACGCTGGGCTATCTGGGTATTCGCGATTCTTGCAGCGCTTGACCAGCTCGGCATCTCACCATTTATTCAGACCCTCTTTACGGGACTCGTAGTCGCACTCGCACTCGCATTTGGCCTTGCATTTGGCCTTGGTGGACAGCAGGCTGCGGCGCGGTATCTGGACAAGCTGGGACACGAAATGGAATAGCACAGCACTAGTTCACAGTTCACAGCATACAGAAACCGCCCCGTAGGGGCGGTTTCTGTCGCTTTTCTGCATCTGTTACCTGTGTACTGTGTACTTTTTACTACCGTACCTTTTGACACCAGAATCACCCCTAAGCTTCCTTGACACATCTATCACAAAGGAATACACTTCCCCCTACGTGTTTACGACCCTGAAATTTTCCCAAAAACGAAGCGGATAGACCCCGCGCCTTTGGCGCGTCACCTCTAACCGCCTCGAAAGGGCGGTTTTCGGTTCTAGGGGCACGCGTCATTTGAAAACTACATATGCAAAAGGTAACCCCTCACATATATGTGTGAGGGGAGTGCAGAATAACTATGAATTGTGGTGTTAACGATTCCGCACAGGAAACGTTAAGGGTGCACGGTGGATGCCTTGGCTCACAACAGCGATGAAGGACGCGATAAACCGGCGAAACGCTTCGGGGAGGTGGTTAGTAACCTTTGATCCGGAGATATCCGAATGGGGAAACCCAAGTCCTTATGGACTTATCTCTTCCGTACGGAAGAGGAGCGTACCTCGGGAAGTGAAACATCTCAGTACCGAGAGGAAAAGAAAACAAGAGCGAGTTGTTTTCTGTGCACGCGTTATGTTCGCGTGTATGGAAAACAACTCTCGCGATTCCCTTAGTAGCGGCGAGCGAAACGGGAAATAGCCCAAACCGATGTCTTCGGACGTCGGGGTAGTAAGACGGAGGCGCCGTATTTATACGGCATAAGTTACAAATCGTTCATATAGCGGAAACTGCTGGGAAGCAGTGCCCCAGAGGGTAATGGCCCCGTACGCGAAATATGAATGACTTATGTGCTTCTGTTCTTGAGTAACTCGAGACACGAATAGCTCGGGCGAATCTGCCGGAACT
>CAYMZP010000005.1:0-37896 GCA_964395025.1 uncultured Candidatus Saccharibacteria bacterium
TGGGTGCAGTGGTACGCGAAGAGGCACTAGCACTATAAATTGCATATCTCAATGAAGAATTGGTGCGAGAACGCGCTGAAATGCTGGCACTTGCAGGCAGTTCTGCTTTTTCATACGAACCGCTCTCGCGTATGCCGTCTGAACTGCGTAGTGCACAGGAAGAACGAAAACGTTCACTTGAACGCCTTAAAATTCGCGTTGAGGAAGCGGGTGGTACAGGTGAAGAGGTGCGTAAAGAATATGATGATGCAAAAGCACGCGAAGAATTCTTGGAAAGAGAAATTGCTGACCTTGCGCACTCAGCGACGGGTCTTGAAAACCTCATAGACGATCTTGATGAAGAACTCAGTAAAACTTTTGCGGAAGGTTTGAAGAATGTGAATGCGTCATTTACAGAATTCTTCTCGCTTATGTTTGGAGGAGGTTCTGCAAAGCTCGTCCTTCTTGAGGAAGCGGATGACGAGGAGAGTGCTGAAGATGAGTTTGCAGAAGAATCTGCACCGAAAAAACGGGAGAAGCCGGGTATTGAAATTTCTGTGGCGCTTCCCAAAAAACGCGTGCAGTCTCTCATGCAACTTTCAGGAGGTGAGCGTGCACTTACGTCTATCGCACTTATTTTTGCCATGAGCCAAGTGAACCCACCTCCATTCCTCATTTTGGACGAAACTGACGCCGCGCTTGACGAGGCGAATAGTCGTCGCTATGGAGACATGATTGAAAACTTGGCAAAGAAGTCTCAGCTTATTGTCATTACGCACAATAGAGAAACCATGAGTCGTGCCGGTATTTTGTACGGCGTGACGATGGGCAATGATGGCGTTTCAAAACTTCTTTCGGTGCGGTTTGAGGATGCGGTGAGTGTTGCTAAATAGTGTGGTCGCTCGTCCGTCTTTGTTTTGAAGCAGCGCTCCGGGCCGCTTGGCCAAGTCTTACTACTTCAAAACAAAGACGAACTCGCTTGTTGGGGGAGTGGATAGCGGGTGGCATTTTAAAAAGTGAGGCGTATGCTGAACCTAATGCGCACATGGGCTTTGGGAGGGCGCAGAGAGGGAGAGACTCATGAACATTCGTGAGGAAGACATCGACATTGGCGATCCTCGTGAGACAGATGTAGATGTGGTTATGCGCTTCAGCGCTGGCCGCTTGGCTGACGAGGTTCGCCAACGTGGTGAAGAAGACGCTGACGCAGTCAGCTATCGTGACCCACGCCGTCGCTTGCGGGAACGAGCGCAGACGTGGGACTGAGACTTCCTTCCCATACACCGATGCGCGCCGCTATGGACGGCGCGCACTTCTTTTTTGTACCTAGGAAGGTGTACACTGAGTCTCTAATTCATTTGTCACCATGGCTGCTTTTCAATACTTTCAACACCACGTAGCACGTGCCGCAGATTTATTGGGACTTCCTGAAGCGGTGCGAGAGAAAATGATGAAACCGGACCGAGTGCTTCGTAGAGATATCACCATTCCACTTGATGCAGGAGGCACCGCTACATTTCCAGCATACCGTGTGCAGTTTAATAATGCGCGTGGTCCATACAAGGGCGGTATTCGTTTTCATCCGGAAGCAGATGAGGACGAAGTTTCTGCGCTCGCAGCGATGATGGCAATCAAGTGCGCAGTGGTAGATATTCCGTTTGGTGGCGGAAAGGGTGGTGTAGCAGTAGACCCGAAGAAACTTTCTAAAAAAGAAATTGAGGCGCTCTCGCGTGGGTATGTGCGTGCATTTGCAGAACACCTTGGTCCCGATATTGATGTGCCGGCACCTGACGTGTACACCACTCCGGAAATTATGGCATTTATGCTTAGCGAGTATGAGCAGATAGCGGGGAAGCCTTCTCCCGCCATGATTACCGGTAAGCCCATTGAAAAAGGGGGAAGCTTGGGGCGCGACACTGCAACCGCAGATGGTGCTATTGCAGTTCTTCTCTCGCTTCTTGCGGACAATCATAAAGACCCGAAGAGACTTTCAACGGCAATACAGGGCGCAGGGAACGCGGGCGCACAAGCAGCCACATTGCTCCACGAACTTGGTATGAAAATCACCGCGCTCGCAGACTCGCGCGGAACGCTCGTGCACCTAGAAGGAGTGGACGTTGAGAAAACGCTCGCACTCAAAGAAGCAGGAAAATCAGTCACGGATGGTGAAGGAGAAAAGAAACCGGCAGATGATGTGATTACCGAACCGTGTGACGTGTTGGTACCCGCTGCTCTTGAAGAGCAGATTCACGAAGGAAATGTGGATGGTGTGAAAGCAAGTATCGTGCTTGAAATCGCAAATGGTCCCACGACCCCTAATGCAGACGACATACTCGCAAAGCGTGGGGTTGCCGTTATTCCCGATGTGCTTGCAAACGCAGGTGGAGTCACCGTTTCGTACTTTGAGTGGCTTCAAAACAAAAGCGGGGAAGTGTGGACCGCGCAGGCGGTGCGTGACCGTCTCAACGAGACTATGAAAGACGCATATAGGGACGTAGCTGACTTTGCACTCTCTCGTGGTGTTACGCTGCGCGAAGCGTCCTATGCACTTGCGCTTTCTCGTATTCTTGGAGAATAGGCTTGACTTTTACATATTTTAGTAGTATTGTCTTTTTGCAGGCAACCATTTGGGTTGTCTGGCATTGGAGACTTGAAAACATGTCCCACCGCAACGATCACCAGTATCGTCTCGCCGACCCCATGGCCCACGCCGCCGCCGGCAACGTCCGCTCGGAGCCTGAAGCGATCGAAGACTGGCAGTACCGTGGTGTCCTGCTGTTCTGCGGCATCTTCGGCACAGCGTCACTGCTCTTCAGCATCGTCGGCATCGTGCACCAGCTGAACGGTTCGTCGGCCGGCTGACATCCTCCTCACCCTAACTCTTGGGAGGAGGTACGGGTGAGGCTACCTTGGCCCGCGCGCAGTTTCGACTGCACGCGGGTTCTTTTTATACAAAACGGGTCGCCACATCTGTGGCGACCCGTCGCTCTTAGAGCGTGATACATGCTTCAGGAAGTTTCTCGCGATAGTGCTCACTCACTGAAATTGGCTTGCGGTGGCGATACGGCTTGTATCTGGTGCGAAGTGGGTGCTTCGCAGTTTTTTGCCACCGCACTTTCTGCGCCTCGGTAAGTGGGAGTACCACCGCAACAAACGAACCATCTCCAAGGTCATGGAGTGTTCCGTGTGTTGAACCGCATGCGCTCGTGAGTGCCGCCCAGTCAGCAGGGAACGTACGTGCGAGGTGGGGTGGCAGGAGCCACCGGTAGCGAATGGCATCCATGACGTGCCCTCCTTTCCGCGCGCAGTATAGGCGCGTCCTTGTCGTCCGTCTAGCTTTTTGTTTTTTGAGCGCGCAGATGGGCGATACGCTGATACGCCATCACTCCCCATGTAAGTGCAATGAGTGAGCAGGTGAATGCGCTATAGAACAGGGGAATGGTGAGAAAAGCGACACCCATAATGACGAGACCTACAGCAGTGGTAACGCTTGAGAAAAGTGGCGTGTGCTTCCCTGCGCCCGCACGAATCATCGGAATAAGGTTTACACAGAAGAATGTCTGCACTCCGGCTATGAGAAGGTCTTGCCAAGAAGTTTCCATAGCTTTTTAGACCGCAAGTTCAAAGTCTAGTTCACGTTCCGGAATGCGCGCCGCAATCAGCTTCACCTGTATTGGGTCGCCAAGGCGATACTCTTTTTGCGTGCGCTCGCCATAGAGGCGGTAGCGTTTCTCGTCATACGTAAAGTAGTCGTCTCCAAGATTTGCAATGCGCACCATACCGTCTGCACGACTTTCGGTGAGTTCTACAAAAATACCGCGCTCAGTAACGCCGGAAATCACGCCGGCAAAGACTTCACCCACTTTCGGTGCCAAGAACTCCACCTGTTTCATCTTTATAGAATCACGTTCTGCTTCTGCAGCGCTCACTTCGCGTTCGCTTGAGTGCTGTGCCAAGCGTTCAAACTCATCCATGTCTTTTTGGGTCACTGGCTCGGTATGTGCGAAGTGCTTCACCATACGGTGTACAAGAAGGTCGGGGTAGCGACGAATAGGGGAGGTGAAGTGGGTGTAGTGGGAAAATGCGAGTCCGTAGTGGCCAGCATTTTTTGTAGTGTAAATCGCTTTACTCATGGAGCGGAGCGTTGCCATTTTTATCAGGTACTCTTCCGGTTTTCCTTTTACTTCGTCAATAAGTTTGTTGATACTTGTTCCTTTCACTTTTCCACCGGGTGCCACATCAAGCGAGTAGCCAAGTACTTTGAGGAATTGTGCCAAGTTTTCAATACGTTCTGGGTCTGGCTCGTCGTGGATGCGGTAGATAGTAGTTCCGGTGAGCCCTGCCTTTTTCGCACGTTCGGTGAGGTATTCGGCTACTGCAACGTTTGCGGTCAACATAAAGTCTTCAATGAGGAGGTTCGTGTCCTGACGCACCTTAAGCACAATATCTACCGGTGCACCCGCTTCGTTCAGCTTTACTTTCACTTCAGGAGTATCAAACTCAATAGCGCCTCCTGCTACACGGCGTTCACGTATCTTTTTTGCGAGCGCACGTATGACGGAGAGCTCTTCGTGCAGTGTGCCGTTTCCTGCATCAAGCACGCCCTGTGCTTCTTCGTATGTAAAGCGCTTGTCGGAGTGTATGACGGTTTCGCCAAACCATCGTTCTTTTATTTCACCATTCATGTCCATCACAAATACTGCAGATACAGCGAGCCGGTCTAGATTTGGGTTGAGTGAGCAGAAGTTTGTAGAAAGCACGTGGGGGAGCATGGGTATGGTGCGGTCTACAAGGTACACAGACGTAGCGCGTGTTCGTGCCTCTTTGTCTATAGCAGTATTTGGGCGCACAAAGTACGAAACATCCGCAATGTGTACACCAATTTCGTATGTAGAGTCGGAAAGTTTCTTTACGGAAATGGCGTCGTCAAAGTCTTTTGCGTCTACGGGGTCTATGGTGAATGTAGTGGTGCCCCTGAAGTCTTTTCGGCGTCCTTCTTTGATAGCCGTCTCAGCTTCTTGTGCAAGAAGCGCTTCACCTTCTTTTTCTAGTTTTTTTGCTTCTGCCACAACGCTCGGAGGGAAGTCTGCGGAAAAGCCTTGTGCGAGCGCGAGTGCACGCATTTCTGTTTCGTGTACTCCTGCTTCGCCAATTACTTCTACCACTTCACCCCACGGGTACGGTTGATTTCCTGCCCAACCCTTAAAGCGAAGGAGTACTTTGTGCCCAAGTGGAAGATTCTCTCCCTTTGCCACAAACGGCACATACATTTTCTTCCAGTCAGGAATGAGCATGGTGAGACCCTCTTCGTCGTTTCGTACCAGCTTGCCCACAAATAGTTCGCGCGTACGAGAGACCACTTCCACCACCTTGCCCGTTTCGCGGGCGTCCATGCGACCTGTTTTCACCACCCTTACTATGTCACTAGGGAACGCACCTCCGAGTGCTTCAGAGGGAATGAAAAGATCCTCCGCATCTTCGCGGTATGTGAAAAAGCCCTTGCCCGTTTTGGTGATAGTTATCGGCCCTTCATAGGCCGTCTCTTCGGCACTCATTTATAGGTAGTCTAGCAGATTTAGACAGGCATGCTATTGTGTTCATGAACTAGTCGCTATTGGAAGTCAGTCAGGTTTACCCTCCCGGCAACCTTCCTCCCGAGCGAAGTTCCCAGACAATTCCGGTTTCGCCACTGGTGTTCTGGCTTGGGGCGCCACCTCGTGTTGGCGCCCCTCTTTTTTATATGCCTTTGACCTTATAGCTTCTCTCTGGTATCCTCCGCCTTACTTATATGTTGATGATTCGCCTTCAGCGCATCGGCCGAAAGAACGACCCGTCGTTCCGTATGCTCGTGCTTGAAAAAACTGCTTCTCCAAAAGCAGGTACATATGCTGCTCAGGTAGGTACGTATAACCCAAAGACCAAGGCGTTTACCGTAGATATGGAAGCCGTAAAGGACTGGATGAGCCGTGGCGCACAGCTTTCTCCATCTCTTTCCAATCTCCTTATTGAAAAGGGTCTTTTAGAAGGAAAGAAAGTTTCTGTCGTGAAGCAAAAGAATCTTGAAAAGAACAAACCAGCAGAAGAAGCGGTAACTCCAGAAGCACCAGCGGAGACTCCAGCAGAAGCTCCTGCCGAAACTCCGGCAGAAGAACCAGCAGCAGCGCCTGCTGCGTAGTGCCTAGCGCCTTTGGCGCTCGTAGATACTATCCATAACGACTGATACGACCATGGACCAAGATCACGCATTTCTTGAATACGTTGTGAAAGCGCTGGTGGACTCACCAGACGATGTTTCTATTACTCGCGGAGTGGACGAGATGGGAGTGCTCCTCACGCTCACCGTGCATGCGGATGATATGGGCAAGATTATCGGCAAAGACGGAAATATTGCTAAAGCGCTCCGCACACTCCTTCGTGTGGTAGGTATGAAGCATAACGCTCGTGTGAATCTAAAAATCAACGAGCCGGTGGGTGGAAAGCGTTACGGCGAAGGGGAAGTGAAGTCGCTTGATGAAGCACTTGATGGAGTTGAGTAGCGGGTACTCGCGAAGATATGTTCTGCGCGTCCTCGGGAACGAAGCCTGCAATCCCTTCGGTCGCTCGCACATATCCTCGCTCGCATAAGAGATAATTAAAATCACATCATGCTTCGCTTTCATCTCATCACTCTTTTTCCTGAAGCGTGCGACGCATATTTGAATGCGTCCATACTGGGGCGTGCACGGAAGAATAAGAAGATGAGCGTTTCGTACGTGAGTCCGCGTGACTTTGTAGACAATAAATGGGGGAAGGTAGATGAGCGTCCATACGGCGGTGGTCCAGGGATGGTAATGACCGCGCTTCCGGTAGTGAAAGCAATACAGAAGGCAGTAGGGAGAAAGAAGAAGGCAGTAGGCAGTAGGCAGAACGTAGAGAAGAAGGCCATTATTTGGTTTGAGCCAAACGCACAGCCTTTTACAAACAAAGAAGCAGATGCACTCCTAAAGTTTGATGACGTGGTGCTTGTCTGTGGCAGATACGAGGGAATAGATACGCGTGCAAAGAAAATCGCAAAGACGTTTGGCACCCTTAAAACGTATTCAGTTGGTGAAGCCATTTACACTGGAGGGGAAGTTCCTGCACTTGCGATTGTAGACGCAGTAACGCGTCGTATCAAAGGAGTGCTTGGAAAAGATGATTCTGTTGAAGAGCGTCGTGTGGCTTCTCGGGAAATATACACGCGCCCCGAAACAATTGAATGGAAAAACAAGCGATACAAAATCCCTACAGTGCTCAAAACGGGTCACCACGCAAACATCGACGAGTGGAAAGGGAAGAAGCAGTAGTCAAAAAAGCCGGTAGCAGTGCTACCGGCCTTTTGTCGTCTCGCCGTCGCATCACTAGGTGATGCTCCTCCACTTGTAGAGGATGTAGACGGCGAGACCGAGTCCGACGATGATGAAGAAGGTGCCGGCCGCAGGGTCAGCTTCGCCGGACGGCAGATAGCCGAAGGCGATTGCGATACCGACGGCAACGATCGCCAAGGCGATCGCCAACATTCCGAACATCACCATCGTCATGATTTTGTTAGTCATGGGTGCTATCGCAAGGCGTAGGGGAGTCCCCACTGGTAATCCTGCGATCCTTCCGAAAGTATTATATTAAACAAAACACATATTTGTCAAGTACTGTATAGAAAAGAAAAAGACCGCGCATGTCTTGGGGGACGAGTGCGCGGCCTTCAGTTTGCGGAGAAGCAAAAGAAAAACTCTTAGTCGAGGCGTCTCACTTTCCTGGTGCGCGGTGTCATTGTTCCGAGGAACATGCCACCAAGCACGAGGACCACTATGAACCCAAACGCCCATGGCCGTGCAGCCAAAGCGGTTGTGTTCCAGCTCGAGAGAAACATTCCGGCGAGGATGAGGGCTAGACCCAGCACCACTCCACCAAGGAACCGTTTCTTCCGATAGTGAGGAACTACTACGACGTCAAAGTGCTTTTGCTTCTTAGTCATTACTGGCTACCTCCTAAGCCATATACATTATATACACAAAACACTGCATTTGTCAAGCCCCTAGGGACTATCCACCCGTCACACGTATGCAGTGTGGCGGGCTTGACGAGGCCCTAGGAGGGGCGTATCCTAGTGCCTAACCAGATACAGATTGAGTGGCGGCGGCACTCTGGCGGGCGAAAAAGACATAGGGTGCAATTTTAACAAAATCTCGGTAGCGAGATGAATTTTCCTGCGTGGGCGGGACATTCGTCGTTACATCTTGAGCGAAGGAAGTAATGAATGTCTCATTCGTTACTCTCCGGAGCGAAAGAATGTATCCGTGCTTGTAACGGATATACGAGCTTCATACAAAGATCACATGCCGAAAATAAAAGATCTTGTGCAGAAGACTTTCCGTGCGTACAGAACACCGCGGATTGAGTTTCCGGACCTTGTGGGCCACCAGCGCGAAAGTTTTGCGTGGCTTTTGAAGGAAGGATTTGGAGAGCTTTTCAAAGAGTTTTCTCCGATTCCTGACTACTCTAATAAAAAGTTTGAACTCCGCTTTGACGGTTTTGAACTGGGCGAACCTAAGGGTGATGAAGAGTTTGCGCGTGAAAACATGCGCACCTTTGAAGTACCTCTTAAGGCATCAGTTACCTTGGTGAATAAAACCACGGGTAGCGAGAAGTCGCAGGACATTTTCCTTGCAGACGTTCCGATGATGACTCCGCACGGTTCATTTATCGTCTCTGGTGTTGAGCGCGCCATTGTTCCTCAGCTCGCACGTTCTTTCGGTGCATTCTTCGTTGCAGAAGAAAGCAAGGGAAAGAATCTCTTTGGTGCAAAAATCATTCCATCACGTGGTGTATGGATTGAAATTGAGTCCGAAGCAGACGGCGCTATCTTCGTGAAGATAGACCGCAAGCGTAAGTTCCCCGTTACAAACCTTCTCTCAGTCTTTAGTGGAGAGGTGGGTGAAGAACTTTTGCGTCACTTCAAGAAAGATGAAGTTGCGCTCACCGCACTTCGTGCAACGCTTGCGCACGACACCTCTAAGTCTCTTGATGAGACGTACGTAGAAATACACCGCCGTATGCGCGACGGTGATTTGGCGACCCCAGACAACGCCAAGCAGTACGTGAACGCCATCTTCACGCCAGAACGCTACGACCTTTCTAAAGTTGGTCGTCACCGCTTGAACGCACGCTTCGGTCTTTCAACCGAAACAAAGGCGCTCAACAACCGCACGCTCTCACTTGATGACCTTGTGCGCATCGTCTCTGAAATCGCACGTCTCAACGTAGACCCTGAAGCAAAGGTAGACGACATTGACCACCTCGGTTTCCGTCGCGTGCGCTTTGTGGGTGAACTTCTTCAGGCCCGCATGCGCGTTGGTATGAGCCGTATGAAGCGCAACATTCAGGACCGCATGTCCACGATTGAAAGCGATACCTCGCTTCCAATGGCCTTTGTGAACCCACGTCCACTGCAGGCATCCATTCGCGAATTCTTCACGGCAAACCAGCTCTCGCAGTTCATGGACCAGCAGAACATTCTTGCTGAGCTTGAAAACATGCGCACACTCTCTGCGCTTGGTCCGGGAGGTCTCACCCGTGAGCGCGCCGGCTTTGAAGTGCGCGACGTGCACCCATCTCACTACGGCCGTCTCTGTCCAATTCACACACCAGAAGGTCAGAACATCGGTCTTATTCTTCGTCTTGCGCTCCATGCACGCACCAACGAGTTTGGCGTGATTGAAACGCCATACGCAGTCGTAAAGAAAGGTGTGGTGACGGATGAAGTGAAATACTTGAACGCACTTGAGGAAGAGGAACACACCATTGCACACGCTGCCACAGAAGTGGATGCAAAAGGAAAGATTGTGCCAGAAACGATTGAAGTGCGCCGTAAAGGTGAGCCAGCAGTCGTTTCTCGCGAAGAAATTACGCTCATAGACGCATCTACGTACCAGATGTTCTCCGCGGCAACGGCCATGATTCCATTCGTGGACCACGACGACGCAAACCGTGCACTCATGGGTTCAAACATGCAGAAGCAGGCAACGCCGGTACTTATTCCAGAAGCACCGCTTGTCTCTACGGGTATTGAAGAACACGCAGCACGAAACACAGGTCGCCTTGTCCTTGCGGAAGAAGCAGGAGAAGTGACATACGTTGATGCACGCAAGATTGTAGTCACGAACAAAGACAACAAGAAGAAGGAGTACAAACTCCAAGGACTTACGCAGACCAACCAGAACTCTGCCTTCAATCAGCGTCCGGTAGTCTTTATGAACGATAAGGTGAAGAAGGGTCAGGTACTTGCCGACGCTTCCTCTTCTGACCGCGGTCAGATGGCACTTGGTCAGAATGTGCGCGTCGCCTTCATGAGTTGGAACGGTGCAAACTACGAAGACGCCATCATCGTCTCCGAGCGCTTGGTACAGGAAAGCAAGTTCACCACCATTCACATTGAAGACTTTGAATGTGCGGTGCGCGACACCAAGCTTGGTGCAGAAGTAACCACGCACGATATTCCAAACGTCGGTGAACTCCGCCTTAAGAACCTTGATGAAGAAGGTGTGGTACGCATTGGTGCTGAAGTGCGTCCGGGCGACATTCTCGTGGGTAAAGTAACGCCAAAGGGCGAGACTCAGCTCACACCAGAAGAACGCCTCTTGCGCTCTATCTTTGGCGACAAAGCAAAGGATGTGAAAGACACCTCACTTCGTATGGAAGGAGGAAAGCGTGGTCGCGTCATTGGCGTACGCGTGTTTTCTCGCGAACGCGGTGACCAGCTTGAAAGCGGTATCATCAAGAAAATTGTGGTGACCGTTGCGCAGGTACGTAACGTATCGGTGGGTGACAAGCTCGCAGGACGTCACGGAAACAAGGGTGTTATTTCCCGCGTGCTTCCTGCAGAAGACATGCCGTACGACAAGGACGGAAATCCGGTGGACATCATCCTCACCCCACTTGGCGTGCCAAGCCGTATGAACCTCGGACAGATTCTTGAGCTTCACCTCGGCCTCGCTGCAAACACGCTTGGCTACCAAGCAGTGGTGCCCCCGTTTGCAGGCGCAACCGCAGAAGAAATTCAGAGCGAGCTCGTAGAAGCGGGCTTTGACAAGACCGGCAAGATGCAACTCTTTGACGGTCGCACCGGCGAAGCATTCGCACAGGCAGTGTCGGTGGGCTACATGTACATCTTGAAACTGCACCACATGGTGGAAGACAAGATTCACATGCGCTCTATTGGGCCATACAGCCTCATCACCCAACAGCCACTTGGCGGTAAGGCACAAAACGGTGGTCAGCGCTTCGGAGAAATGGAAGTGTGGGCACTTCTTGGCTACGGCTCGGCATACACGCTTCGCGAAATGCTCACGATTAAATCCGACGACATTCAGGGTCGCTCAGCAACCTTCGATGCCATCGTGAAGGGCGAACCGGTTTCTCATGCGGGAACTCCGGCATCGTTCTCCGTACTTACCAACCAGATTCGCGGACTCGCGCTTGATATCGAGCCGATGGAGCTTCCTGACGCTGACGCGTAATCTTCCTATCTATGGCAACATCTATGAACTCAAAACCTTCGTTCGGACCAAAGCGCTTTGGCCCACGCCAGGAATGGAATGCGCTCAAGCTCTCACTTGCGTCCCCAGAACGCATCCTTGAATGGTCTCGTGGTGAAATCACGAAGCCAGAAACCATCAACTACCGTACCCAGCGCTCTGAAAAGCACGGGTTGTTTGATGAAAAAATCTTCGGTCCTGAAAAAGACTACGAATGTTACTGCGGTAAGTACAAAGGCATTCGCTACAAAGGCATTGTCTGTGACAAGTGTGGTGTGGAAATCACCCGCTCTATTGTGCGTCGCGAACGCATGGGCCACATTGAGCTTGTTACGCCGGTAGCGCACATCTGGTTCCTCCGCTCTATGCCAAGCCGTATGGCACTCCTTCTTGGTGTGCCGTCAGGAGATTTGGAGAAAGTGATTTACTTCGCGGGCTACATCGTTACGAAAGTGAACGAAGACGTGAAGAAACGCCTCCTCTCTGAACTTGAGAGCGAATACAAGAGCAAGTACAAGTCTTCTGCGACTGACAAAGAACGCGATTCTCTTAAAGAGAAGATGACGCTCGCAAAGTCGGAAATTGATTCCGTTGTGGTGGGCCGTGTCTTTGATGAAATCGGGTACCACCGCTTCTCCGTGAAGTACGGAACCTTGTTTGAAGCACGCATTGGTGCAGAAGCTATCTACGACATCTTCCGCGGTATCAATCTTGAAGAATTGAAGACGAAGCTTGAAGAGCGTTACCAGCAGGCAGGCGTTGCAGAAAAGGAGAAGCTCGCAAAACGCATCTCACTTCTTGCAAGCATGATTGCGTCAAATATCCGTCCTGAATGGATGTTCATGACCAAGATTCCGGTCATTCCTCCGGCACTTCGTCCTATGGTTGCGCTTGAAGGCGGTCGCCACGCAACCTCAGACGTAAACGACCTCTACCGTCGTGTTATCAACCGCAACAACCGCTTGAAGAAGCTCATGGACATCCATGCGCCTGAAGTTATTTTGCGCAACGAAAAGCGTATTCTTCAGGAAGCAGTGGATGCACTTCTTGATAACAGCATCCGCAAGTCAGGTGCATCAGGTGGCGCACTCACGCCAGCACAGCGCCGTCCGTTGAAGTCTCTCGCAGACTACTTGAAGGGTAAGCAGGGATACTTCCGCCAGAACCTTCTTGGTAAGCGCGTGGACTACTCTGGCCGTTCCGTGATTGTGGTTGGTCCGGACCTTGAGCTTGATGAATGTGGTCTTCCAAAACACATGGCGCTTGAGCTTTTCCGCCCATTCGTTATTGCTGGCCTTCTTTCTCGTGAACTCGCGTTCAACATTCGCGGTGCAGGACGCTTGATTGAAGACGGTGTACCGGAAGTGTGGGAAATTCTTGAAGAAGCAATTAAGGGCAAGCACGTGCTCCTCAACCGCGCGCCAACGCTTCACCGCCAAGGTATTCAGGCATTCCGCCCTCGTCTTATTGAAGGCGATGCTATTCAGCTTCACCCACTCGTATGTCCTGCCTTCAACGCAGACTTCGACGGTGACCAGATGGCAATCCACGTTCCGCTTTCAGAGGAAGCGCAGTGGGAAGCCGCAAACGTGATGTCTGCAAACAAGAACATCTTGAAGCCGGGTTCTGGAGAAATGATTGTCATGACCCAGAAGCCACTTGATATCGTGCTTGGTGCATACTGGCTCACGAAAGAAGTGAAGGGAGCAAAGGGAGAAGGAAAGTACTTTGCCTCTCCAAACGCAGCCATCCTCGCATACGACTATGGCGTCGTGGACCTCCGTGCTTCAGTGCACGTGCTTCCGGTTGCCGGAAAAGAGAAGTACAAGGCGTTTGACGGAAAGGTATTTGAAACCACCGTTGGTCGCTTGCTCTTCAACACCGTGCTTCCATCTGACTACCTCTTCGTAAACGAAGCAATCACGAAGAAAGTGCTTTCTCGCATCATGGCAGACTGCATGAGCGTGTACGGCATTGACGCTGTTCCGGGCATTGTGAACAAAGTGAAGCGCTTCGGCTTTGAGTATGCGACCCGTTCGGGCGTTACGTGGAGCTTGAACGACGTGGTGGTACCGGAAAAGAAAGCAGGGGTTATTGACGCTGCACGCGAGAAAGTGGAGAAGATTGAAGCGGAATACCGCGACGGTCTCCTCTCTGAAGAAGAGAAGCGCCGTATGGTGATTGAAATCTGGCACGGCGCTAAGACGGAAGTGGAGAAGCTCGTTGAAGACGCGCTTGACCCAACCGGTTCTGTGTCTGACATGGTGCGCTCTGGTGCCCGCGGTTCTATCGGAAACCTCACGCAGATGGCCGGTATGAAGGGTCTCATCCAGAACACTGCTGGCGAGACCATTGAAGTGCCGATTGTCTCCTCAATGTCTGAAGGCTTGAACCCTGTTGAGTACTTCATGAGTACGCACGGTGCACGTAAAGGTCTTACCGACACCGCGCTTGGTACTGCACGTGCCGGATACCTCACGCGCCGTCTCTTTGACGTAGCGCAAGACTCTATCGTCACTGAAGAAGACTGCAAAACGAAGCGTGGCATTGCGATTCGTCGCATCTCCGCTTCTGGCGTGAAGATTGACTTCGCTGAAGCAATTCGCGGTCGCGTACTTGCCGGAGAAGTCGCTGGCTTTAAGAAAGGTCACTACGTTGAAACGGAAGACGCGCAAACCATTGCCGCTTCTGACGCACAGGAAGTGGTAGTGCGCTCTCCGATGTCCTGCGAAACCCGCTACGGCATCTGTCAGTCCTGCTACGGTATGGACCTCACGAGTCAGGTGATGGTGGATCTTGGAGAAGCAGTAGGTACAGTGGCCGCTCAAGCAATTGGCGAGCCGGGAACCCAGCTCACCATGCGTACCTTCCACGCCGGCGGTACAGCCTCTGTGGGTGGCGACATCACACAGGGTCTTCCACGTGTTGAAGAAGTGTTTGAAAAGCGCTCACCAAAGAATCCTGCCATCGTTTCTAAGTGCGACGGCATGGTGATTGAAATGAAGGAAGAGGGTCGCGACAAGATTATCGTGGTGGCACCAAACGCTGGTGCAGACACGAAGAAGCGTCGTGGCAAGAAGGAAGGTGATGCGTTTGAGTACACTGCGGTGTACCCACGTATGCCACTCGTGAAAGTGGGAGAGGCTGTTTCAAAAGGCCAGCTCCTTTCCGACGGCTCTGCCGACCTTGATGAACTCTTCGAGTACGCTGGTCGCGCTGCTGTGCAGGAATACATCATTGCTGAAACCAGTAAGATTTATGAACTGCAGGGTGCGTCTGTGTCTCGCAAGCACCTTGAAGTGGTGGTGAAGCAGATGTTCTCCCGCGCCAAGATTACGGATGTCGGCGATTCCGACTACTCCGTGGGCGACGTCGTAGAGCAGTGGGAGCACGAAGAGGAGGTGAAGGATATGGAAGCAGAAGGAAAGATTGCGCCGAAAGCACGCGAAATGGTGCTCGGTATCAAGGAATCTGCACTTTCTCGCCGTTCATTCCTTTCAGCAGCATCCTTCGAGCAGACCACGAAGATTCTCATCAACGCATCTCTTAAGGGTTCCGTGGACACACTCCGCGGTCTTAAGGAAAACGTTATTCTTGGTCGCCTCATCCCAGCAGGTACGGGCTTCCACGGAAGCAAGAAGCGTTCTGCGGTTGAGGAGCTACAGAAGAAGCGGGCGATGGAGTATGCGGCGAGGGAAGTAGCTGAAGAACCAAAAGTTCTCAGCGAAAACATCAAGTAGTTCGGCTGATAAAATCGCGAACTCCTTCGTTGTGGAGCCTCCCGTGTTTCGTCACCGTACGCTTGTACGGCTCCGAAAGCCGCTTGTAGGTTGCCTACGGCAACTTGCTGAAATAGTTCCCCAAACTATTTCAGTGCCTCGTATTTCATCGATTTTCTACAGCCTCAAAGAAAAAGCCCGTATATACGGGCTTTTTCTTATAACCAAGAGAAAGTTGTGTATCTTATGTGGACAAACTAGAAAATTCGTAGTCAATCTTGTTGTTAGTATCAGAGTCAGAGGACCTTTCTCCATATTAACTAATACATAATTCTATGTTTGATGAGAACTTTTGGAAGAATGTGCCGAAACAGTTCTGCGATAATAGTAATATTGCAGTTACTTCAAACCCCAAGGGAGGCGAAGGTTTCTTGCTCGCCTTAACTTCGGGTTCAAATGCACAGGTACTGGCCTTTACTCCGGGTCACATGAAGCGTTTTACACAAATGTTGGTACATAACGTAGAACAGTACGAGAAGAGTTTTGGTGAAATCCAAACTGCAAATTGGAATCCCAATATGGTTAGTCCAATTCAAGTTCAAGATATAAAGAAAAAAGATAAGTAAGCATAAAATCTAAATATTGTCCGCTACTAGTCATTACACTTCGCATTTGCGCCCCAACACAGACGAGGTAACCTGTAGCCAATGGACACGGTTCAGCAGATAAAGGATAAGCTCTCCATAGTGGATGTGGTGGGACAGTACGTGAAGCTCACCAAGTCGGGAAAAAACTACAAAGGCCTTTCACCTTTTAATAAGGAAAAGACCCCTTCTTTCTACGTAAACCCAGAGCGGGGGACGTACTACTGCTTCTCCTCAAGTCAGGGTGGGGACCATTTTGAGTTCATTCAAAAGATGGAAGGAGTGGACTTTAAAGGAGCGCTGAAGATTTTGGCGGAAAAGGCAGGAGTGGAAATACAGTACACAGGCAACAGAAAACAGGGCACAGAAAAGACGGATAGGTTGTATGAGGCGATGGCTTCGGCTGAGCGTTTCTTTGCTAGTCATTTGGATGAAAAGGGAAGTGCATATGAGTACGCACTTTCGCGCGGGCTCACCAAAGAAAGCATCGCGTCTTGGAACTTAGGCTTTGCTCCAGACGGCTGGCGCACTCTGCTTGAGGCACTGACTGCAGAAGGATTTAAAACAGAAGAGTTGGTGAGTGCAGGTCTCGTAAAAGAAGCAGATGAAAAGCGCGGTACCTTCTATGACCGCTTCCGTAATCGCCTCATGTTCCCTATACGCGACTCTGCGGGTCGCACGGTAGCGTTCACTGGCCGTGCACTTTCACCAGACGACCAAGCAAAGTACCTCAACTCTCCTGAAACGGAGCTGTATAAGAAATCAAAAGTGCTCTTTGGCATGGACAGAGCAAAAGATGCTATTCGCCAAAGAGGGTTTGCGCTTCTTGTGGAAGGGCAGTTTGACCTCACCCTCCTACACCAGATTGGTTTTACCAATACCATCGCGCTTTCAGGTACTGCGCTTTCTTCGGAACACCTTTCGCTCATAAAGCGGTACTCGGAAAACCTGATGCTTGCACTTGATTCAGATAGGGCTGGGCTTTCAGCAAGCGCGAAGAATGCGCATTCAGCACTTGCTTCCGGTATGCGGGTGAAAGCCGTGCGTATGCCCTTAGGAAAAGACCCTGCAGACCTTGCCAAAGAAACTCCGCAAGACTTTGTACGCCGTGTGCAGGACGCAGAGAGCATTGTGGAGTTTTTCCTTTCCGTACTTACGGGAAGTGAGCGCGACCCACATCGTTTGGTGATGTCTGCAGAGCGCACCGTGCTTCCACTCCTTGCCTCCATGAAAAGCCCGCTTGAAAGAGAACACTTTGTTTCCATTATTGCGCGCACACTTGGCTCAACACCTGAAGCGGTACGCTCGGCAATACCAAAAGCCGGTACCATACCAAGCGACACGGACGCTCCTACTCCGGTGCAAAAAAGGGAAGTCCTGCAGGCAGTACAAAAGCGTAAAGAAATGGTTATCGCCACCATCACCGCCTATCCAAATACGTCCCTTGCCAAGAGGCTCGCTACGGAGTACGCTCGTATTATCGGCACACCACCTGAAGAGGAAACCCCTTCAGAGCGGGCCATTTTTGAGGCAGAATTTCTCTACGGAGAAGCACCTCTTGATAACGCGGGCGACGATTTACTCCGATTACTAGAACTTTCTGTGCTTGAGGAGCGACGCAAAGAAACTATCGCGCGTCTTTCTCTTGCCGAACTAGAACGAGACGAAGCGGCCATTGAAGCCGCTATGGCTGATTTAAAGACTTTGACCGAACGCCACGCTTCGCTCTCCTAGCATCCTTTCTTACCCACTCACATACCAAAATGGCAAAAGCAAAAAAGAAGGCCGTGAAGGCGCCGAAGAAAAAAGCTGTCGCTAAAAAGAAAGCGACGCCAAAGCGTGCAGTTAAAAAAGCCAAGAAACTTGCTTCAAAGAAGAAGGTCATAAAAGCTGTGGTGCGTGCCGCTGCAAAAGGTGCAAAGGCAAAAGCAAACGCAGCAAAAGCAGATAAGTCCGAAGCACTCATAAAAAAAGGAAAGGAGCGCGGGTACATTACCTACAGCGAAATTCTTAAAGAGTTTCCGCACATTGAAGAAGACGTGCGCTTCCTTGATGAACTCTATGAAAAGTTTGTCACCGCAGGCATTGACGTGCTTGAGGGCGGAATGTTGGAAGACAATGCAGAGGAGTACCTTGCTACCCGCAACATCAAAGGGCGCGAGTCTTCTTCCTATGACTCCATTCAGATTTACCTTCGCGAAATAGGCCAGTACCCGCTTTTGACCGCGGCTGAAGAGCGCGAGCTTGCAAAGCGCATCGTGGCCGGAGACGACGAGGCACGCAATATTCTTGCGCGTTCTAACCTCCGCCTCGTGGTGTCTATTGCGAAAAAGTATGTGGGTCGCTCACCAGACCTCACGCTCCTTGACCTTATTCAGGAAGGAAACCTTGGTCTCTTTAAGGCGGTAGACAAGTTTGACTGGAAGAAAGGCTTTAAGTTCTCTACGTACGCAACGTGGTGGATACGCCAAGCTATTACCCGTGCACTTGCAGACCAGTCCCGCACCATTCGTATTCCAGTACACATGGTGGAAACCATTGCGAAGTACAAGCAGGTATCTCGCCGTCTTTCCCAAGCACTTGGACGTGACCCACAGCCAGAAGAGATTGCTATTGAAATGGGTGTAGAAGTAGACAAGATTTACCAGATTGAAAAAATCAATCAGGACACCCTCTCACTTGAAAACCCAATCGGTTCTGATGACGACGAGAAGTCTACGCTCGGTGACTTTATTGCAGACGACAAAATTCCTTCTCCAGTACAGGAATCTTCCGAGCGTATTCTTGGAGAGCAGGTGCGCGACATTCTAGATGACCTTTCTCCAAAAGAACGCAAGATTCTTGAAATGCGCCACGGACTTCTAGACGGCATCTACCACACCCTTGAAGAGGTGGGGAAGGAGTTTGGTGTGACGCGCGAGCGTATACGCCAGATTGAGGCGAAGGCACTTGAAAAGATTCGCACGCACGACAAGGCACGACGCCTTAAATCCTACTAATTACCAGACAGTATAAAAACAAGAGCGGCGGATCCTACGGATCCGCCGCTTTCGTTCTTTCTTTCTTGGCCGGTCAGGATTTACATTTCCTGACCAAGTCTCGTCGCCGGCTCGCGCTCGGTCTGAGAGATCATCATGCCGATGCGGACGCACCCCAGAACGATGACCAGTCCGGCCACCATCATGAGACTGTCGCCGACGATGAACGCCATCTCTTCTCTCGTGCAGGTGTCGATCGGCAGGGTGGACCCTGTCGCGATGACCTGCTCGATGAGCATCTTCTGCGACACTGGGTCAGCACAGCCGATGGAGATGTACTCGGCGACGTTGTTGATCGAAACGAAGAAGCGCCCGACACCGAGCGTCACTGCGAGTCCAACGGAAAGAACGGCAAGGCTGGCATCAACCAGTTGCTTGAACATCTTGCTAGTCTCCGTGAGAGGTGCCTGGATTGGCACCGTCTGCTCTTGTATTATATACACAAAACACTCACTTTGTCAAGTTTTGTATGGAAATATATGTGAAAAGGGCCGGATGCTTCTCGCATCCGGCACCCTCTTTCTGCCCACTTTCTTCTCGCTATGTTCGTTTAGGGATCACGAGGCAGACCATGACTCCCATAAAAACGCTGAACGAAGCGAGTCCTTCGAGAAATGTTCGCGCCGTCCAGTTTTGTACATCCGCGCCGATAAGCTGTGGCGATGCAAAGAGCAGTGCAAGGATGCAAAACTTTGCCAAGCCACGCTCTTCATTTCCTCGGCCGCGTTTGAACGACCAGATAATGAATGTAGTGAGCACGATGTTGGCGAAGATAATGAACAGGGCAACAGAATCAGAATTGGCCATGAAAGCCTCCATTTCGCAGGCATACCCTGCGAAGTGCGTATACTTTAGAACATATCTATAGTAATGTCAATAGTCTCTGTATATAGTTTGGTACACTTCTAAGATGAAAGGGAAGAAGCGCAGAAGTAAGAAAATGGCCCCACAGCCACCCATTGCGTACTGGAGCCACTCGTCGCTTGTGGCGTATTTGCGGAATCCTCTTGCGTGGTACAAGCGCTATGTGAAAAAGATATACGACACACCAAAGACACCTGCAGCGATTATTGGGAGCGCCGCGCACCTAGCGCTTGAACACTTCTACATTGGCGCAAGTAAGGAGGCTTCAATAGAAGAAGGTTTGCAGGCACTTCGTGCAGTCTCTGACTTTGAAATAAACTTTGGTACGCGCGTTACCAAAAAAGCACAGAAAGCAAAGCGTGCCTCTATGGAGCGAGAATACCTCCAAGCTATTGGCTTTTATCTTGCAAAGCCTCCACGGTACAAAAAGGTACTTGGTGTAGAGGTGCGTGGCTTTGCAGACGTGCCTAGTCTTCCGCTTCCTATTAAAGCCATTTCGGACTTGGTGGTTGAGTCACGCGTAGTTCCGGGTGCTGTAGAGATTGTGGACCATAAGTTCGTAGACTCGTGGAGTAAAAACCCGCACCAAAAACCACTCTTTCTCCTACAAGCGATTTTCAACTACTACACCGTGAGCGAGCTCTATGGCCGAAAGGTGGTGCGCTTCACCGCTATTGAGTGTAAGAAAACAAAAAATGCCGATGGCTCCCCCCAGCTTCGCAAATACACCATTCCGTACGAAGAAATACCCGAAGCCTTTGAGCTTTTTCACCGCCTTTTAAACGATGCAACGCATGAAATTGCCACGCGCCGTTCTTTCCTTCCAAACCCGTCCGACATGTTTGAAGGGGACGATTCTTTTGAAGTGTATCGCTTACGTTTGATTGAAGACTAGGTGCGTAATTACTGTGCGGTAGAAGCCAAATGGTATTTCTCTAGTGCATGCTCCACCAGTTCTTTCATCTGTGCGTACGGAAGGTGTCCCGACACGGTCATTGAGTCTGCTCCAGAAATAGTGACGACCGTAAATGGTGCAGCGGTAGCGCCTATGGCCAGAGCGTTTTCAAAGTCGCGCGCTACGCGCGCCGAAAAACGGTTTTCTTCAAGGCACGTGGTGAGTGCAGAGGAAGACACGCCAATACGCTCCGCTAGTGCGCTGTATCCAAGTGGGTCAAATTGGGATGCGCCCGGTGCTTCCGTTGCGATACCGGTCAAAAACTGCCAGAACGTTTGAGCTCCCCCAAGGGAAGCCACACATTCTGAAGCTTGCGCATGCGTACCCGCATTTGGGTGGAGAGACACGAGAGGGAAGTGGCGGTAGGTGTATGCCACCTCGCCACTGGTGCCGTACTCAGCAATAATCTGTTCAAACACTTCATGGGAACGCTTGCAGTATTCGCAGTCTAAGTCGCCATAACTTACAAACATCACCGGTGCCTCAGGGTTTCCAAGTATATGGTCACCCTCTCCAACAGGAAGGAGGTTTGCTATGTCGCCTCTATTTGCAGGTGCCTGAGTCGTATTGGTACGAGTCACATATACGCCAACGGAAAGGAGAAATGCAGACACAAGTATGGCTACAGGAATAAGGTACGGAGAACGTTCTTGCATGTAAAAAAGGATAGCACGGAGAATGTAGTGAACCCCGCCACACGCAAGCGCGTGGGCGGGGTCTTTTGCGCGTCTCCGGAAACCGGTCACGCTGCAATGGGGTCTACGAAGAGGTTTACGCGCACCACCTCCTTTTGTTCCCACATGAGAATCATCGGGTAGGTGTGTTTGGCGCGCTGGATCGTACACATCGCGGTCGCGACGGCATTTTTCGCGTCTTCCGAGACGTTGTTGTCCGGCAGAGTGATGCGGACGACTCCGTCGGGTTTCGGGCGTCCGGACTCCAGTACGTCCACGTGCACGACGTAGTTCTGGTCGGCGGGTAGCGGCTTGCTCCTTCTGAGCGCGGCGAGCGTGTGCTCTTGCAACAGACTCGCGAGCCTCTCGCGTTCTTGGCGTGCGGTGCTTACTGGAACAGAATAGTACGCAACGATATGCATTTTTTCACCCTCTGTTTCGTGCCCTCCTTAGGGGGTCCCAAGCGACACGAGGAAATAACATACTACTTTTTCTATAAAACGCAATCTACCGCTGTGCTCACATATACCTCCACACTTCTACTCTTTGCTTCACTCTGCTCATTCTTCACTTCCCCTTGTATGTCCCCTATCTCTCACGGCCGTGAGAGATAGGGGACATACGGGTGTGATGTAGAGTGATATGAAACGATATATAGCGATACAAAACAATACGGAAGGATACAAAGCGATACGGAGCGAGTGAAAGGTACTACTTAAATACCGAGGGTGCGAGTGATGGCAGGCGTGTCACTTTCTTGTTCCCACGCAGACGTGTCTAGTTTTATTTCGCGTATGTCACGCAGGTCTTTGTATTTCACATGGCCGTTCTCGCGCGCGTAGTCGTAGAGTTCTCGGGTAATACGCACGTCTTCAATACAGTATTCTCGTACTTTTTCTACCAGACCCTTTTGCCACCACACCACCGACTGGAGACCGTCACCCTTTTTTCCTTTCCCGAGTGTTGCTTCTGCAAGGTTTTGCAGGCGCAATCTTCTTCCAAGCACCTGCTGTACTTCCACCATGAGGTCAATGGAGCGAATCTGTGTCAGGTCTCCGGGGTAGTAGCGGTTTAAGAGTGGAATATCAAAGGCATTGGAGTTGTAGCCAATGAGTACGTCTGCTTCCTCAAGAAGGGGCCAGAGTTTCGGAAGCTCCTCTTTTACGTATGAAGTAAACTCGTCCGTCTTAGAGTCGTGTACGCCGACGAGTGCGAGTTCAAGCAAGCCTAAGTCGCTCCGTGAAAACGAAGGAAGCGTGTTTGCAGTTTCAATGTCAAACGTGAGTGCGCGCATACTCTAGCCTAGCGTAGAGCCATTATTTTCTTTGCCGTTTCTTTGAAAGAAAGTTTCTTTTCCGAACCATCGCTTAAATTCTTGAGGCGTATTTTCTTCGCGCGTGCTTCTTCCGCACCATACGCAGTGAAGTAGGGGACACCACGGCGCACCGCATCTTTTATTTGGTCGCCGAGCGCCTTAGAGCCAAGATTCAAAAAGACGCGCACTCCCGCTTCGCGTAGTGCTTTCGCGCACGCGCGTGCTCCTGCAATGTCTTCAGGAGTTGGGGTGCCAATATAGAGTTCTGGTGCACTCTCTGCTTTTGGCATGAGGTTACGTGAAGAAAGAAACTCGGTGAGCGTCACGTCACCAAATGCAAAGCCTACCGCAGGAAGAGGTTCTCCGCCAAAAAGAGAAACGAGACCGTCGTAGCGACCGCCACCAAAAAGGGAGCGGGGGTTTTCTGGAGATGCGTCGTTCACTTCAAACACCATGCCGGTGTAGTAGTCAAAACCACGTACGATGTCCGTATCAAAGACTATGTTTCCGATACCGCGCTTCACGAGCGTGGCTACCATGCCTTGGATGCGCGCTTTTTCTTCTGCCACTTTTGGGTCGGTACCAGACTCAATCACTTTGAGTGGGTCAGCAGAGAAGTGTGCGCGCGCTTCTTCAAATTCTGCTTTCGGCATTTTGGCTTTGCGGTCTATGAGTTGCCAGTAGGTGCGCGCCGCTTCTCCTTCTGGAAGTCCGCAGGCTTCTGAAGCAAGACGCAGGAGCTTTCGTGAGTTTACGCGAATGGTGAAGTCGGTTTCTTTCGCACCAAAGGAGCGCAGGATATCGTACGCAAGTTCAAGTATTTCAAGGTCGGCTTCTCCTTCAGGAAGTCCAATGAAGTCTACGTCTGTTTGAAAAAACTCACGCAAGCGCCCCTTTTGTGGACGTTCATAGCGGAAACGATTTCCAATAGAAAACCAGCGAAGCGGGAACGCAAGCTCGCGACGCTTTCCCGCCACCATACGCGCAAGGGTAGGAGTCATTTCAGGACGCAGGGTGACGCGCCGTCCACCACGGTCTTCAAAGGTATACGTTTGCTCGTTGATTATTTCTTCGTTTCCCTTGCTTTCATAGAGTTCTGAGCGCTCGAGTGGGGAAGCTTGATACTCCTCAAATCCACGAAGGGCAAGGAGGCGACGGGTATGATTAAAAACTGCAGAAAGCTGTGCCCAGTCCTTAGGGTAAAAATCACGCACTCCTTTGTACGGTTCTGTCTCAAGAGGTGTGCGGTCGCTCATGGATGCATGTTACCACTTTTCAATGTGAAGTCGCTTAATGCACGCCGGAAGTGCTGATGCGGGCCATTTTTTCTTGACGTTCAGTTACTTCTTTCATTATGAGGTCACGTAGTGCGCGTACATTTGCAATGCCTTTTATGCGGAAACGTCCTGCGTCGTCTCCTGCAGTTTCTACCGAGAGGGTGCCAAAGCCAAAGAGCTCTCCAAAGAGTCCGCGAATGTCTGACTGTACATCCTGTACACGGTTCAAGTGCACGGTTCCTACTTGTCGGTCAAAAAAGCCAGACTGATCAATGCGAATGACGCGATGATTAGTCACCACCCACTGGTCCAGGTAAAAGTCGGTAAATGTGGAGAAGGCGCCCATCCATACAAAGAGCCAGAAAATTCCGATGATAAATCGCATCCACGGATTGTCGGTACGTATTGCATCAATTAGGGGTACAGCGGTGCTTGTTTCTATGGCGCCTAGAATTGCGGGAATAAAGAAAGGGATTATGGCGAGCAAAAGAAACGGTATGAGTTGCCCCACAAACACGAGTGGGTGCTTGCGTACTGCAGTAATGAGGTGCTCTCCAGATTCGTATTTAAATTCAGCCATATTTAGGTGAGACCACTGGTGGCATAGAAAATAAGCCAGCCGGAGACGAATAAGTGCAAGGCAATTGCCGGTACTGCAAGCCACGAGTCATGGCCGTGGCGAAGCCAATGGTAGATGGATACCAGTGTGAAAATGAGCCACCAAATAAAAATGAGTGCGAAGATAACAGAGAAAACCGTACTCCACTCCAATCCTTCTAGAAAGGAAAGGGAGGGACCGATGGGTGTAGGGGTATCCATTTCCTATAACTGTGCCACGAGAACGCGTGGCCTGCCATACTGGTCGGTGTGTATCTTGGTGTGAGTAAACGTGTTCTTTGCGAGCGCCTCTGCCTCTTCTATGTTTTCTATGTCGCACTCCATCCACAATTCTCCGTGTTCTTTGAGGTAAAGAGGCGCTTCCGCAAGTATGCGCTTGATTACCGACAGGCCGTCTGCGCCACTAAAGAGTGCTTCATGCGGTTCAAAGTTTGAGACACTTTCATCAAGCGAGCGTTTTTCAGGAATGTATGGAGGATTCGAAGCTATTACATCGTAGCTGTGTTTGTGGGGGAGAAATGGTGCGAAAAGGTCGCCGATACGGATATCTGCACGTGAAGTGTCAAGATCATTTATTTCAATATTTTTCCGTATCGTTGCTTCGTGCTCTTTCGTCAGCTCCCCAAAGGAAACGTGCGTGTTCGGACAGTGTTTCAATACGGCGAGCCCTATGGCGCCTGAGCCAGCGCACAAATCAAGCACCGAAACATAGCGATGCATCGCTATGTTTTGTATAAGCAGTTCGGTCCACCACTCAGTTTCGGGGCGGGGAATCAAAGGATGTGAATCAAGGTTGATACGAAGTCCAAGAAAAGGGATATGACCTATGACGTATGCAAGAGGCTCGCCTTTTTTAAGGCGTGCAAGGTCGCTTGCGAGCTCTTTGTGAGCTGTGTTTCCTCCGTACTTTTCTTCTATAAGTGCCCGTACGTCCTCTTGCGCGGTTTCCATTACTTTCATATATACTGTCTTTATGAAAACCGCCACTGCCTTCTGGAACATCTTGTACACACTCTTTTTCGTTGTGCTCGTTTTCTTAGGCGTTTCTTGGCTTGTTGATGCAGGTCGTTTCTCTGCGTATATACCGCTTGGAGACTTCTTTCTCATTTCACTTGCCGTTTTTCGCCTTACACGTCTGGTGTGCTACGACGTTATCTTTGCATTCTTGCGGGAGTGGCTGGAGGAAAAGCAGGAAGGTACATTTTTGGGCACGCTTTCCGCACTTGTGCATTGCCCGTGGTGCACTGGTCTCTGGTTCGCATTTTTCGTGGTCTTCTTCTACTTTGCCACACCGATTGCATGGCCATTCATCCTCATACTCGCTATTGCGTCCATTGCAACGACGTTTCAGGTGCTCGCCAATCTTCTTGGCTGGTCTGCTGAATACAAAAAGCGTGTGGTCATAGGCCCTGAGGGAGGGAAGTCTAAATCAACCTGCGGTTAGTATGAGTGGACCTGAGTCTTTTTCTTCGAAAGACGAGTTCTTCAAATCTTTTGAAGAGAGGCGCGACGCCATTTTTTCTTGGATTGCCACCATGCGTCAATATGACGGTGTCATTCACGATACAACCTTGCAAAATTTATTGAACGAATTACATAAAAAGGTGGATTTGCTCCAAGAGAATGACCCAGGAGCTCAAAAGATACTTGATGAAGCAGAGATAGAACTCGCAACATACGAACAAGACTTAGACGAAGATGATTTCCCATAAGAAAAACTCTCGGCAGTGCCGAGAGTTTTTCTTTTGAGAACAGGAGTCGGATTAGTATCCGCCGCCGTATCCACCGCGGTCATTACCACCGCCGTAGCCACCGCGTCCACCGCCGTAGCCACCGCCACCAAAGCCGCCTTCGCGACGAGGAGGACGTTCGCCTTGTGGGCGAGCATTTGAAACTGAGAGCATACGACCCTCAAATTCCTTGCCGTCCCAACGGTCGATAGCGGCCTGTGCGCCAGCTTCATCCGCCATTTCGACGAAACCGAATCCGCGTGAGCGGCCGGTCATACGGTCCATAATAATAGATGCGGAAACAACCTGACCAGCTTCTTCAAAAGCTGCTCGGAGTGCGTCCTCAGTCGTGCTGTACGGAATACCGCCGACGTAGAGTTTTGCTGCCATGTGAACGAATGATTTTGTAACCTCGCTGTTCTGAACACTCTTTGGGGCCGAAAGCCTGGGGAAGCTCTATAACGGGCGAGTTAAACGCATTATGCTATAAAAGGGCCGAAAACACAATATAGACTAACGATATGTGGAAAACGTACGTTTTTGACTCCGTTTTTCTTTTGTGGCATGATACCCCCCACACTGTGAGTTTTAGTACTGCACAGAGTTTCTGGTCAAACATGGGAGCCTCAGTTGTTTCATAGCATTGAGTTTTTCGTTTCCGTTTCCGCCATCTTCGCCGTCCTCTCCGTTGGTGCTGGTGTGTGGGTGTGGCGTCGGTACATCGTGCCGGCCATCGAACGGTGTGTGCGCGAAGCGCGCTACACCTACGCCCTCCACCCGCGCCTCTCGAAGCTGGTCGGTGTTCTCGCGCTGTGCCTCTTCGAGGCTGTCGCGATTGCGAGCATGTGGGAGATTCAGCGCGCAGGAATGTTTGGGATTGCGCTCTGGGTCTTCACGCATATCGTCTTCGCGTTCCTCGTCGTTCGGCCCTTCGTGCGGACGTTCTCTGTATGGCAGAGGCGTCGCGTGGAGCGCAAAGAGACGGCCCGTCTGGAATCGAATGTGAGAGCGCTCTACGCGCTCCCGCATTACGCCCAGGACTGGCCCCCGACTCTTGTCGCTCTCAGCCGTCTCTCCGTGCCGGCAAATGCCTCCGCTCCTTCGCTTCTGAAGGCCAGCTAGGGCACGTGCCAGGAGAAAGAGAAACAGGCCGTCCATTTCGTGGGCGGCCTGTTTTCTTATCCAGTAATCAAGTCGTTTTCAACATCTTTGAAGGTACCCCCGACCTTTTTCCCCGGATTAAAGATATTGAGCGGGTCAAAAATCTTTTTTGTTTCTTCAAACAATTTCACCATTGGTTCTCCAAACTGCTGTGCCAGATATGGAGTGCGTATGATGCCGTCGTTATGCTCGCCGGTCGTGGTTCCGCCATACTTGAGCACGAGCTCATATACTTTTGGCGCAAGCTCAAGAATAATCTTTCGCGTCTCAGGCTTTTTGAGGTCCATGAGCGGAATAATGTGGAAGTTGCCGTTTCCAATGTGTCCCGTGACAGTGTAGATGATGTCGTACTTTGAAAGGAGTGTTTCAAGCTCGGGAAGAAACTCAGGGTAGGACGCAGGAGGTACGACAAAGTCGTCAATAAATGGTGCAGCGTAGAAACCACGAAGGTTTTTCCGGAGAAGCGAGAAACTTTCACGGCGCATAATCCAGTATTTTTGCGATGCATGCTCGCTTCCTTTGACGCTCAGGGGGAGGTTGAGGTGGGCAATAGAAGCTGCTGCGGCGTGCGCTGCCTCGCGCGCTTCGCGCGCGGTGTTGCGAGAAAACTCTGCCATAAGCACAAGCTTCGGCACTCCGCCTCTAAGGGCCATAAATACTTCAGGAAGGAAAGAAAGTCCGAGGTGTATGGCGCGGAGTGGTCCCATCTGGAACAGCATCTGCGGGAGAAACTTCACGGCAAGCGAAAGGGTGTGGTCGTCATACGACTCAAATGATTCTGGCCGGTGTGGAAGCACCTTCTCCACAATTTCTGGAAGTACTTCCAGTTTTGCTTTGCCGTGTGAAGACGGGAGGAACGCAACAAGCATGGCACGGTGTGTTTTCGGTTCTACGAGTGTGAGTGCGAGACGTGTGGTGAGTGCGAGTGTACCCTGAGCGCCACAAATGAGCTTTGCCAGATTAAAGGTGCCATGTCGCGTGTCGTATACATCCCAAAGTGCGTAGCCGGCAGAGTTTTTAGACACTTTCGGACGAGCTTTTTCAATGACCGCATGGTTTGTGAAAACGAGCTCGGTCATTTTGCGATAAATTTCTCCTTCCAAGTCTTGCTGTTTCTTCTTTGCTTCAAGTTCTGGTGCCTGTAGCGCACGGAATGTGGTCTTTGAACCGTCAGAAAGTACGACGTCTATCGCTTCCACATAGCGTGAGGTTTTCCCGTACTCAAGGGTGCGTTCGCCTCCAGAATTGTTGTTCACAATGCCACCCATGGCAGCGATAGAGCGAGAGGCAGGGTAGGAGGGAAGAATGAGTTTCTTTTTCAGAGTTTCCTTTTCAAAGTCTCGGTAGTAACAGCCGGGTTCTACCACTGCGCGACCACCGCCATACCCTTTTTCCACCTTCACCACTTTGTTCATGTATTTGGTGAACACGGCGACCACCGAGCGGGTGAGTGGTCCTCCGCTCATATCAGTACCCGCGCTTCGTGCGGTGATGGAAATATCCTCGCCTTTTTCTTTTGCAGAGTGTACTGCTTTTACGAGCATCGCTACGTCATCCGCGTCTTTCGGGTACGCAACGAGAGATGGAACACGTTCAAAGAGGGAGGTGTCGCGCTTATACTTTTCACGCTCGTTCTTGGCGTCCGTAAGTTCGCCTTTGAAGCTGTTTTTGAGAGTGTCTAGTATGTTCATGGTTATGAGAGTAACTCCTCAATTACCTGCGCGGTTTCTTCAGGGTCTTTCACTTGGCGTGTTTTAATGCCCGTTTCTTTAACGACCTCGTCGTTTCCTCCGGAGAAGAGCGCATCACCAATGTAGAGCATGTCCTGCGGTGGAATTGAAAGATATTCCGAAAGTCGTCTTATACCTAATGCTTTATTGATTCCTTTTTTTGTGATGTCTATGGATGTAGCTCCACCTATTTTTACGTCGTAGTCAGGCAATGCGTTTAATAAATGTGGAAGCATCTTCCGACGTTTTACTTGGTCTGGATCCCATGCATACTTTTCGTCCACGGGCGCTTCTTGGCCGAGTGCCGAAAACGTTACTTGTGAACCGCGATATTCGTTTATTTCACCATAGCGTTTGTCTTCTGAAGTAAGTACCTGTGTGAGCGCAATAGTCTCATCAAGTACAGATTTAATGTGTTCCGCTTCTTGGGGCGAAAGTATCTCTTCGTATACGGCCTTCCAATCGTTTTCTCTTTTTACAAAGAGTGCAGCACCTGAAGTTGGAAGAAGAAAAAAATGCTCAAAACGTGTTTCGTGTGGCATGCGCGCGACGACCTGCACCTTAAATTGCTCCAGCTTTCCTCCAGAAGTAATAGCAACATTACTCACTTCACAGAGTCGAGCGAGTAAGATGCCCATACTTTCGGTAAGAGGCGACTTACTAATCGCGAGTGTCCCGTCTAAATCAAACGCAACAAGCCGAGGAATCATGAAAGTGCCTTTAGTATACGCGAAACAGAAGCAGTGGCGACGCCCACCACCGCGTCCCCGCCACCGTAGTACATAAAGAGGGTGTCTCCGCGAATCACCGACCCACACGGGAATACGACGTTGTGTATCTCGCCCACAAGCTCGTACGGTGCAAGGGGTTCAAAAATAGGGTCTGCACTTCTTGCAAGGACGGTGGTACCGCTCTCATCTAAGAGTGCAGCGCCCACACGGTAGCGGGAACGCCACGAAACGCCGTGGTAGAGGAAAAGCCAGCCACCCTCTACTTTAAGAGGAGGACCAGCAATACCTACTTTTGCGGCGTCCCACATGCCGTGGCGTGGACCCATGATTTCAATACATCGCGTCACCTTTGACTCTGGGGTGAGGTCTTTGAGCATGTCGGCGCAAATGCGTCCGCCTACACGGTGGTAGAGCAGAAATTCTCCTTGCACTTTTTCCGGAAGAAGCGCCACGTCTTTGTCGTCGTACTCTTCAGGAGTAATTAGGAAGGGCATTTCCCACGCATCAAACTTTCCTTTACGAAAGTCTGTGAGTGAGATGGAAGTGACCGCACCTTTTGGCGAATGCACACCGTCATATGCGGTGTAGGTCATGTATACCCGCTTGTCTATCACCACGGTGCGCGGGTCTTCGCACCCAGAGTTGCCATCTTCTTTCCCTTTCTTTAGCTCAAAGTCTGCACGTGGTACGTAGATAGGTTTTGAAAGTCGTTCATCTATATGAATGCCGTCTTTTGAGCGTGCGTAACCCACCACAGAGGTGTTCTTCTTGTCCATCGCTCTATAGAGGATGTGTACCGAGTCCTTGTCTTCAAACGCAGCGGGATTAAAGACCAGTTTTTCTTCAAAGGTGTTTTCAGGAACTGGTTTGAGGATGGGGTTTTCCTCGGCGCGCATAAAGAGTGGCTTAGTCTCGGAAAGTGACTCAAGCAGGTCAGCAAGGCGTACGCTCGCTTTAGCGCACGTAGTGTCTGCGGCGCCGTAGTAGATATCGAGCATGCCGTCGCCAGTCACCACTGCGCTTGAAGGGAAGACGATATTTGAAATGACCCCATAGCGTTCATATATTTCTTCCGGCACGAGGAACGGATAGGTGCGAGAAATAACCTTGCGTGGGTCTTCAAGGTCAAGAAGCACTGCTTCTATACCAAAGGTTCGCTTGGATTCCTCGTAGTAGTGCTGAATATAGGAATAGATAAGGAGCCATCCTTGCTCTGTTTTAATAGGAGAGGCACCTACTTCTATGTGGTCGTGGTCAGAACGGCGCAGGTCGGAAAGCGCGTGGGTAGCAAGGTCGTTGTGCCAGGTATTCCAGAACTCCTCGTTCCAAAAGTCTTCCATCCGCTTTGCACGCACGACGCCAATCGTGGGGCGCGGGTGTTCTGGCGTGTAGTCGGTGTGCGCGGTTACCAGCGCACAGTATTCGTCTCCCACTTTTTCTGGGAAGAGTGCAAAGGCTTTTGCATTAAAAGGGGTGACCAGATGTCGCTCATCAAAATGTTCACCATCTTTTGAAACGGCAATCGCGGCTTTGATGTTCTCCGGACCAAACGGGTACCCGCCAAGTGCGGTGTATGTGAGGTATGTCATTCCATCAAGCACAACTGCGCGCGGGTCTTCGCACCCAAACGCTTCCCACGGTTCTTTTGGGGTAATCACTTGGCGGTCGCGGTGAAAGTGCACGCCGTCGCGAGACTCCGCAAGGCCAATGGTGGATTGTGGTGCAAAGGGTGCGATGATTTGTGCTGGGTTTGAAAGTGCGCGGTAGTACATACGTACCTCGGAGCCGTTTTGTATGACAGAAGGGTTAAATGTGGCAAACGCTTGCCACGGCTGTTCACGTTTCGGTGCAAGGAGCGGATTTTCAGGATGGCGACGTACAACGAACATAGTTAAAATAATTATAGCGCCTTAAACGGCGAACGAGGTGCTTCGTGTTTGTTCGATACGCCTGGTTTCTTTAGTTTCCTTAGTAAGGAAGAGAGGGAAGTAGTGGCAACACACACCACCTTATCCGCACCACCATAGTACACACGAAGCGTATCGCCAGAGAGTGTGGCACCACACGCGTACACAATGCCGGGCTTCCCGTCGTTTTCGTATGGTGCATCAGGTTCAAGTACGGGGCGTGCGGAGCGTGCAATAACTTTGGAAGGGTCTTTAAGATCAAGGAGGAGGGCACCGAGTTTATATTTATAGTCTTCACGCGCATCGTTTGCGTGGTAGAGGAGGAGCCACCCGTCTTTTGTTTTTATTGGAGGAGGACCCGCACCGCGCAGGCGTGAGTCCCATACCGTGTCGTCATTTTTCGGCTGGTACGGGCTTTCAATCTCTGTATCGGTGAGCTCATCTACATACGAAACGAGTACGCGGTCACGTGAGCCGCTGTGAAGCGAGTGAAGCACCGCAAACTTCCCGTTGAATGTTTCCGGAAAGAGTACCCAGTTTTTATGCACTTCATGGGGGTGAGACAAGTAAACCGGCGTAGACCATCTCCATATACCGGCCATAAGGTCGCTCACTTGTATAAAGGAAACACCAATGCGTAGAGAGTTCCAGTTTGAAAATGCGTGGAAGGTGAGGTACAGACGGTCATCTATGATTACCGCGCGCGGGTCCTCAATACCTACGCCACTCCATGTGCCTCCAGACTCTGCAAGCGATTCGTGTACTTGAGGTACGTGTCGCACATTTCCACCAAGTGCGAATACGGGATAGGGAAGACGACCGTCTACTTTTTTACCGTCTTTTGACCATGCATAGCCGATGCGTGATACACCGTCGTTGCCAACTGCACGATAAAAGAGGTGTGTCGTATCGCCTACCACGACCGCGGCAGGATTCATTACGCCTCCCGCTTCAAACGGGTGCGCACCAACAATGATGGGGTTTTCGTCTGCGCGTATAAGGCCGAGCGCGCGTACGAGCTCTATGAGACGCTCTTTGAAATGAAATACTCGTACCAAGCGTATAAGTCCAAGGAGAAAAAGAAATGTAGCGAGAAGTGCAAGCAGGATGGAGAGTAGGAGAAGTGTTTCCATACGCTATGAACGTCCAAAATCGTCTTCCATGCGGGTGATATCAGACTCGTCGTACGTGCCAGTAATGATTTCAAGCACGGTAATTCCCTCAGGACCTCCTTCAAGGCGGTGCTTGGTTCCGGAAGGAACGAAGACCTCATCACCCACGTGCATAGGAAGCACACTTTCTCCTTTCGTCACCTTTCCACTCCCGCTTACACAGCGCCAAAACTCCGCGCGCTTCTCATGCGTTTGTAGAGAGAGGCGTTTGCCGGGCGCAACGTGTAGCAACTTCACTGTAGAAATTTCATTTTCGGTGAAGCGCTCAAAAGAACCCCATGGTCGTTCTTCTTTGTAATAATGCGGAGTACTCATACTGCACGCATTGTACCGTACGCATTTCTTCTGGAACGCCTTCATGCACACTTGTATAGAAGTTTGCTATACTTCGCATCACGATGGCAGAAGCAATTCGCGTGGAGAACGTCACGAAGACGTATAAAAAGAGTAGTCGCAAAGCAACTGAAACCACAGCGCTCAAAGGCGTTTCTCTCACCGTACCTTCTGGAGAGTTTTTCGCACTCCTTGGTCCAAACGGTGCAGGGAAGACGACGCTCATTAGCATTCTTGCGGGGTTAGTACAAAAAAGTAGCGGAACGGTAGAAGTGATGGGCGTTTCTTTAGATGCAAATCCAGACGAGGTGAAAGCGCATGTGGGTGTGGTTCCTCAGGAGTTTAATTTCAATATCTTTGAAAAAGTAGAGGACATTGTGCTTGACCAAGCTGGCTACTACGGCATTACGCGTCCAGAAGCGCGTCCACATGCTGAGCAGTTGCTTAAAGACTTAGGACTTTGGGATAAGCGCAAAGAAAAGTCTCAAAATCTCTCAGGAGGAATGAAGCGCAGACTTATGATTGCGCGTGCCCTAGTCCATAAACCAAAGATTCTTCTGCTTGATGAACCAACGGCTGGGGTGGATGTGGAGCTTCGTCGTGGTATGTGGGAATACTTGCGTAAGCTCTCTGGTGCAGGCACAACTATTATACTCACCACGCACTACCTAGAGGAAGCAGAACAGCTTTCAAGCCATGTTGCTATCATAAATAAAGGAACAATCGTGGTAGATGAGCCTACAAAGGCACTGCTTGCACGCCACAACGGCAAAAAGTTGGAGGATATTTTCTTAGAATTAGTCGGAACTGCTATATGAAGCACCTAGCCACTCCATGTTCACTGCGCGTCCTCGGAAACGAGGCCTGTAATTCCTCCGGTCGCTCGCGAACATGGAGTGGCCTCGTTCAAAATAAATGTATATGAGCGTCATGAGGAAATCTCCCGCCGTAATTGGGTTCTACACGATGGTTCGTAAAGATACGATTCGTATCTTTCGTATCTGGACGCAAACACTGCTTCCGCCAATTATTACGACTGCACTCTACTTTGCTATCTTTGGTGGTTTCATTGGGAGTCAGGTGGATGAAATAGAAGGGTTTACGTACATGCAGTTCATCATGCCGGGTCTCGTGATGATGACGTTGATAAATTCTGCGTACATAAATACCGTGTCAACGTTTTATTTCTCAAAATTCATAAAGACCATAGAAGAATTGCTCGTTTCTCCCATGCCGTCGTGGGTGATTGTGGCGGGTTTTGTGGCAGGCGGAGTGGTGCGGGCGTTTTTGGTTGGCTTTTTGGTCACGCTCACGGCGTTTTTCTTCACGCACCTTCCCATTGCAAACATTTTCCTCGTATTTTCTGCAGCATTATTGACTGCACTCCTTTTCTCTCTTGCAGGACTCGTGAACGGCTTTTTCGCAAAGTCTTTTGACGCGATAAACATCATTCCCACCTTCGTACTTACGCCACTTACGTACTTGGGAGGTGTTTTCTACTCCATAGAACTCTTGCCAGAGCCGTGGCGCACGCTTTCTCTCTTCAACCCCATCCTCTATATGGTGAATGCGTTTCGCTATGGCATTCTCGGTGTCTCTGACGTTTCGCCCCTCCTTGCGTTTGGTGTCTTAATTGGCCTCACCGTTCTTTTCTTCGTTGTTACTGTTGTAATGTTTATCCGAGGTACCGGATTTAAGAACTAGAAGAGACCGCTTACTAGGCTCTTGAGTGTATAGGTAGGGAAGTCGACATCAAAAAACGGCGTATTTTTTGGTCATAAAAAGAGGTGTTCTGGAACTCATTTTTTTATGTGTTCTCGTGCGCTATCCACATTACTTTGTATCAGGAAAACAGGTGTATTATGACCTTCCAAGCCCCCTGATTTCGCACGCGAGACGTACTAGAAATGTCATGGCGCGCGCGAGTCATATTATTAGCTTGTAGCGAACAACCATGATGCAGATCAAAAAAAGGAACGGCCAGATTGTTGATTTTGATGCCAACAAAATCACGAATGCAATGCGCAATGCATTTCTTGCAATGAACACGCCCGTGTCTGACGAACGTCTTAAAGAGATGACTCAGCGTGTGGTAGCAGAAATAGAGATGGCCTTTCCGGAAAGTACGCCCATGGTGGAACATGTGCAGGACCGTGTTGAGATGATTCTCATGCAGGGAGGATATCTTGCGGTCGCCAAACACTACATTGTGTATCGCTACCAGCACACCAAGAGTCGCGAAGAGAAGAAACAGCAACTCGTAGAGAAAATAGAAGAAGAGGGACTCCACATCACCACTCCTGACGGAAAACTGGAACGCTACAACGAAGAGGCTATTAGAAAGACACTGCACAAGTTCGTGGAAGACGGTTCTGCGGTTGATATAGACAGCATTCTCGTACAGTTGAAGTACGAATTGTATGAAGGTATTTCGGTAGACGACTTAAAGCGCGCACTTATCATGGTGGTCCGCTCACTTATTGAGCGCGATCCTGCATACTCTCGTCTCGCGTCCCGCCTGCACCTAGACCGTTTGTACGGACAGGTATTCGGAAAAGCAGTGCCGGAGGACAAGCTCGTAGAAGCACACAGTGAAGTGTTTGAGCGCAACATGAAGCGAGCAGTAGAGAAGGGAGACTTAGACGCGCGTATGGCAGAGTTTGACTTTGCCAAGCTCGGTCATGCCATGGTGCCTGCACGCGACCATCTTTTTGAGTACATGGGTCTTGAAATCATGTCGTCCCGCTACTGCATGGAAGACCACGAGACGAAGACCCCCCTTGAAACACCGCAGATGCTCTGGATGCGAAACGCGATGGGTCTTGCGATTGCTGAAAAGCCGGAAGACCGTGAGCGCGTAGCGCTTGAGTTCTATGATGTGCTTTCAAACTTCTACTACACCCCCGGCGGGCGCACACTCTTTCAGGCAGGTGCAAAGAAGGCACAGCTCTCTAACTGCTTCTTGAACGTAGTTCCAGACTCACTAGACGGCATCTTTAAGTCTTTCTCCGACAATTCTCAGTATTTGAAGTGGTCCGGAGGTACGGGTACTGCGTGGAGCAAGGTGCGAGCAACGGGTTCCTTTATTAAAGGTACCGGCGTGGGCTCTCAGGGTATTGTGCCGTTCCTCAAAATTGCAAACGACGTCAATATTGCTATCAATCGCTCAGGAAAGCGCCGTGGTGCAGGCTGTGTGTACCTTGAAACGTGGCATCTAGACGTAGAAGACTTCCTTGAGCTTCGTAAAAACACCGGTGACGAGCGTCGTCGCACACACGACATCAATACGGCAAACTGGATTCCTGACCTCTTTATGAAGCGTGTGCGTGACGGAGGTATGTGGACACTCTTTTCTCCGTCTGACACGCCAGACTTACCAGAAATATACGGTGCTGCGTTTGAAAAACGCTATGCCGAGTATGAGCAGATGGTAGACGAAGGGAAAATAACGCTCTTCAAACGTATTCCTGCGCAAGACATGTGGAAGAAGATGATTTCCATGCTCTTTGAAACGGGCCATCCGTGGATTACGTGGAAAGACCCTTCAAATGTGCGCTCGCCACAAGACCACGTGGGCGTGGTGCATAACTCAAACCTTTGCACGGAAATTACACTCAACACCAACGACGAAGAAACAGCAGTCTGTACTATTGGCTCCCTAAACTTCGCAAAGTTTGTAGTGAATGGACAGTTTGACCATGCGCTCGTAGGGAAGGTGACGAAGACCGCAATGCGCATGCTTGATAACGTCATTGATCTGAACTTCTACCCAACGAAAGACGCAGAGCGTGGAAACATGCGCCACCGTCCAGTAGGGCTTGGTGTGCGTGGCTACCACGACGCGCTGTATGAGCTTGGTATCAACTTTGATTCTGATGAAGCAGTAGAGTTTGCTTCCGACTCCATGGAAGTAGTAGCGTATTACGCCATTCTCTCTTCAAGTGAGCTTGCAAAAGAGCGTGGTACATACGAAACGTATAAGGGAAGTAAGTGGGACCGCGACATCTTCCCACAAGACACCATCGCACTCCTTGCAAAAGAGCGTGGAGAAGAAATTACTCTCATGCACCAAGGCAAGCTTGATTGGGCGCCGGTGCGTGCACACGTGAAGCAGTATGGTATGCGTAACTCAAACACCATGGCTATTGCGCCAACGGCATCTACCGCAAACCTCGTGGGTTGTATTCCGTGTGTGGAGCCTATCTACAAAAACATCTACGTAAAGAGCAACAAGGAAGGTGAATTCGTAGTGGTGAACCGCTATCTCGTGGAAGATCTCAAAAAGCGTGGTCTCTGGAGTCAGGGCATGCTGAACCGTATCAAGTATGCTGACGGCTCTATTCAGGACATTCATGAAATCCCCGCAGACTTGCGCGACAAGTACAAAGAGGTGTTTGAAATAGATGGTCGCTGGCTCGTGAAAGCAGCGGCAGAGCGCGGAAAGTGGATAGACCAGTCACAGTCTCTCAACATCTTCTATGCAGGTACGTCAGGACG
>CAYMZP010000005.1:37906-39480 GCA_964395025.1 uncultured Candidatus Saccharibacteria bacterium
TACTTCTACGCATGGAAGATGGGACTGAAAACTACGTACTACCTGCGCACGCTCGGAGTTTCTGGTGTTGAGAAAGCAACCGTTTCTACCTCGGAATTCGGCTCAACCCACACACGAAAGAGTGGCATCGTATCAACGGCCATGGCTTCTATAGAAACGCCAGAAGGAAGTGTAACGGTGACAGAAGTGAGTCAGGAAACTTCCATGGCTTCTATGCCAAGCCCTATTACGGTTCCTGAGCCGGTGATGGTAGCGACAGCAAGTCCGAGCGTTCCAGAAGGGTTTAGTGAAGCAGAGTGGAAGGCGAAGATGGCGAGGGTGGCGGCGGGAGAAGAAGCGGGTATCTGTGAGTCCTGCCAAGGGTAAGCTCGCAAAAATTCCTTATCTGCTTTGTTATGGGGCCCCACGGTTTTCGTCACCGTACTTGATGTACGGCTCCGAAAACCTTAGCCCCATGCCTCGCATATAAGGTTTTTTGCTTTGCTTACTACAGAAATATGTTTCGAAAAATCTCAGCCCCGCGCCTAGCTACGATACTTTTTTACTTCGCTCCGTAAAGGATTTATTAAAAGCGAATAGGTTTTTCTATAAAATAGTTCCGGCGGACCGTTATGGTCCGCCGGTACGTCTTCGTATGTCGACGACGTTGCTTCGTGAAGTCTCCTGCGGAGGTGCTTTCTCCACAGAACGCATGCCGATTTCAACACAGATGCTCGTGAAGAGTCCGAACCACTGCGTTCCGAGCACGCTACCTTCCTGCATGATTCGTTTCTGCGCCTTCCTCGGGAACCCATTTTTGATGGGACCGTCTTCGGAATGCACGGAGAAGAATTCCTGCCGAAGGAGCTCACGCAGGGCTTGTTCCGGCATGCCGAGTGCCTGTTTCGCCACTCGCTCTGCGCGCATGGCGATCATGGTTTTCGCCGTTGCTGATAGCTCAGAAACGAAGTAGGAGAAGACGAACTTTTCGCATGCTTCGCGAGGTATGGGGAGGGCACGCGGACCGCTCGCATCAGGCATGAATGCCCATTGCTTGAGCTTCACGAAGTGGTAGCGCGCCTCCTCGTCGAAAGCGAGCTCGCAAACTTCGTACAGACGTTCCGTCGGCCGGCTCGGAAGGTTGCGGTCCAAGAGGAAGTGCAGGAAAGCGACCGTCTCTGGATCATCTTTCAAGCTGAACTTGCTGAGTGGTCTTACGAGTTTTGTGAGCGACTGCTTCATGCACGCCGCAATGCACCCGCGCAGAGCACGGGCGAGTTCTTGTTCAGTCAGATTCACCGTACTCTCCTTGGAGACTGTGTTAGAAGGATTCGGTGCCCGAAGGCTCCAGATAAAGTACTACCACGAAACAGGGAAATAGCAACGAAGTTCGGCGGGCAATTCGTTAAAGTAGTGAGTATATACGCCATATTTTTCGTACACCTGTATACGTGTCTTAATCCGCTTTCCCCAGCTTGCGAATGGTGTAAATGAAAGCGACAATAAGAGTCCCTTTCGGAGATTACGACTCCGGATTATCAGTAACAAACCTCTTCGTATGCCTATTCAAAAAAATGCTCCGGTTGTAGACATCA
>CAYMZP010000006.1:0-2768 GCA_964395025.1 uncultured Candidatus Saccharibacteria bacterium
TAGACTGGGTGCGCGGTGTGAACTCTTCACAAACCATTCGCTCCTTACTCCTGCGCGGACTTATTGAACGCTTAGAAGATGAGAGTGACAAACGCCGTGCACGATACCGCGCTACCGTGGAAGCACTCGCACACCTTGGCGTAGGGGAGCATACGGATTTACCTCGATACGAAGAACTGTCAGGTGCACTTATGCGTGCGGAAGATCGTGCAAAGAAAGAACTTGAAACTGCGTAGCCTATGCAAGACTTAAAAACCCTTATAGATAGGCTCGAGAAACGACGTCAGCGCAAAGAACTTTTGCGTTTTGGTGGTGCAGGTGTCGCGGCGGTTTCAATGCTCATCCTTTTGTTTGTATTTATGCCTCGCCCAGAAGCAAAAGAGCCTGTGGCGGTCACACCAGAAAAACAGGCATACGACCCGTACGCACGCGTTGCTCTTTCTGCGAAAGCCGCAGTGGTGTATGACCTTACGACTGGCGAAGTGCTGTATGCGAAAAACGCTGACGCTCAACTTCCGCTTGCGTCGCTTACAAAGCTACTCACCGTCTATGCTGGCATTGGTGCACTTGGCACCGGTGGCGCGATAGACATCACTCCAGAATCGCTCGCACCGGAAGGAGATAGTGGTTTTTTGGTCGGGCAGTCATTTACGTTTAGTGAGCTTGCAAAAGCAGCACTCGTTGCTTCCTCAAACGATGCAGCGGAAGCAATTGCTGAAACAGCGCGTGCAAAACGTACCATCACCGCAGATGCACTTATGAAAAGTGCAGCCGCAGCCGCAGGACTCTCTGCAACATACGCACTCAATGGCACAGGACTGGACGTCTCTCCTGCACTTTCTGGTGGATACGGTTCAGCGACCGATATTGCCATTCTCGCAGGTGCGCTCCTTGAACGTGCTCGACCGATTGCAGAAGCAACTACGCAAGCTTCAGTGTCTGTTCGCTCACTTTCAGGTGACACCTACACATTTAAAAACACCAACGCACTTGCACCTACTATTCCTGGGCTGAAGCTTTCAAAAACCGGCTATACCGACCTTGCGGGTGGAAACCTCGCTATTATTTTCGACGCAAGCTTTAACCATCCGATTGCGGTCGTGGTACTTGGTTCTACGATTGACGGAAGATTCAGCGACGTACACACGCTGGTGCGTGCCACCTTTGAGTCCTTTCTGCCTCCTTCGCTATGATGTTTGAAGCAGCACGCGTTCTTATACCTTCGGTTATTTCGTTCTCCGTCGGTATTATTTTTGCACCCATACTTGCGCACTACCTGTATCACCACAAAGCATGGAAAAAGAAAGCAGGGAAGGGGAACGGCATGGGGAATCTCGAAGGTACTCCTTTGTTTGATTCTCTCCACGAGACCCGAGACACTGGCACCCCGCGTATGGGCGGAGTACTTATCTGGGGCTCGGTGCTGTTTGTGGCCACACTATGCATGGTGCTCGCACACTTCCTGCAAGGCTCATTTGCTGAGATTGATTTTGTGAACCGAGGACAAACGTGGCTTCCTCTTTTCGCACTTCTCCTCGGAGGTGTGGTTGGATTTATAGACGACCTGCTTGAGATACGTCGAGGTGGCGGTGGGCTTCGTTTACGGTACCGCTTGATTATCGTGACCGCGCTTGCGGCGTTCGCTGGCTGGTGGTTCTACGACAAACTTGAGGTGATGAGTGTCGGTCTTCCATTTTTTGGCAGTATTCCGCTCGGCATATTTTTCATTCCATTCTTCATCTTTGTGACGCTCGCGATTTACGCAGGAGGAGTGATTGACGGGATTGATGGACTTGCCGGTGGAGTCTTTGCATTTATTTTCATGGCGTATGCCGGTATTGCGTTCTCGCAAGAGCAGATAGCACTTGCGGCCTTCGCTGCCTCTGTATCTGGTGCACTCTTTGCATTCTTGTGGTTTAACATCCCACCTGCACGTTTCTACATGTCTGAAACAGGCTCTATGGCGCTCACACTGGCTCTTGCTATCACCGCCTTTTCTACCGACACACTCGCAGGAGGAGTGGGGGTGGGCGTGCTCCCAATCATTGCACTTCCGCTTGCTGTCACCGTGCTCACCAACGCACTTCAGGTCATTTCAAAAAAATTCTTTAAGAAAAAGCTTTTTCGCATTGCTCCTATCCATCACCACTTTGAAGCGATTGGCTGGCCTTCACACAAAGTAACTATGCGCTATTGGGTGATTACTATTATTGCCGGCATTTTAGGACTTTCGCTGGCACTGTTACGCTAAGCGCTTCTTTGCTTCGGGTATACTAAAAACATGGCAAGACGGTCTTTTTCTGGTGATCGTGTTTTCTTTTTTATTGTAGCCATGCTTGTGATTGGTGGCTTGGCGATGTTTATTTCCGCTTCACTAGGACTCCTTGCCCGCGAAGATGGCTCTCCGTGGCGCCTTGCGTTTACACAGTTTGTGCTCGGGCTTATTCCAGGAGGCCTCGCACTTCTTGCGTTTCGCTACGTGCCTCCAAAGTGGGTGGTGGCCCTTTCACTTCCTGCATACATTGCTTCAGTACTTTTAACCCTCGCCGTCTTTATTCCTGGAATTGGCGAGACATACAACGGTGCGACGCGTTGGATAAACCTTGGTATTACCACCATTCAACCGTCAGAATTCCTAAAGATTGGGGTTATCTTGATGCTTGCCTGGTACCTTTCTCGTGCGAAAGGAAAACTCCATGAGTTCCGCACCGGACTTCTCCCATTCGGACTTATCGTTGGTATTCCATCTTTAATTCTTCTACTTCAAC
>CAYMZP010000006.1:2778-8880 GCA_964395025.1 uncultured Candidatus Saccharibacteria bacterium
CACCTCTACCGTTCTGGTGATTGGCGCAACAGCACTGGCACTCTACATGCTCGCGGGCGCACCGTGGCGTGATTTCTTCATCATTGTTGGCGGAGCAGTGCTTGTACTTGCACTCTTAGTGGCGACACGTCCATACCTTCTTGAACGTATGAAAACATTCATAGACCCTGGAAGAGAGTCACAAACATCTGGGTACCAAATTCAACAGTCACTCATCGCTATTGGGTCTGGAGAACTCGCTGGTCGTGGATTCGGGCAGAGTGTACAGAAGTTTAGCTATTTGCCAGAGGCGCACGGCGACTCCGTGTTTGCCGTATTTAGCGAAGAGTTTGGATTTATAGGGGCCACATTCTTAGTACTGTTGTTTGTAGCCTTTGCAACACGTGGTTTTTCCATCGCGGCAGGAGCCGCCACCATGTACGGCTCTCTTGCTTCCGCCGGGCTTACGCTCATTATTACCATTTCCGCATTCTTTAATATTGGTGCCATGCTTGGCGTCTTACCACTGACCGGCCTTCCGCTTCCGTTTGTTTCGCACGGGGGTACTGCGCTCCTGTGTGCACTGGCTTCAGTCGGTATTATTTTGAACGTTGCTGCCAATAGAGCAAAGCGCCGGGGCTAAGGCGCACGTGCTACACTCGTAAAAACGCTATGAAAATTGTGTTTACTGGCGGAGGGACGGGCGGGCACTTTTACCCGCTTATAGCAATAGCAGAAGCGGTTCGCGCAAAAGCGCGTGAAGAACGCTTAGTAAAACCAATCCTCTACTACATTGGTCCTTCAGCCTTTGACCAAGAAGCACTATTTGAAAACGACATGCACTTTGTGTCGTGTCCGGCAGGGAAGTGGCGTCGCTACACGTCCATTCGAAATATTCTTGATCTTGGGGTGACATTGTTTGGCACACTCGTCGCGCTCGTTAAACTATTCTCCATATATCCGGATGTGGTGATGAGTAAGGGTGGATATGCTTCTCTACCTGTCGTTCTAGCTGCACGAATACTATTCATTCCTATTGTTATTCACGAATCAGATGTGCGACCCGGCCGTGCCAATCGTTTTACAGCACCTTTTGCAAAACGTATTGCGGTCTCATTTGCTGAGACAGCAAATGCATTTCCAAAAAAAGTACAGGACCGAGTGGCTCGAACGGGGGTACCTGTACGCGCGCTTCTTATGTCAGTGGATACCGAAGGGGGGCAGGAGCAGTTTGGTACAGACCCATCAGTACCAACGATTCTCGTGCTTGGTGGCTCCTCAGGCGCCACACGCATAAATGACGTGGTGCTTTCTGCACTTCCTGAGCTCACCAGTTTTGCAAACGTGATTCATCAAACCGGAAAAGATAACTTTGCATCTGCACAAGCACTCTCACGGGTAATGCTTGAAAAAAGTGAACACAAAGAGCGCTACAAAGCCTTTCCGTACTTACAAGCACTTTCTATGCGTAAAGCGGCAGGCATGGCGTCTCTCATCATTTCTCGTGCAGGCATGACCTCTATTGCAGAGATGGCCCATTGGAAAAAACCCGCCATTTTGATTCCTATTCCTGAAAGTGTCAGCCACGACCAGCGCACCAACGCGTATGCGTATGCCGCAACAGGTGCTGCAAGCGTCATTGAAGAAGCCAATCTCACCGAAAATATTTTGGCATCTGAAGCGAGACGTCTGGTGCAAGACACGGCTACTGCTACGCGAATGGGCGAACAGGGATACGCATTTGCTGCACCAGAGGCAGGTGCGGTCATTGCTGAAGAACTTTTGCGTATCGCACAATCACACGGCGATACCCGCTAGCGTATATGCGTTTTAGAGGCATCAGCGGTACGTGGAGAGTAACGACGCCAGAAGTTGAAGCTGATGTGCGCAAAGACGTGCAAGATGCGTGCGCAAGCGGTATGGGCATCGTCACTGGCGGGGCACTTGGAGTGGACTACTACGCTACAGAAGAAGCATTTGCGTTTGACCCCTCTGGTGCGCATGTCCGCGTTGTTCTTCCAACAACCCTTACAACCTACAGCGCTCGCTTGACTACCTATGCTACAGAAAACCCAGAAGAGAGAAGTGCGAGAGAAGTAGGGAAGCTACTTCCACTCCTAGAAACCATACAAAAAATAGCACCGGCATCGCTTATTGAAGGGGAACCTATGGGTGAGGATAAGCTCACTGAGGAGGTCTATTTCGCGAGAAACTCAGCCATAGTAGAGTTATCAGACGAGCTTATGGCGTTTCAAGTAAACAATAGTCGTGGCACTGAAGACACCGTTCTCAAAGCCCGAAAGAAGGGGATACCTGTTTCCGTAAAAGCATATACCGTATGAAAGTAGTCACTCGCTTTGCACCAAGTCCGACCGGTTTTATGCACGTAGGTGGCGTGCGCACTGCGCTTTTCGCATGGCTCTATGCCAAGAAACATACCGGGTCATTTATTCTGCGCATTGAGGACACGGATAAAGCACGTGAAGTAGAAGGCGCTATTGAGCACATTATGGAGTCACTCAAATGGCTCGGTCTTTCCTGGAACGAAGGTCCTGACATTGGTGGGGAGAATGGTCCATACCTCCAATCGGAACGCCTTGCCACATACCGCGAGTATGCACAAAAACTGGTAGACGCAGGTCATGCATACGTTGACCCATACACTGAAGAAGAAATTGAAGTGCTTCGAAAAAAAGCAGAGGATGAGCGTCGCCCATTTCTTTTCCGTGAACACCGAAAAGAAGAGACGCAACCATGGGACGGTACGGGCACTCTGCGGTTTCGCGTGCCTGAAATAAAGCGTTACGTGTGGAATGATCTTGCACGTGGAGAACTTTCTGCGGGTGAAGAAGCGCTTGATGACTTTGTCATCTTAAAAGCAGACGGCTATCCCACCTATAACTTTGCGCATGTCATTGACGACCTGTTGATGGGTGTTACGCACATTATTCGTGGGGAAGAGTTTATTGCTTCAACACCAAAGTTTCTTTCTCTCTACGAAGCACTGGGTATACAACGGCCAGAAATTGCTACCGTGCCAGTCATTCTAGGAAGTGAAGGGACAAAGAAACTGAGTAAACGAGATGGTGCTAAAGATATTCTGGAATACAAAGCAGAAGGATACTTACCCGAAGCAATGGTGAACTTCTTAGCCCTACTCGGCTGGCATCCAGAGGGTGACGAAGAGGTGCTAAGTACTGATGAACTCGTACATGCATTTGACCTCACGCGCGTACAAAAAGGTGGCGCACGCTTTGATGAAGCAAAGCTCCTTCACATAAACCGTGAGTGGATGCGTCGTCTCTCGTCTAAAGACTATATTGCGCGTGGGGGACTCACGGCATCAAACACAGATATCTTAGAAAAAGCAGTTCCTTTGATGCGTGACCGCGCACATACTTTTACCGAGGCGCAAGATATGCTTTCTGGCGAACTTGCATGCCTTTTTGAAAAACCCACACTAAGTACTGAGTCTCTTCTTGAGAAAGAACCAGCAGGTATGTCTGGCTTCACAAAAAACGCACTGAGTTCGCTTCTTTCCCGTCTAGAGACGCTCAAAGAAACATTGAGTACTGAAGAAGCGAAGGAAGCACTCATGCCTATCGCAGAAGAGAACCCGAAAGAAAACGGAGGTCGTGGCGCATATCTCTGGCCTCTTCGGTATGCACTTTCAGGCGCCTTGCAGTCACCAGACCCGTTCACGCTCGTCAGTATACTTGGTACCAAAGAAGCGACGGCACGCCTCACCTCTGCCATTTCGCACTTGTCTAATCATGCGTAAAATTCCTGCTTTTATTTTCCTATTCACGCTCCTCGTAGCACCCTTTCTTGCTCCGGCACCTTCTCGTGCACAAAATATTGGAGAAATACGCAACCAGTTGGAGAACATAAACCGCGAGCGTCAGAAAATAGATGAAGAGATTGCAGAGTACCAACGCCAGCTTCAGGCTATTGGTGCAGAAAAACAAACCCTTCAAACTGCGCTTGGTGCGCTTGACCTATCTCGTTCACAAACGCAGGCACAAATTTCATCTATACAGAAAAAAATATCCGCCGCAAATCTACAACTCAACGAGCTCGCATTTGAAATAAAAGACACTGAAACAAGCATTGCACTTGATCGTGCCACCCTCGGAGAGTCCATACGCTCTATGCACATGATGAGCGAGAGCTCTATTATTGAACAACTGCTTTCGGTAGAAGACTTTGCTGATGCATGGGTCGTTGCCGACCAACGCGCAGCCCTAAACGGCGCACTCCGCACACATGCCGTCACGTTAGCGCAAGCAAAAGAAGACCTTTCAGCACAACAAGAGTCGGTCAATGTCACGAAGACGGGTCTTGCAAGAAACAACGATGACCTCGTGAGCCAGCGCATAGCGCTTGATATAAATCGCCAAGAAAAACAGTCACTCCTCACAGAAACACAGGCTTCTGAAGCTGCGTACCAAAGCTTGCTCGCAAAAAAACAGCAGGAGCGAGCAGCGGTTGAGCAAGAACTTTCTGCACTTGAAGAGTCGCTTCGTGTTGCCATTGACCCGTCGTCAGTGCCAAGCGCGGGAAGCGGAGTGCTTTCATGGCCAATAGACAGTCCGCTTGTTACGCAGGGGTACGGACTCACGGCGTTTGCACGAAGCGGTGCGTATGGCTATGACGCTTCTGGAAAACCCAAACCACACACGGGTATAGACTTTGGCGTTCCGACAGGGACACCGGTACGTGCTGCGCTTTCCGGAACAGTGCGTGGCTGGGGTAACACGGATGCCGTAAAGGGGTGCTATTCCTTCGGTAAATGGATACTCATTGACCACGCAAACGGGCTTTCAACGGCATATCTACACCTCTCACACATTGCAGTCGAAAAAGGTGACGAGGTTAAAACCGGAGAGGTTATTGGAAATTCAGGTAATACCGGCTACTCCACGGGTCCTCACCTTCACTTTGGCGTGTACGCAAAGCAGGGTGTAGAGATGATGAACCTAGGTGCGTGGTACACCCAGAACGGCCAGACACCTACTACTGCATGCGCTAAGGGTGGAGCTATCATTCCTGTCGCACCAAAAGAGGCATATCTAGACCCTACCGATTATCTCTAGGGTGTCACATTTTATTCCTTTCCACGTCTTTGTATCTATATGAAAATCGCACTTATTGTTACCGCCATCCTGCTTATCGGGAGCGCTGTGTTTTTTATTCAAAATGAAACGAGTATTGCGCCGGGTCAAAATATAGAGGACGAATCATCTGTGTCCGAAGAAGAGCAAGGTGAGCACGAGGAGGGTTCAGAAGAAGGTGAAGAGCCTGATACATCTGCACGCGCAGAGGGAACCGTCATAGACATAGATACCACTGGAGCAATGCTCGATGGTCCTATACTTATCACGATTGAAACGACGGCAGGGGAGTCGCGCGTTATCGCAGTCCCTTCTATGGGTATTCGCCTCTGCACTGCGGTAGATGCTATTGCTGACCCGTTTGCGATTACCGTTGGTACGAAAGTGTCTGTAATGGGCTCAGTTGAAAACGACCGTATCATTCCGTGTACTGACGAAAGCCACTATCTCAAAGTAGAAAACTAGTATTAGTTCGTATCTCGGTGCTTCCAGAGAATTCTACACGCATACGAGCGATAGGGGCTCCAGTGTTTTGAAATGCGCTCTAGATCGGCATGTGAAGGATTCTTAATGCTGTAGAGATTCTCTATAGAGCGCACCAGACCGAGGTCTCGGGTAGAGAAAATGTCAGGATGGTTGAGTGCAAACATAAGAAACATTTCGCACGTCCAAGGACCAATACCCCATATTTTGGTAAGAGTTTCTTCTGCCTCTTCTTTATTGACGCGAGAAAGGGAAGTGAGGGAGAGTCCTTTCCCCACTTCTTTAGAAAGTGCTTTGAGAGTCTTGGCTTTAGCCTCAGAAAGTCCTGCCTTGCGTAAAGCAGACATGCGCGTGGTACGTATGCTTTCCGGAGTCACACGCCCGCCACAGACTTTCCGAACTCGTGCCCAAATACTGTCCGCAGCTTTCGTAGCAAGTTGCTGAGAAACTACCGAGCTTGCAAGCGCGGCAAAAAGCGTGGCGTTACCAACTCTGCGTCTTTTTTGCTTTGAAACCAGAGAAGCCT
>CAYMZP010000006.1:8890-33050 GCA_964395025.1 uncultured Candidatus Saccharibacteria bacterium
TTCACGTGCAGACCAGCTCGGTACAGCACAGGATCTACTCGCTTGAAGTGTTTGAGTGCAACCTGAAAGTCTTCCATAGGCCGTATTTTATCCTTAGTGCCGAGAGATGCTAATCAACACCAACTACACACCTTTGTAATACCGCACGGTATACTTGTACCTATGGTAAAGCTCATTATCTGGATCATTATTGGTCTTTTGGCGCTTTCGTTTTTTGGCATTTCTCTTGAAGCGCTCTACAACTCTCCAACCAATCAGGAAAACCTTTCTTTCCTTACACGTCTCTTTATGGAGGGCTGGAATGTCATTGCAGATTTTCTAAACGGCTTTATTGAGTGGCTCAAGTCTCTCGCGTAAGAAATATAGAAATAGATAGGGAAGTCAGAAAAGAAAAACGCGCCACCTAAAAGAAAGATGGACGCGCAAAGGGTGTAGGACGGTGACTCAGACCATTCATCGGGAACGTTAGCCCACGATGCACCGGAGTGGCACATCTAATGGGAGAACGAGAAGGTCTGGCCCTGACGGCAGGATGGATTGGACATTCCATTCACCGCCCTACGGAGAAACTATAGCCTAAAAGTTATCCACAGGTCAATACCGAGAATCTCGGATGCCCGAGATTCCCCTAAGGGGATGGGTTCCGGGGGAGGACCTCTTCTCGCCTTTTATATTTCTCGGTAGGCGTCCTTTCCCATAGGAATGTACTCAATAAGCCCATAGAAAGGCTTTTACAGCCTTCTACAGGGCACTGGGGACCCCTTTCCTAGATACATATATGGCAGAAGTGCTAAGGGGCCCGAGAGACCCTCTCCCGTACGTATGCTTCGCAAAAGATATATTGTGCGAAGTGTATCTATCCTAGCCCCTAGGCCCATAAACCCTTGAATATGATTAGTGCACTTCTCTTCCCTTTAGTTGTTCTATTACAATTTCCTGAAAATATTTTCCGTGCCCTTTTTCTGAAATAAAAATAAATTGCGCAAATTAAGAATCCTCGAAACCCCTTCCCCGATGGGGTACTGGGGAAGCCGAAAGGCTTGAGAACGAGGATTGAAGAGCCGAGTAGAGAAGCACCACTTCCCTACTTCCTACTCTCAATCCAGTGGAATACGGGTGATAAAAGAAATTAACGATCTAACTTACTTTGTATGTGCTTAAGATTAGCAAGGAGTTCGTCATAAGTTGTGAACTCTATGTTCTTATGCGAGCAACGCAAGCGTCTGTAATCCTCTTTTTGTTTTCGGTTTTCGAACTCAGTCAACGCACCAGCTATTACGAAGCCACGAGGACGCGTGAGCGTTAGATCGATATTATATTTTCTCTTGACCAGCTTTACGTACTCAGATTGATTATCTTTTATATCATCGAGATAATTCTCAGCTTGAGCAATAGCTACGGACATGTCTGTAGACCAGTGGTAGTTCTTTCGAGAGTCTGCGGTCATTAGTTTCATAGAGGGAGTCTTTATCTCTATGACGTCTGCAAATCCATAAACATCTACCAACACGAAGTCAGGCGCCTTGCCATCAAGAGTGATCTTTTGGCGATCGATAATCTGGGTGTTATTTAGGAACGGGAGCACTTTATCCTTGAGGAAGATCTGCCACACCGTTTCGCTGGAAGGGTGCTTTGAAAGTTTCTCTTCGAACTCTTTTATAACTTCATCGAGATACACCTTATCGGTGACCTTTTTTCCTTCCTGGGCAAGTCGTATCTTGAGTTGAGAGAGGGCTCGCTTCCGACCTTTCACGGACGATTTAAAAATTTTTGGATAAAAGGCCACGAAAGCTTCGATATCGTCCTCTGTCAGAGCGTCCAGGATTCCTTTACGATTCAAAATTTCCTTTAGCTCTCCTCCTTCGTACTTGTCGTATGTCCTTTCAGGCAGCCTGATTCCGGCTCCAAGCTTTTCTTTCAGAAACGCTCCAGCAGTATCTTTGACTTCCGAGAGGGTTCGCGAATTTACGAGTTTAAACTTCCCAATTAGGTGCTTAAGGTCGTCGAGGAGTAATGTGACGACCACCTTGGTTGCGGTCTTCTTAACACCTGACTTCCCGGACCTTTTTATTATGATTTCCAGTTTTTTCTTTGCTGGAATACTTTCTTTTAGCACTTTCAGAAAGTAATAACCCTTACTAGCGGCATTGAAACCCCAACCTTCCTTGCTCAAGAAGAGACCTTTCGGAAGTTCAAGAAAACCTTTGAAGATCATCTTGTCGACCAGCGGTCCCTGAAGTCCTCGAAAAAAATAGGTGACGGAGAAACTTTTCTTATCTTTTTTCCAAACAAGAAACTCTTCTCCCTTTTTTGTGGAGACGTAGGTTTCTATTCCGGCCGGTCTTTTCCCTTTCAAGGATGGCGCCATATTGTTAACCCTGAGTCTACTCCTCTACATGAAGTTGTAAATGAAGACCTGCCACCCTCTAGTTCTCGTGCCCTAACCCCCTTTCTCTAAGTTGTCAATAAATCCTCGAGCTGCCTCTTCAGAACCAAAAGTGGCGAGCTCGGGAATGATATGGACACCCTGGATGTCCACATCTCGCTCATACACTGCGTAAGCGTTATCCCCGGGGAAATGTGTAATGCTGTACTCCTTTCTTCCGATCATCTTTGAGTAGGTTTTCTTGACCATGCTCTAATTTATCTGAAGGTTTCGAGATAATCATTAAGCCTGGAAATAGCTTCTGTCTCGGCAGCGTACGCCTGGTGAAGAATTCTCCTTCCAACGCCTGAAACTCCACCGCGCCCTGCGAGCTCTACGTGCCACTCCATAACTTCAAATACAAAACCTCCTGATTCACGTCTGACCATGAGTTCCGCAAGGTTGCTTCCGGATAGTATTTGTTCGTAACGAACCATCTTATCTTTCACAAAAGTGTTTGGGGTTGAGATCATACCTCCATCCTACTCCCCTCCCCTTATCTGTAAATGTAGAGTTCCTAGTAATCAGCCTCTGACCATCTTCCTTCTCTAACCGATGATATCAACAAATCTAACAATTTTATTTTCTTCCCAATTCATGATTTTAACGTAGCTACCGTTGTGTTTGCGAGGCCGGCTATACTTACACCCTTCACAGTCGTGTTTCTGAACTTTCTCTAGCATTTTCTCAAAAATTGACAGTGTGCTAGGGATAACTTTGCCTTCCTGGTGACAACTCATCGGCACCACATACCGAAGTCCATCCATCTGGAAAATGTTCCAGCTGATAACTTCAGCAAAATCTTCCTGCATTTTGAGCGTTGGCTGCTGGTGAAACTTGTCCTGATAGTAGTCAATGAAACTGTAGAGTAAATTCTCCCGCGCAAGTAGAACATTATCACCTTGCCACTCGTAGCCGTAGCTAGCCTTGAACGCCTCTTTTGCCCAGAAAAGCCAATCTGCTTTCTTGTTGCAGTACTTTGAAACAACTCTTAGTTTTCCATCTAAAAACCCAACCCGCTTGTTCAGTTTTATGAGTTTCCCAGTATGTGCGGTCGGATTGTAGCGACTCACAATAAAAGGGGCTTCCCCGCAGGTGATCTCTAGTTTTGGTTCACGAACGTACGCCTGCCAATTGTCTTTGTTCAGTGTTGAAGTATCAACGGTTTTATTTATTTGATCGACAATCTTCAGAGGGGTGAACACCTCGGCCTTCTCCTTCGTGCGTTTTCGCTGTTCGGCCAAGCTTTTGGAGGCACGTGGCTGGATAAGCAAATGATACTTACCAGTTACTAGTTCGGGTTTAATTCGACTTTGTGCAGAAAACTCTTTACCGAGACTTTCGTATGAGTCAGTTGCCCAAATAATGTTCTTCTTTGTCGTGCGATCAATTAGAATAATATCAAGTAAAGTTCCACTCCTACGCAGAAAATTCTCAGATACATCAATATTACTCTTAGGCATGAGACACATTAGAAATAACCAACGATGTTTCTCTCTGACTTTTGCTGTATATTCGATAACACAAATTTTCTTACATCGTTTGAGATACCGTATTTGTCAAACAGCCTAAATTCTAGTTGCTCTATAGTTTCATCCCACCAAGGTTCAGTGTAGTCTTGGATTGGAACTGCACCCCAAGCACTTCTCGAGTGTAGAGAATGTTTATTAAAGAATAACAATGCCCTTGTAAAACGGGTCATAAGGTATTTTGCATGCTTTTTTGCTGTAGACAGATCCTCAAAATTACCAGGCTCAGTATAAGTTTCTGTAGCAATATCCTTCGGTTTGGCGATGATTATATCTGCAAACGCTCCTCCAAGTCCTGCTCGGCTATCCCAGTTACCCCATGCCTCTCCAACAAAAACCTTGTATTTATTTACTGCATTTGATTTCTTTGGAATAGGATAATCTTTTGGAAGATAATTGATTACCTGGCTTCGATTCTTGAGGCCATAAATTTTATAGTCACTTTGACTCTTTCTGTGATCTAGAACGGATGGTAATCCGTACTTTCTCGGATCATTCAAAAAATCAGAACTTAGTCCGTACGGCTTTCTATCTGTCATCATAGTTTGCAATGATTCGAACCCAGGATAACTTAAAACTAAGGTGGCGAGTTTCCTAATCTGTGCTGGTTTTTCAACCTCTGTTTTTTCTGTAAGTAGCTTCTTAATAGTTGGGCTTGACCCATTTGTAAATACTCTTTGACTCCCGTCTAGGCCATTATTATGATCTTGTTTCCAAAAAATTATGTTTACCCACTCAGCCCCTGCAACGCCAGGAAAAACATTTTGGCGATTGTCTATGAAAACGATTTGCGGATCTTCCTTAATCTCTTTTTTATTTATTCTTTTAAACTTATTCCCAGTTTTTGGTTCCTGCCATCCAGTCGGAAAAATCATTGAAACTGACTTGCCCAATTGTTTTGAAGTTGAATAAAAATCAGTATAAATCTGCATCTGCGCATGATTTTGGTATGGTGGGTTTCCTACTACAGCAGTGAATTTCATGGGTTTATAGTTTTCCTCACTAACAGTATAACCTTCGAGGTCGTCCAGGGATATTTCACAGAATTTCTTGTCCTGGGTGAGTAAGTATCGGACCTTATCGTGGTCAAGTTTAAGAAGATCAAAGGAACTGAAATGCCTGGCAATATTGTCTATGTTAAGACCAAGAGCTTGATACATCTTACGAGTAAATTCATACGCGGCCGGCGAAGTCGGGATAGAGTAGAAGTTATCTTTTATATCTGCTATTTCAATGCCATATTGAGTAGCTTTCTCGAAGAAACCTTTTGCAAAACTCCCTGACTTGCTGGCAATATCGAGAATCTTAGCCTCCTTCACTCCACCCCAAAAACTTTCGTCAAACGCGCTATACATCTGACTTACTACTGACGAAGGAGTGAAAACTTCCGCTTCTGATAGGCGAGCAAACTTATGAATAGCGATTTCAATATGTTCAACGGGAGTTACGGTATTGTCGTATGATCGAAAATCTGCATTTTGTATCTTGTAATCAAGCGCAGATCGAACAAACGGGTTTATCTCGTCACGGATAAGCATGAGATCAGACTTCCGAAGCCCGAGGTTGCGAGCAATACGCCGATTATCTTCATTAGCTTCAATATTTTCTATTACGTCAGTTAGAGATTTTTCTTCAGTATTTGAGAGGAACGCAAAGAGAATAATCATTACGTAGTAGGTGCGAAATCGTCTCTCAAATGATGAAATGTCTTCAGTAACATCAGCGTCGGGTGGAGTTGTGACAGTTTGAGCTTCTCCCCCACTCTCAACCTCGCCTTCGAGGGACATACCATCCAATTCTTCACCTTCGTCTGGACTGGGCCTGATGTTAAGTCCGTTTTTCCCTCCAAGTTCCGCCAATTTACTTATGACTTCTAGTATGGCTGGGTTATCTTTCAATGACGCATCAACACCTATTTGCTGCACATCCTCTGTAATCGTCCGGTCACTCGCATACTTACGGGCTTGATCAATGATATTCGTAGGAGTTACTTCGACGAGTTTGTTGCCTTCTGCATTGAGCGCAATGATCGGCGAGATTCTGAGCTCTCGGTTTATAAAGGCTTCAATATTCTCGTTACCAACTTTCTGAGTATTAGCTCCGTAAGTAAACGCCTTCAACTCCTGCAAATAAAATAGCCGTGTTGGGTCGAGATCGACCAGCAGGGTTTGCGGCTTCATATCGTACTTAATTATCTTACCGTCAGTGTCTTTATAGGTTTCAACCCACGGAGATTGAAGGCGGAAAATCGCTTGATCGTATTCTTGTGGACTCGTTGTTCCTTTAAGGTAAATCATGGTGTCCCAATACGGCACGGTACTGCCAGTGAGCATTTTGTTAACCGTCAAAGTTATAGTTTTCTTTTTGGCTAACTCTGCTTTCTGGAGTGCTGCTTTTATTTCTTCAGGTTTACTAAGCTTTTGGTTATATCCACTAATGTTAAACACCGTATAGGTGGCGATATTTTTAAACGAGTCTTTGTTTTTCTTTATCAATTCCTCAAGCGCATCGCATGAAGCTCGATACGGCAGCACCATAACGATATGTCGCGCAAGCTTTCCTGCTTTAATTACTTCGTTATCTAACAAGCCAAGCATATTAGTGTCGTTTTTTGATCCATCAAGAACTTTGAGAAGATCAATAACCTCTTGCTCATAGAGAAACTTGCTAGAACCTTCCCCTTTCTTTATATTCGCTGGAGTAAACAGCTCAGCCGGTTTGCTTCCGGAAATATCAGCAAGTCGTCGTCGTGAGCTCTCGTTAGGGTTGAATGCAAAACGAATCATTTGAGGAAAGCCGTAATAAGGGTTGTTCCATTCGTCTTGATCAAGATGCTGTCTACTCCAGTCCAGTTTTGCTTCATATATGTCACTGAACTGAACGAAGGCGACTATATCTTCTTTAGAAAATTCGCTGCCCATTAAGATGCGATATGGAGTACCTGAGAGGTGCAATGTTATATCGGCTCTGATGGCTTTAAGTTTATCGAGTGAACCTAGATTTTCTGAGTCTTCCTTACTCTTTTTCAAAGAGTCTTTCTCAACCTCATCGATCTCTACTCCCACCAGCATCTTACCCAGTACCGATGCTCGAGCTCCAAAATGGGTCTCGTCAATAATAAGAAGATCAATCTTCGATTTTTGCAGTATCTTATGGTGCTTCTTAATGACCTCTGAAGACCCTGCTAGATCTTGCAGGGTAAGAAACAGCACGATGTTAGTACAAACTTCCTTATCACCGCTCCCGGTTTGAAAGGTTTTGCCATAGAAATCTAACCATTTCATTCCTTCCTTGAGGTCTCTTTTATCCAGAAAGCGATATCCTGAAAAATCTTTATGGCTTTCAACTGTCTGCTTCCACTCGGATAAGACATCCGCTTTTGCAGAGACGACTACGGTGAGTTTTGCATTTATGTTTTTTGCGGCCCATATCGAAGTGATGGACTTACCAAATCGCATCACCGCATACATGAGGAGATTCTTGCGACCTTTCTTTACCGCTGCATTGAAAGCATCGAGTACTTCTTGTTGATTTTGACGAGGTTTGAACTCTTGAGTTCGCTTATAGTGGAATTCAACAAGCTTTTTAAGATTGATGTAGTAGTCGTAGATATCGGTCTTTTGATAGTTACTGACAATGTCATTAACAGCTTTTGATACATCGGATTCTTTGGCGCCTTCAAAAAATTCATCTGAAAATACGTTGGTTGAAATATTAAGAGGTATCTGCGTTATGCCCTGCTGTCTTAAATATTTATGAACGGCGTAGTCACGGAAAAACACCTCATCATTAACTGTTGCTTTATGACGAGAAACTTCCTCTAAATCTTCGTAATGTTTACGCCATTCGTTAAGACGCTCTTCAACCGGTCGATATGTATCTCCTACTTTGAGATAGTTAGGTAAAGTGTTTGTTACAAAAGAGTAAATGTGAGGCACGGCACGCCCTGTGATTATTTTTTGCAACTCCGATGTATCAATTTTCTGCATTTAATCGTGCCTTACTACTCATCAAAGTAGTCGGAGTCTAGGGTTTTGAGTTTATACGAATTGGTTTCCGTTACTCCTACCCCAAACTCAATCATTAACTCTGCCAATTCTTCCCCATCTATAAGCTTCAGCTTTTGAGGAACGGTTTTCGCGTATTCTTTTGCTTGTTGAGAGAAATGGGACGTAGTTACAAAGACACCTTTGTGGGCATTCTTGCCGGCAAGGGCGCCAATAAAGGACTGAATTTCGGGTGCGCCAACGGTATTTTGCCAGCGTTTTGCCTGCAGATATATAACATCTAGTCCCAATCGGTCCTCATTGATAATCCCATCAATGCCTCCGTCGCCACTCTGACCTATGGCCCGTCCAGCGTCTTGTCGAGAACCTCCGTATCCCATCTTGAGGAGTAGCTCAACGATCAAATTTTCGAAAAACGCTGGCGACGCTTTTTGCACTGCTTCCTTTAGCTCAGAAGCAAGCGTTGTTTTCATTCTTTGATATCCAACCTCAATTAGCTCGAGTGGTGTTTCAGCGCTCTCGACTTTTTCGTCGGCGGTTCCCTCTTGGCTACTTCCTTCACGAATCCTCTCACGAAATTCTGCATATGCAGGAATCGTAGCAAGTTGACGAAGAGTTATACGTTCTTGAGAATTCTTCAAGAAATCTTTCCCTTCGCTTGTAATTTGTATAAACCCTCTTCGAGGAGCATGGATTAGGCCTGCGCTTTTAAGATGCACGCGCGCAAAACGAACTCGGTTCGAAAATATGTAATCGTTGCCAGATTTGTATTTTTCGCTTCGTTCCTCAGTCGTCAATTGAAAATAATCTGCTAACTTTTCAATTAGCGTGTTCATGTGCATTTCATGACCGTCTGTAAGCGCCTCCAAAAGTGGTCGTAAAGTGGTCTGAAAATCAGGAATTGCCATGTTGATTAATAATCCCACAGTCTTAGGCTTTTATGAAGTTCAACCAACACTTCGCACAACGGTGATTGTGCGTCAGTCCCCTGCCCCACCCCTAGCACTTCACGTTTTTGACAATATAGTCGTACGCCTCGTCTACCGTATCTACAAGCACAAAGAGTGAAAGGTCATGCTCGTCTATGGTGTGGAACTGTTCAAAAAGGCGCTCACGGAAAGAAGCGACCATGGGCTCCCAGTATGCTTTACCAAAAAGCACAATGGGGAGCGGTTTTACTTTCGCTGTTTGTATAAGGGTGATTATTTCAAAAAACTCATCAAGCGTGCCAAAACCGCCGGGGAAATAGACATATACTTCCGAAGCAAACGTGAGCATTACTTTGCGCACAAAAAAGTGCTCAAAGGTCATTTGCTCTGTGACAAAGCGATTCGTCGGTTGACTATCTTCAAGGCGGATGTTGAGACCAATAGAAGTACCTCCCGCTTCGTATGCGCCTTTATTCGCTGCTTCCATGATTCCTGCAGAGCCTCCGGTGATAACCGCAAAGCCACGCTTGGCGAGTCTTCCTGCAAGCTCGCTTGCCGACTGGTACATCGCGTCACCAAATGGTGTGCGGGTAGAGCCAAAGAAGGTAGCTGCAAGAGCGTATTTCTGGATAATCTCAAAGCCTTCTACGAACTCGGACATAATCTTGAACACACGCCATGGCTCAAGCGTGCGTGGCTTACACACGAGTGGAGGTACAACGTCTGGAAGTGCTCCCTTCCCTTCTTCAATATGCTTCACCAAATGTTGCGCCATCGCTTGATGGTGCTGTTTTTTATCTTCAGCGTTTTTTATTTCATCCATGGTATAGGGAACTTCGCGTATTCCGGTGCGATATTTTTAGTATACGCTATGCGCGCAATAATTTCGGCGTGTGCAATTGCACCGGTGAGTGCGTTGTGTGGTTTTTCTTCTTCTGGAAGTCCGCAGTATGCAAGTGCAGACGTTAAATTGATTGCAGAGCGGTGATTTTCTGTGGGCGGTTCAATACCACGCATGCGCATGTGTCCCCACACCAGTGTGTGCGTATCTATCGTGCGATGTGCAAACGGAAACGCGACACCAGCACGGCGCGCTGCTGCCTCTACAAATCCTTTATCAAAAGAAATGTTCTGTGCGGCAAGCGTTCTATTCTCCGGTTTCGTAGTAGCCCAAGCAATAAAAGCGGTGATGAGCTCGGCTTCACTTTTCTTTTCCGGATCTTTCGCTTCTTTTTCGGTAAATCCGTTTATGACAAGTGCTTCGTCAGAAATACCCGCGCCGTCCCACACGCGACATTCGTCATAGAACTGGTTCGTTGGGTCATCAAGATCAAGCGCACCCAAAGAAAGAATGGAGTGCGTGTTCGGGTCAATACCGCTTGTTTCAACATCAAGCACAATCATACGTAGGATTGTACCTCAGCAGGGCGACGCATGGTCTGTTGAGGAATAATAGAGCCACCGGGAAGTGTAAGCTCTGGTCTATACACGAGCGATTTATCTTCTAAAACAAAACCCACTGATTCATAAAATTTCTTTGCCCGTTCATTGTATGGAGCAACGTACAGTCTTGTTTCTTTTGTTTTGTCGCATACTTCACGCACCCGATTCCAAAGCGCCATACCAAGTCCTTTGGCAATATAGTCCGGGTGCAGATATAAGGCACCAAGATAATTATGGTCTTTAAAACGGACAATGCGAGCCAAACCAACAACATCTTCATTCACGCGTGCGACGAGCAATGAAATGTTTTCTGCTAGGTTTTCTATCTTTTTTGCACGAAAAGCTACTGCCTCTTTAGTAAACTCATCTTTCCAATACTCCTTTAAGGCACGCGTAGTGATGCAAAACTGCTCATTTGGGTACGTATGAAGTTGGGAACGGTACAACAGTTCTACAATAGCGCGAGCATCCTCAGGACGTGCAGGACCAATTTCAACCTCAAGACGTTCTTTCCCTTTTATCCCCTCAATGTCTTTCATATGCCAGGACAATTACCTGCAGGAGCATAGCCTGCAGATTCTGCTTCCTCTTTACTGTTAAACCACACTTTATTCTCTTCTTTTATCTGCTTAGCGCCCCCGCACCACGGAAGGTGGTATGACTTCCCTGTTTTAGAAGCTACATACTGACCTCCTGCAGAAAGAGGCACCTCTGCTTGAGTGGAGGCAGTAGGGGCTAGGGACGTGCCTCCCAAAGAAGCCTCTATAAGCTTCTGCTCCACAATATGCACCTCACCCTTCTCCCCCATCTCTTTTCCCGCGCCAAAGCCAAGCCAGAACGAAAAAGAGGCCACTAATATGACCATGAGAGCTAGGAGAACTCCGTCTGGTACCCGCTTCAGCATCCGCTTGCCCCAGCTAATACTTCCTGCTATAATCCTCATCACGTAAATTATAGCGTATGGCAAGTACTAAAGCCGGTGGCTCAACAAAAAACCTACGGGACTCAAATCCGAAATACCTCGGCGTAAAGCTTGGGGACGGTGCTGCTACCCGCCCAGGAATGGTAATCGTGCGCCAGCGTGGTACCAAGATTGAAGCTGGAAAGAATGTGCGCATTGGTAAGGACCACACTCTCTTTGCAATGACTGAAGGCAAGGTAAAGTTCTCCGAAATGCGCAAGACGAGCTACGATGGCCGAATAAAGCGCAAGAAAGTAGTTTCAGTAGTCTAAAGAAATGACCCCGAAAGGGGTTATTTCTTTTCCTCCTCCCGAGCGAGAGGCTGTGGTTTTGAAAGACTAAGACTAGGCCAAGCGGCCAACGCCTTCTTGTTTGGCATCACCTATGCGCGTAAGCGCAATGCCAAACAGGGAGAGCGTGGGGAGCGGTCTTTCAAAAGCACTGTCTCGAGCGGCCCCTATTCGGCTTTTACCTCAATCGTCAGCTTCCCGAACTGCTCTCCAAACGCTACCGGCACTTCAAAGATACCAAGTGCCTTAAACGGTCGCTCAATACGTACTGCATCTTCTGGAATGCCTGCCTTCTCGGCAATTTCCTTAGCATCTACGGCGTCATAGAGGTGACCCTGCTCGTTTGCCTTCTTCACAAATTCAAGTTTGGTTTCTGCGAGAGAGACGAGACGTTCGCCAATCAATTTTGCATCAAGTTCCTGCTTCACTTTTGCGTGCTTTGCACGAGTTTCAGCTTGCTTCAAAGCAGCCGAAGAAGCTGGCACAGCGAGTTTACGAGCAATAAGAAAGTTAAGAGCGAAACCGTCCTTAACGGATACGACTTCGTTTGCACGCCCGGTGCCCTTCACATCTTTGGTAAGTACGACTTGCATAGTGGGGCTATCCTACCTTTTCGTATAACACTTTGCAACGTATCTTTGACCCAGACTTACGTATAGGCTAAAGTCGTTCTTGGCAGAGTTCTGTGCCAAAACACCAATAAGAGAGGGACTTCTACTATGTCCGTCATAAACCCTGACTGTGATGCACTTACGTATCTACTCAACGCTGTCACACACGGCGGGATACTGCCGAGACAGACGACAGCTATCGTCTGTGAGTATGGCGACAACGTCTTCTCCGAGAGGGTGACTGTGAAAGTCTGGCAACGAGGCCAAAAACGTGGATTCACCCTATGTCGCAGAGTCGACTGCACAACGGCGAGCGAGCTCGCAAACACGATTCATGAAGCACTCACGCAATATGCAAGCGCGGGTGTGATTCTGGTCATGGACCGCCCCACAGGTGACAACAACATGCGGGAAATGTCGTGCATTGACGGAAACCGGCAGTGGAGCACGCGGTATCCCCCCACGTAACTCCGACATCAGACACCAGCAAAGTAAAGCGCGTCCTCGAAGGACGCGCTTTTCACGTTAAGAGAATTAGTTTCCTGTTTGTAATAACTGAATCGCACGCTCCATTTGTGGGTCTTTCCCTGCCTCTACATCTTGGCGTGTTCTCTCAACCACAATGTCCGGAGTGAGTCCACCGTCTGAAATAGAACGACCAGAAGGCGTGAGCCAGCGCGCTACCGTGACCTTAAGTGATGCATCCCCAATGTCTACAAGCTCTTGCACCGAACCTTTTCCAAACGACTGTGTACCAATGAGTTTTGCAACACCTTCGTCCTGAAGCGAGCCAGCAAGAATTTCAGATGCGGACGCAGAACCTTTGTTTATAAGCACCACGACATTCGTGCCCGCAGGAACACCGCCCGTCCCTTTACTTCGATGCACCACGTTCTCGCGCTTGCCGTCGTAATCTTCAGTCACAATCACCGTTCCTTTTGGGAGGAAGTGACTTGCAATTGAAACACCTGCTTCAAGGTACCCTCCCGGGTTCCCACGCACATCAATCACAAGCGAACGAGAACCAGATTCGCGAAATGCGGTAAGGGCGCGACTAAACAGAGAACCGGAATTTGCACTAAAACTGTAGATGGCAATGGTATACACGTCATTCTCAGCATCATAGGAGTGCTCAAGCACCGGTGTTTCAATCGTAGCGCGCACTACCGTAATATCTTTTGATTCTCCTTCTTCTTCTCGATAAATTGTGAACGATACTTCTGTGCCCTGTTCTCCTCTAATCATTTTCACCGCTTCGTCTGTTGAAAGACCTTTAGTGGAAACGCCATCAATAGCGAGAATTTTGTCACCGCTTTGTATACCAGCGCGTTCGGCAGGCGTATTCTTCAAAGGCGCAATCACCGTGAGGATGTCGTTTGCAATACCAATCTCCATACCAACACCACCAAAGTTACCTGCAATATCTTCTATAAATATTTTTGCATCTGCAGGAGGAAGAAATACAGTGTATGGATCGCCGTAACTTGCGGTCATTCCTGCAATCGCACCCCAAATCTTTTCGTCTAGAGAAGGTGGAGAAGATGAGCCGTGTGTTTGCACAAACTGTGTAGAGAGCACATTCCATACTTTCCAAAAATCAGAGAGGCTTGCTTCGGCATCTGGGGTTGCATCAAGCGAGTTTCCAAGAAGCGGAACATTCGCAAACACACGCTCTCCCGTTTCTGAAGAAACACTCATGCCTCCGACAAACGCTATAACAGCAACGACCGCGACAATAATCGCAACCTTGGTAATACCAAGCGCGCTTTGTTTCGCGCCTTCGTGCTCATCCATACAAAAAGTATACCAGTACGGCACCTGTCCACAGGTATTTTTATTCAGTAGAGCATGTGCACACAGGTATAATGAAAAACATGGTAACGCGACACACGTATGGTGAAATGGTGTGGCTTGATCTTGAAGCACCGAATCGTGAAGAACTTTCTTCTGCAATGAAGGAGTTTAGTATTGCGGAAGAGATTGAGGAAGAAATTGTGCGCCCAACTCCATACCCATTCTTCGCCTCCCTCAACGGCTATGTATACCTGATCCTGCACTTCCCTACTGCAGACACCAAGGGTGGTGCAAAAAATCAGGAAGTGGACTTTATTGTCGGACGAAACTTCATCATTACGGTGCGATACGAACTCATTGGCTCTATTCATCACCTCCACAAAGCATTTGAAGCAGAGGCACTCCTTGGTGGTTCAAAAACAAATGAAGGTCCTGTGGTAGTAGAGCGCGTCCTGCGTCGCCTCTATGGCGCCATGCGTGAAGAAGTGGAGGGTGTGTCTGAAAAACTAGACCGCATAGAACGCGACATCTTTTCTGGTAAAGAGCGCGAAACGGTACGCACCGTCTCTGAAGTGGGTCGTATTCTTCTTCGTTTTGATACCTCGCTCATGCGCCATGAAGAACCGCTTACCCGTTTTCTTGAAGCACTATCTACCCCTGCACTCTTTGGAAGAAACTTTGCAAAAGCTGCAGAGCGCATAGAAAGCGAAAGAGCACATGCAGAGGCACTGGTAGCCTCTTTCCGTGCGGTCACCCGCGAACTGCGCGAGACTAACGACTCTCTCCTTTCCACCTCTCAAGATCAGACTATGAAAGTGTTCACCGCAATTACCGTCATACTCCTCCCTGTCACGCTTATCGCCGCTATTTTTGGCATGCACACGGAGTACGAGCCTATTACCGGCCACCCGCTAGATTTCTGGATCATTATGTGGATTATGCTCCTTGTGGGCTTTCTTATAGCCATCATCATGCGTATCAAAAAGTGGCTCTAGGAGGAGTACGCGTCAAAAACCCTTCATACCGCGTTACCCTTCGCTCGAAAATCTTCACCGTACACCCAAGTACGCCTCATATTTTCTCGCTTGGGCGCCTTGTCTGAATGATTTTTAGACACGCACTCAAGAAAGGTAATCAGGTGCTACACTTCTCCTATATATGTTTGGCAAACGCACGAAGTCAGTACACCTGACAAACACGCTTTCAGGTAAAAAAGAGGAACTACATACACGAACCAAGGGTACTGCAACCCTCTACTCCTGCGGTCCCACGGTCTATGGCCCGGCTCACATTGGAAACCTTCGCTCCTATGTCTTTTCGGACACGCTTTCCCGTACCCTCAAAGAAGCTGGGTACAAAGTACGGCGTGTCATAAACATCACGGATGTGGGACACCTTGTAGGTGATGGCGACGACGGTGAAGACAAAATGCAGGTAGGTGCTGTACGCGAACAAACCACACCAAAAGCAATTGCAGACCGCTACACTAAAAAATTTAAAGAAGACATTTCTGCACTCAATATACCCATAGAAGAAATCCGGTTCCCGCGCGCCACCGAATTCATTGCGGAACAGGTAGCAATGATTCGCGCACTTGAGAAAAAGGGCTACACATACAAAACCAAAGATGGCGTGTATTTTGATACTGCAAAATTCCCTGCATACGGTGCGCTCGGAAACTTTAAAGAAGCATCTATTGAAGCGGGAGCACGCATCGCACTTGGTGAAAAGAAAAATCCGCATGACTTTGCGCTCTGGCGCACTGCAAAACCGAACGACCTACAACAGTGGGACTCTCCGTGGGGTAAAGGAAACCCCGGCTGGAGTATTGAGTGCTCGGCAATGGCCACGGAACTTTTGGGGCCACAGATAGATATCCATACTGGTGGTGAAGACCATATACAAGTGCACCACAATAACGAGATAGCCCAGAGCGAATGTGCAAATGGAAAAAGTCCGTTTGTCGGAATCTGGATGCACCATGCGTTCATCACTATCAACGGAGACAAGGTGGCAAAATCTGCCGGAAATACATTCACACTTGAAGACGTGCGTGCGCGTGGAATAAACCCGCTCGCACTTCGCTATTTCTTCCTACAAGCAAACTACCGCTCTCCCCTCTCTTTCACGTGGGAAGCGCTTGAGGCGGCTCATAGTGGCCTACAGAGCCTCTGGGCAGTTGCTCGCACTACTCAAGAACAATCAGGTGGTAAAACGGAACCTTCAGAAGCGTTGGATATATTCGTAAAGAATATGAGAGACGATCTTATGTCTCCCAAAGCACTGGCCTTACTTTGGCAGGGCCTCGTATCAAATGGATCTCCTACAGACTCTGACCTTAGAAAACAATGGGGTCTGCTAGTAACTGCAGAAAAATACCTCGGTCTCTCCCTCACTAATCCTCCTAAAAAAGAAGAGGCTCCCCCAGAACTCTTAGAAATAGCAAAAGAGCGTGAAGAAGCCCGTAAAAACAAGGATTTTGCGAAATCTGACGAACTGCGTATCCACATAGAAAAGCGTGGATATCGTGTTGAAGACACCCCTTCTGGACCGGTACTCACGAAAATAGAGAAGTAGTAGAATAAGCGGTAATGGCCGACCGCATTCCCCCACAGAGTCTTGAATCGGAGCGCGCACTTCTTGGTGCCCTCCTTCTTAAACCTGATGCACTTCATGACGTGGCAGACATCGTCTCTCCTGATTCTTTCTATGCAGAAAAGCATAAACTCCTCTATGAGACGATGCGAGAACTCGCAGAGCGTGGTGAACCGATAGATATTGTTTCCATTACCGAACGCCTCACCGGAAAGTCTCAACTTGAACGCGCGGGAGGTCGTGCGTATGTGGCAGAACTTGCCGGCTCCGCTCCTGCGCCCGGAAACTTCTCGCACTATGCAGAACTTGTTTCTCGTAAACACCTCATGCGTTCTTTAATAGATGCGGCGTACGAAATTACCGAATCTGCATACGATGAAGCGCGCGACCACGCCGAAGTGCTTGATGAAGCAGAGAAGAAAGTGATGGCGGTAGGAAGCGCGACTGCTTCTCACAAATTCATCGCCATTGGCGACAAAATAGAAGACGCATGGGACCGCATTGAAAAACTTTCTTCAGGAGGTGGAGAATTGCGTGGTGTTTCTACCGGTTTCCCTGAGCTTGATAGCAAACTCTCCGGCCTTCACCCTTCTGACCTTGTTATCCTTGCTGCTCGTCCTTCAGTAGGTAAAACGTCGCTCGCACTTGATATTGCACGCAGTGCAGCGAAAAACGATGTACCAGTTGGTTTCTTCTCTCTTGAAATGAGTTCGGAGCAATTGATTGATCGTATGCTCGCTGCGGAAGCGGGCGTGGATTCTTGGAAAATACGCACCGGCGCGAAATTGAATCAGGAAGAAAATGAAAACATTAGAAATGCCATGGAGCGCCTTTCTCGTGCACCTATCTTCATAGACGACAAGCCGGGTAACAACATTCTTGCCATGCGCGCTGTGGCGCGCCGCCTAAAGCGTGAACGTGGTATCGGCCTTATTGTCGTCGACTACCTCCAGCTCATGACTCCAGTTGGTGCTAAATCTTCCGACTCTTTAGTACAGCAAGTGACTGAAATATCCCGCTCACTCAAATCGCTCGCGCGCGAACTCTCCGTTCCTGTGCTTGCGCTCTCTCAGCTTTCACGTGCCGTGGAGCAACGTGGGGGTAAGCCACGTCTTTCAGACTTGCGTGACTCTGGCTCTATTGAGCAAGACGCAGACGTCGTTATGTTTATTCACCGAGAAGACAAAAATAATCCTGACGCTGAGAAAACGAACATTGCACAGATACTTATTGAAAAGCACCGTAACGGGCCTACTGGTATCGTAGAACTTATCTTCAACGGCGACCGCACCACCTTCCAGTCTGCCGCTAAGGCCGGATATGGAGACCTTGCCGGAGAATTCTAATGAGTACACAGAAAACAGTACACGGGGTACAGTTTGAAAACGCGACAACTCGTACGCACTGTTACCTGTTACCTGTTACCTGTGCACTTCCCTTATATGGATAGAATTGAAGAACTCACGCGCGCCTTTGAACGCTTTCCCGGCATAGGCCCTCGCCAAGCGCGCCGTTTTGTTTTCCACCTCCTAGGAAGTGCAGTGGGAGACAGAAACAAAATTGCCGAGCTCATAAAAACAATTGCGGAAAATGTGAGGCAATGCCCTTCGTGTATGCGCTACGCAAATGGTGCCGGGCCGGTGTGTAACTTCTGTGCTGACACGAGTCGCAGTGACACCGAGCTCTTGGTTGTAGAAAAAGACCAAGACCTTTCTGCGCTTGAGCGTGCAGGAAGCTACCGTGGTCGCTACTTTGTACTCGGTGGTGTTCTCACCCTTTCTGGAAAAGGCACGATACGAGAAAAAGAGTTACTACGCCGTGTGGAAGCTCAACTCCCTAAAGGACTTTCGGAAATTATTCTCGCCCTTTCCGCCACAAGCGAAGGAGAAAATACAATAGACCATTTACGACAACTCCTCCATCCCTATCGCGAACAGGTGAAGCTCACCGTTCTTGGACGAGGGCTTGCTACCGGTTCCGAACTTGAGTACGCAGATGCAGAAACACTTTCCGGTGCGCTTGTGAATAGAAAAGAAACGTAACAAAGATGACCTTCATGCAAAACCGCCCCTTAGGGCGGTTTTTGCTAGATAGAATCTATCGTTACCTTCACAAATGGCTGGCGATGGCCACGACGCTTCAAATAACGGCTTTTTGCCTTGTACTTAACGACATCAATCTTCTTGGCACGGCCCACTGAAGCAACGGTTCCCTTCACTACCGCACCCTTCACAAACGGGGTACCGAGGGTAAGCGTGGTGCCATCGTCCTGCATCAAAACGTCAGAGAACGTGACTGAGTCACCTTTTTTAAGGTCGCCAAGCTTCTCAACGGTCACCGTCTGGCCTTTGCCGACGATGTACTGCTTGCCACCGGTCTTAATAACTGCCATTTCCATAGTCTAGAGAGGATACACTAGGGAGCCTTGTTAGGCAAATAGAAAAAGGACCCATGTCTTGCGCTATGTATTCACGCATAAATACCGACATGGGTCCCCGATCGCGCACTATAAGCAGCTGTCATAGGTGCTCTAAGGAAGGTCAACCCCACAGGGAGAATTGCGGAGCCCGCCCCGACCTTCGTACCGCGCTCTGCTATACAGAATGGCGTATTGCAGAGAAAAGTCAATAAAAATCTTGAGCAAGATCCGACCTTGCTCACTTGCTCAAGATATTCCCTAGGCTTCTTCAGCTTGTGGCTTTTCAAGCGCCAAAGACTCAATGCCAATACGCTCACCCGCAATGCGATACACATCCTTGTCTATCTTCCCAAGCTCCTTCCCGCCGGCGTTGTAGTGGCTCACGGCAGTACCAAGCGCAGTACCAAGTTTACGGTAGTACTCCTCATACGCACCAATATGCTTCCCAAGTTCCCCTACCCGCTTTTGTATCTCTTGTGCTTTCTCCTCTATTTGAAGTGCTTTGAGTCCCTGAAGCACGGTCTGAAGGTATGCAAGGAAAGAAGTAGGAGAAACGATGATGACTTTATATTTACTTGCGGCGCGCTGTATAAGATTCTCTTCTTCGCCCGCGCCAACCTGATTCACCAAGAGGTCGTAGTAAATCCCTTCGGAAGGAATGAACATGAACGCAAAGTCCATGGTCTTCTCTTCCGGACGAATATACTTTGCCGTTTCCGTGATGCGCATTTTAAGGTCGTTCACAAATGCTTTTTCAAGTGCCGGCTTTTCGCTTTCAGGTGCGTTGATGAGGCGATTGTAGTTTTCAAGTGAAAACTTTGAATCTATGGGTACAATTTTTTCGCCCACGCGTACGATGGCGTCTACAATTTCTCCGTTCTCAAACATATATTGCGTTTCGTACATTCCCGGAGGAAGTACGTTTTTCAAAACCGTTTCAAGATAGTATTCACCAAGCACGCCACGTTGTTTCGGGTTTTTAAGGATGTCTTGAAGGCTCTTTAACTGCTCAGCAAACTTTCCCGTCTCCCTTCCAATCTCTTTCACACTTGTAATCTCTGCCGTGATTTCTTTAATGAGCCTTGAAGACTCTCCGAGCTGACTGCGTACGGTTTCGTGCACCTGCTTACTACTTTCTGCCATGCGCGAATCAAGCGCACGCTCCATACTTTCCATCTGTTTTTGAAGAAGCAGAAGTGCATCAGAAGGTGCATCTTCCTTTCCTGCCTTACGACGCATCAGTATATAAAGCCCGACACCTTGGAGAAAAACGAGAGCAAGCACAATGAGTGCGATAGTTAAGAAATCCATTACCGTGCATTATACCTCAGTCATTTCAGCGCCTTCCTGCGCATAAGAACGAGGAAAAATCTTACAGATGCGAGGCGCGGGGAGAATACGAACGTAGGCGTACTTTTCTAGTACGACAGAGTGAGTATTCGGGGGCCCGTAACGAAGCAGGTGAAGGTTTTTACTTGTTCTTCCTTGCGGGACCGATAAAGAACCACTCTTTAGCGAGCTCAATCAAAACCAAGTTAGTGAGTCCCGCACCTGCAATGAGTCCAAGATCAAAGAGCGATACGGGTACGGTTTGCACAATAGCCTGAGCAAACGGCACAAAGAGTGCTATCAAAAGCATCACTACCGAACCAACGAGTGAGAGGAACAGAACTTTGTTAGAGAGTAGTGGAATCCTCCAGAGACGGGTACCAAAGGATTTGAGAGAGAATGCGCCGGCAATTGAAGAAGCGGAAAGTGCACCGAACATAATGGTACGTAGCTCTTCTTCAGGAAGACCAGAAGACACCAAGAAGAAGTGAAGGGCGACGAGCATAATACCCGTGAGACACCCGACTGCGATAATGAGCTTCATAAGGTCGCGCGAAAGCACTTTGGCAATATCTGGATGCTTTGGCGAGCGCTTCATGGCAGATGGATACAAGGGTTCAAACGCAAGCGCTACGTTCATGGGCCCTCCTTCAATAAGGTTCGCCCAGAGGATTTGAGATGCAAGAAGTGGAATGGGAAGACCGCCTGCAAGAGAAGCGGTGATGATGAATATTTCACTGAAGTTCGTAGAGAGCATGTACGCAAACATTTTTTTCACGTTGTCGCGCAGACGTCTTCCCTCTTCAATAGCTTTTGTAATAACCGAGAAGCTGTCTTTAAGGAGGACGAGATCCGACGCTTCTTTCGCTACGTCCGTACCAGAACCAAGTGCCACACCAATAGCAGCTGCCTCAAGTGCTGGTGCGTCGTTCACCCCGTCCCCCGTCATGGCTACAATCTCGCCAGCTCCTGTCAAAATGCGTGCAATACGGAGTTTTTCGCTTGGGGTCACGCGCGCAAAAACGGTGTGCGTGGAAAGAACTTGAAGCACTTCCGCATCTTCCGTTTTCTGTAAATCTGCACCGGTGTATGCGCGCTCACCAGCCTGCGCAATACCCACCTGCTTTGCAAACCAGAGTGCGGTTTCTGGATTATCTCCGGTAAGCATCACGACGCGAGCGCCTGCATGTTGCATTTTTGCAACCTCTGCTTTTGCGTCAGGACGTATAACGTCTGAGAAAATAATGAATCCGAGAAGTTCAAGCCCCTCCAAAAAGTTTTGAAGTTTCTCTTCTTCTGGAAACTCGGCAGTAGCACTTGCCACTCTTCCTACCGCAATAACACGCTTCCCTTCTTTAGCTGAGCGCAAGAGTGCTTCTGCAAAGTATTCTGCGTCCGACTCTTTAAAGGAATTAGTTTCTGGCAATCGTGCAGCGTGCTCAAGAAATACTTCAGGAGTACCAGAAACATATGCGACATGCGCACCGTTTTCACGCACCATCATGCCACCAAAACGTCGTGCTGAAGAGAAATGAAGTTCGTCGGTGCGCGGAAGCTCTTCGCGAAGCTTCTTCTCAGGAAACCCAGCTTCAAGACCTGCAAGGATAATGGCCTGCTCCATAGGACGCCCACGTGCAATGACTTTCTCACCTCCCCCTTTCTTGTCGGGCACTTCTTCTATATACCCGTCTGAGGCAAGCACCGCTGCATGCAGTATCTTTTTGGCATTCTCACCATCCGCTTCTTCTGTGGTGGCAGAGCGTGTAACGAAGCCTACCGCTTTCATGCGTCCTTCAGTGAGTGTGCCTGTCTTGTCGGTGAGAATGACTGACGTTGCACCAAGCGTTTCTGCAGCGAGAAGGTTTCGAACGAGTCCTCCTCGTTTTAAAATCCGCTCCATACCAAGTGCAAGCACCACAGTGACCGCAGCAGGAAGCCCTTCAGGGATAGACGCAACGGCAACGGCAATCGCAATAAGAAGCGTCTCACCGAGCGTCATGCCCCGCACGAGCGCAAGCACCGTAATTAAGACTACGACGCATGCCACGACAAAAAGGAGTACGCGCGCAACGCTACGCATGTCCTTTTGAAGAGGGGTTTCTGCGCGCGGAGCATTCGCCAATTCTTTAGCGATAGCACCAAGCTCAGTGTCCTGACCAATAGCTACGACAATACCCATTCCTGCACCGGTTGCTACCAGCGTGCCTGCATATGCCATAGACGTACGCTCAACCAGTGGTGCATCTTCTTTCACTGCGCTCGTGCCTTTTTCAGAAGGAAGCCATTCTCCTGAAAGCGCGGCTTCGTTTATTTCAAGACCATGTGCATCAAATAAACGCACGTCGGCAGGTACTTTCGTACCCGCAGAAAGCACCACCACATCTCCCACCACCACGTGTTCAGAAGGAATTTCTTTACGCTCACCTCCACGCACCACCACCGCACGTGGTGCTTCCTCTTTTGAGAGCGCAGTAAATGCTTTACCGGCACGCCCTTCTTGGAAAATACCGATAACGACGTTTACCAGAAGTGCTGCCGCAATAATAATTGCGTCAGTGAAGTGCGCTATGAATGCAGTCAATACTGCTGCAGCCAAGAGCACAAACGCAATCGGGCTTTTAAGCTGACGAAAGATGCGTGCAAAGAGAGTATCCGGAGTAGGTGGTGGAAGTTTATTCTTTCCTATCTTTCCGCGTGCGGTCGCTTCTTCTACGGAAAGACCAATAAGCGACGAAACGGCAAGTTCGCGCTCCACTTCTTCTATGCTCCGTGCATGCCAAAGACTCTGCATGTGCTTTTGCATATGGTACCGTATGGCCGTATTATTTTCTTATGGCTATCCACGAAGACATCAAAAAGGGTATTCCTGAGGCAATGAAGAGTAAGAATGAAGTTGCACTTCGCACCTACCGCTCTCTCTCTTCCGCAATGACTAATGAAGTTGTTGCAAAGAAACGAAAACCTGATGAATTTCTGACCGACGAAGAAGCAACGGCGGTCTTGAAGCGTGCAGCAAACCAAAGGCGCGACTCTATTACACAGTTTGTTTCTGCAGGACGTGAAGAACTCGCTACACCTGAACGTGAAGAACTTGCACTCATTGAGTCACTTCTCCCTGCTACCATGAGCCGTGAAGAAATCACGGTGGTAGCTGAGCGCATTATTACTTCACTTGGCGCAGATAAAAGTAAAGCAGGAATGGTGATGGGTGCAGTAATGAAGGAATTAAAAGGAAAAGCAGATGGAGGTGACGTAAAGGCAGTGATAGATACCTTACTTGCATAAATACAGAGAGGAGTATACTGGCACCATTGCTCTACCGTGAGCCAACGTTCATTGGAGGCAGTCGTGACCAATCCAAGATGGAGTCCTCTGGACAAAATTGTGTCTGAAGCAGACTTTGGCACCAGCGAGCCGGATTCGTATGGCGAGCCGGTATACGCCACTCAAAGAACACTCCCCTTGAGTGGGGACAAGACCGCATGGTTTGTGGTTGGTAAAAAAAGCCACACTGCGCACGAAGGTCCTATGACTGAAGGTGAAGCACGGGCACGTGTGAAGACCATTATGGACAAACGAACCGAGCAGTAACCACGTGCCGAAACTACGTATCGCAAGCGGTCTTTCCCAAAAGACCGCTTTGCTTTGTCTCTGTTACATAGTACTGTCCCCCATACAGGTGCGTTGGTGTCGAGGCGTGGTCACAGAATTTTTCAACAGAAAAATATCTGTGACCGATTCCTCAGAATCGAACCAGTTGTGCTATAACCATGACATTGGCCTTATCGTCTAACGGTTAGGACGCTAGCCTCTCACGCTGGAAATCGG
>CAYMZP010000007.1:0-30756 GCA_964395025.1 uncultured Candidatus Saccharibacteria bacterium
CATATGCGCGCGTACGGGAAGAACTTTCCAAAGGACGCCAGGCCTACGTGATCTGCCCGCGTATCGACGAACCGGATCCAACTAAAGAGCTCGCGCTCCAAGCGAAGTCAGTCAAAGCGGAAGCGGAGCGCCTCAGGAACGAAGTGTTCCCGAAAATCTCGATCGACATCCTCCACAGCAAGATGACGCCCAAAGACAAAGAAGACGTCATGGATCGCTTCGCGAAAAACGAAGTCCAGATACTGGTCGCAACCTCGGTCGTCGAAGTGGGTGTGAACGTCCCGAACGCAACCGTCATATTGATAGAAGGCGCCGAGCGATTCGGCCTCGCGCAGCTGCATCAGCTTCGCGGCCGCGTCATTCGCTCCACCCATCAGGCATATTGCTTCGCGCTTCCCGAGCGATTCGGGCAAGCAACGAAGGATCGACTCAAGGCGCTCGTGACCGCAAAGAACGGCTTCGAGCTTGCCGAATATGATCTCGCGCTTCGTGGCGCGGGAGAACTCACCGGCGCGCGCCAATGGGGCGTCTCCGATATCGCGATGGAAGCGTTGAAGAATATAAAGATGGTCGAGGCGGCGAGAAAAGAAGCCTCCGCCCTTATTAAGGAAGATCCAATGCTTAAAAAATATCCAGCGCTTGCGGTGATGGCACAACGCGCAGACGAGAGCGTGCACCCCGAGTAGTCGTGCGGTAGAGTAGCAAACGACCACCCGTAGCTCAGTTGGTTAGAGCATCGAGCTTATACCTCGAGGGTCCTTGGTTCGAGTCCAAGCGGGCGGACTAGTCGTCTACAGACTTACGCAATCAATTCCTTTACCGTCTCCCCTTCTTCCGGTTTTTTAGGCGTAATACCGTTTTCAACAAGAAGCTTTTCAAACTCATCACGCTCAAGTGTTTCTACTTCAATCAGTTTCTGACTCATAGCATCAAGTGCGGTACGGTGCGTGGTCAACACTTCGCGCGCTTTCTTTTTCGCCTCTTCAATAATGCGTGAGACTTCTGCATCCATTTTTCCTGCCACATCTTGAGAGTATTCTGGACTTCCTCCGCGTTCAGATGCAAAAGCGATAGGACCAAGCTCGCTCATGCCATAGCGACCCACCATATCGCGCGCAAGTGCAGTCGCCACCGAAAGGTCGTTGTGTGGGCCAGTGGTAATGTCACCAAACACCAAGTCTTCTGCCACGTAGCCACCGAGTGTTCCAGCGATGTCATCCAAAAAGTGTTTCTTAGAGAGCATTCTCTTGTCGTCAAACGGGAGCTTGAGCGTGTAGCCTGCAGCGCGTCCACGGCTAATGATAGAAACTTTATGCACGGGGTCTGCATGCGGAAGCACGCTACCAACGAGCGCATGCCCCATTTCGTGATACGCCGTCACACTCTTCTCTTTCTTTGAAAGGAGGTGACTCTTTCTTTCGGGACCAAGCATCACTTTCTCAATAGAGCGCAAAAGGTCGTACTGAGTGACCTCTTTACGGTCTTCGCGTGCAGCAAGAATCGCGCCTTCGTTCATAAGGGAGTATAGTTCTGCGCCAGAAAAGCCGGGGGTACGTTCTGCAATCACAGAAAGATTTACATCGGGACCAAGTGGTTTCTTGCGCGACTGCACTTTAAGAATTTCTTCGCGGTCTTTACGGTCCGGCAAGTCAATGGTGACACGACGGTCAAAACGTCCCGGACGAAGGAGTGCGGGGTCAAGAACATCCGGACGGTTTGTCGCGGCCATGACGATGACTTTTTCTGTAGGGTCAAAGCCATCCATCTCAACGAGAATTTGGTTGAGCGTCTGTTCACGTTCGTCATTTCCTCCCCCAACGCCAGTACCACGCACACGTCCTACGGCATCAATTTCATCCACAAAGATAATTGAAGGCGCAGTGCGCTTTGCTACTTGGAAAAGGTCACGCACACGCGAAGCGCCGACGCCAACAAACATTTCTACAAACTCGGAACCAGAGATTGAGAAGAACGGAACACCCGCTTCTCCCGCTACCGCACGCGCCAACAGTGTTTTACCGGTACCCGGTGCACCCATGAGAAGAATGCCTTTGGGAATACGTGCGCCAATATCAAGAAACTTCTTTGGATTTTTAAGGAAGTCCACAATTTCAAGAAGCTCTTCTTTTGCTTCCTTTGCGCCTGCCACGTCAGAAAACGTTACGCGCTGAGCGGTATCCGAAGGATCAATCATGCGTGCCTTACTTTGCCCAAACGTAAACGCCTGCATACCTGCGCCTTTTACCTGACGCGCTAGGAACCAAAAGATAACGACGAGGAAGAGAATCGGGATGAGAATGGGTACAAGTGTTGAAACCCAGAAACGGAACCCAGACTCTCCTTTTATGGTGATAGTGGCTGCAGATATCTGCTCCGTGGTCACGCCATATGCTGAAAGTGTTTCCGGGAGCGCTGCATCTGGGTCTTTCATAGACTTCTTCACCGTTTCCGCTTCGTCGTTGTACGTGAGCGTAAGTGTGTTGCCTGAAACCTCAATTGCAGAGACTGTGCCTGCCTTTACGTCTGCAACCACCTGCGAAAGCGCGATTTCTTCCGGTTTTGTATCTCCAATGAAGAGCGTGTACGCACTAATAAGGATGATGAAGATGAGTACACCCGAAACAAGGTTATGGAAAAAGCCTCCTGCAGGCATACGCCCACCCTTCTTTCCCTTCCCCTTTTTCTTTCCGGTAGAATTATTTGAAGAGCCTTCTGGCTTTTTACCGCGCGACATAGTGCGCACACTATAGCATCCGGAAAGAAAAAACGCGCGAAAGAAAGAAGCGGTGTAGAATGGCCGTATGGTGCTTATAGAAAACAAAAAAGCGCGAATACGCTACTCCGTGCAGGAGAGCTATTCGGCAGGCATAGAGCTGTCTGGAGGCGAAGTGAAGTCGCTCCGCGCAAAGCACGGCTCACTGGACGGTGCGCACGTAGTGGTGCGGGCGGGTGAAGCATACGTAGTTGGTATGACCATCCCTCCCTACCAAGTGAAGAACACTCCGAATGGCTATAACCCTGAGCGCACGCGCAAACTCCTCCTTTCTAAGAAAGAAATCGCAGAGTTAGCCGAGCGTGAAGGAAAAAAGGGCTTGACAATAGTGCCTTTAGAGGTGTATAATAATAGATACCTGAAAGTGCGCGTTGCGGTGGTTAAAGGAAAGACAAATATTGATCGCCGTGAAGACATTAAAAAACGCGAATCAAACAGAGACATTGAACGCGTGATGAAAAATAAAAAGAAGTAGCTCGTTCGCAGACATAAGAAGAGTGAAAGTTCATCTTCTGTCTGGGGGTGACCTGCTTTGACGGTCTGATCTTTGAGAGACGTGCGACGCGGCGGAAGTTTGCTGTCCGCCTCACAACCGCAAACAAAAATACTTGCTAAGAACACTCTTGCAAGCGTAAAGTCTCCTTTCTTCACGAAAGCTGATTTTACGTTCGCTTACGCGCGCGCCTAAACGGCCCTTCGCCTAAGCGACGTTCGTACCTCCTGATGCTCATAGCAGGTGGTACGGGCGGAATATTCTACGAGCTCGCCAAACGTTCTCCCGAACGTTTCGGTTAAATTAGGGATACGACAGGAACGGTTTCGTGCCGGTTCCTCGCGCCCTGTCGGAATACCTAACCGGTACTATGCGTCGTAGACTCGCTCTTGAAATTGGTCTCGGACGGGGTCTCATCGCCCCCACCTCCACAGTAAAAGCATCCGCCCTTTGGGGCGGTTTTGCTTTTTGTGGAGGTGGAGGACGCGAACTGCTTCGCGTCCGCGAGCGATGAGACAGGCACAGGTATATCGCGTAGCGATACCGAGCCGGGGTCGAGGATGCGAGATGGATTGCGAATACATGGAGCAATACATCCGCAATCCGTGACATCAACCCCCACCTCCACAAACAAAACGCCGCCTCTTGAGGCGGCGTTTGCGTTACAAGAACGCAAAGGTGCAGTGGGCTACATCCGCGCGAGCAAGTTCGCTACGCCGATGTAGTTTTCCGGAGTGATGGAACGCATGTGCTCCTTCACCTCTTCCGGAACATCGAGATCCTGCACGAACGCGTGCAAGTCCGACAGAGTGATGCGCCTTCCACGCGACAAGTCCTTGAGGGCCATGTACGCATGCGGGAAACCGGTAGCGCGTAGAATAGTCTGGTACGCTTCGGTAATCACTTCCGGATGCGAATTCAGCGCGTCGGCGATCTTGAGTTCGTTCGGCGAAATCTTGCCGAGACCTCGGAGAAGCGCTTGGTACGCAACGAGGCAGTGCCCGAAGGCAGTCCCGAAGACGCGCTCCGTCGTAGAGTCGGAAAGGTCGCGCTGAAGACGAGAGACAGGGAGCTTGCTGGCGAGGAACGACAGGAGCGCATTCGCGACCCCCAAGTTCCCTTCCGCATTCTCAAAGTCAATCGGATTCACCTTGTGCGGCATGGTGGAAGAGCCAGTCTCGCCCACCGTCACCGCCTGCACGAGCCAATCGTCGCTCACATAGCGCCACACATCTTGGCACAGGCCGATGAGAATCGTGTTGATTCGCATCAGCATATGGAAGAGCTCAGCATAGGTGTCGTGCGGTTCTATTTGCGTCGTTAGCGGGTTTTGCTGGAGGCTCACCCCCACCATTTCCTGCACGTCGCCGATGAAGTCTTGCGTGAAGCTCTGCCAAGAAGGCGGAACTTTCGCAAAGGAGCTCACGGCGCAGAGCGCGTTATAGTTGCCACTCGCGCCGTTCACCTTCACCGAAAACGTATGGTTTTCAAGAAGACGTCGCGCAACAGAGAGACGCTCCTTGAACACCGCGAACTCCTTGCCGAGCGTGGTTGGAGACGCTGGCTGGCCGTGCGTGCGGGCAAGCATCGGAATGCTCCCCCACGAAATCGCATAGCGCTGAAGAGTGTTTTCCACGTCGGCGAGCGCCGGATTGAGGACGCACTCAAGTGCGTGGCCCAACATGAGAGCATACGCGACGTTGTTCACGTCTTCGGACGTGAGTCCGAAGTGAATCCACTCCACGAGGTCGCCAAGGGTCGTCTCTTCGAACTTCAGCCGGAGCCAAAGCTCGCACGCCTTCACATCGTGGTTCGTGCGGGCAAAGGCTCCGTACCCCTTCGTTTCAATCTGCTTGATGACTTGTGCGTCTTTCAGCGACAGGTCACAAAGACCGTTGAGATGGACTCGCTCCTCGTCAGTGAGTGGGCGCGTGTCAAAGACGGCAGGGTCCGTGAGATGCAGAAACCAGTAGGTCATCACCCGAATCCGCGCTTGGATGAGTGCGTACTCGCTCAGGTAGTCAGCGAGCACCTTCGTGGTGCCGTGGTACCGGCCGTCTATCGAGGAGACGGCCATCAACGAATCGGTCATCAGAGTATTCCTCACTATGGCGAACAAAATGTCCGTCCGAAGCCACCTTAGCAAAATGAAGGGTCTCGTGCTACACGCTCTCTTCAGCAAGATTTCTTGTGTGCGCGTCTAAACGGATTGGGGGTTCTACTATTCGGCAACAACCTCTAAATTTTCCTCCACCTCTCCCTTCGTGAAAACCACCCATGCGGGCGATTTTCTACTTGTAGTGACCAACTTATCTGAACGTTGCTGTACCACTATCAAACTTGAGATCAAAAATAAGCTCACCACGCGAAGTGAAGTGATACATCTGTGCATTTTCAAGAAGCGCGAGAAACTCCATCTCTTGCGAGTCTTCGCAGAACATTTTAGTCATTGCAATCGGCCCGAACGAGACAGAGTTCTCGCCAGTAGTGTACGTACCGCTCATGCTGTTGCAGTCGGTGCTTGCGGAAAAACGACCATCTTCTTCAAAAGAAAGCGCGAAGAGCCCAAGCTGACTTGGCTCAATACTGCGTCCGTCGTTATAGAGTGCGGAAACCCAAGCCCAGTCCTTCATGGTAAGCGACATGCGAGACGGGTCAGCTTCTCCTTCAAAATTCTGCTCTACCACACCAAACTGCACAGCCTGAGGATCAAGTTTAAGCCATACACTTTTCCCTACCGATGGTGTTACGGCCATCGGCTCACCCTGTGCGCGATCCATGTAGTTCACCACAATCACATTCTGGTGGTTTGGGTTTTGACTGAGTTCAGTAGTCTGCGGAGCGATTCGGTCACCCAGAAGATATCCTTCTGAACCGGTGTACCCCTCTTCCGTGTTGAGAGCTGCAACCACATAAAAGAACGTGCCACTACCGCCGTGCTGTTGCGTGAGGATGAAAACCACGTCATCACGACCATCATCGTTAAGGTCAGCCACGACTTCGTTGCCGAAATAGCGCGTAATACTCGTTATGGCCGAACTAGGCGCTGTTTCGGTCTCAGCAACACCATCGGTAAGTTTTATGCGCTGTCCATCAATCACGTACACCGCATTTTTGTAGTCTGTGGCGACGTCTGCCTGCTTTTCGTTGTAGATATAGGAGTTCAAAACGAAGAAACCTCCGACAACGACAATGATTGCACCAAAGGTGATGAGAATCCATTTCATGTTCATGCGTACGTGACAGTGCTTATGGGTAGTCTTCTGAGGTATTCCTGCGGTACTACTTCCCCTTCACCCACACCACACCTAAATAGATACTCGCCACAATCGCGATACCAAGAAGTACTGGTGCGTACTCTACAAACAATTCTGGCCATATGGAGCCGATAGCAAGACCAAAGAAAAGCGTCGTCCATTTCAATATGCCAAGTTGCCACCACGTAAACTTTGTTGATTTAAATATATTCATGTCAGTAAGTATAACGTGCTGTTTTGATATACTCGTACATACTATGAAAACATACACGGGAGGCTGTCATTGCCAAAAGGTACGCTACGAAGTAGAGATGGAAGAACTAAAGGAGGCAATGTCCTGCAACTGCTCTATCTGCTCCAAACGCGGTTGGCTCCTCACCTTTGTACCAAAAGCGTCATTTCGCTTAGAGAAAGGAGCAGACGAAGTGACGGTCTATCACTTTAATAAAAAGCTGGTGGACCACACGTTCTGCAAAACGTGCGGTACCGCCTCATATGGAATGGGCAAAGACCAAAATGGAAATGAGATGGTAGCAGTAAATGTGCGTTGCTTGGATAACGTAGATATAGACGCACTTGCGATAAACCAATACAACGGTAAGGACGTATAGACTCCTTGTGCGAAAAACAACACACCGCCCTCTCGGGCGGTGTGTTGTGTGTAGTATTTCAGTACACCTAATCTTTCACCTCAAATTCAAGCACTGCATCAATTTGAGATTTTGAAAGCACAGGGAAACGTGAAGCGACGGCATCAACCACAGCAGAGCGTGTTGAAGCACTCACCGTGAACTTCGTCTTTACGTCGTTCAGCTCAACTTCTATTTCAGCACGTCCATCACGAACTTTTGCTTCCACTTCTAAGCTCGTGCGACCCTCTCCGCGTGCACTTGAAGAATCATCATCGTCATCGTCGTCTTCTCCTCCGCGACCAGAAGAATCATCATCGTCATCTTCGTCCTCATCCTCATCACGGTCATTAGTACGGCTTGCGCGATCTTCAACCTCAAAATCAAGCACGGCATCAATTTCTTCTTCCGTCAGTTCTGGGAAACGGTCTGCCACTTCTTCGACGACATCCTGACGCGTAGAAGAAGCGCTCATAGAGAAGGTGGTCTTTCGTCCGTTGAGTTCCACTTTCACGAGCGTGGTGTCGGTGAACACATCGGCTTCCACTTCCAAACCTTCATCGTCACGGTCATCGCGGTCGTCATCACGATCATCATCGTCGTCGCCACCCTTAGTCTTAATACGCACTTCACCGTCTTTGATTTCTACACGCACACGCTCTCCGTTTGAACCACGCACCTCATAGCGAGCGCGGTCTCCGTCAACCTTTGCACGTACTTCTTTCGGGAAGAACGTAGCGCGGTCAAGAATACGGCTTTCAATCGTAGCGAGTGCGTTCAAGACGTCTGGGCTACTTGATGCTGCTTCACGATTGCGCTCAATAAAGTCACCGAGCACATCAAGCGCATTTTCAAGGCGTTCATTGCGGTCTTCGTCTTCGTCGCGGTCATCGTCGTCACTTTCACGGTCCTCCGTGTCTATGGTGAGCGCTGCATCAACCTCCTCTTCAGAGAATTTGTAGCGAGCAACAATTACTGCAATGATGTCTTCGCGCGTATCCGCATCTGTAGTGAAGGTTACTTTGCGGTCCCCTATTTCAAGCTTCACTACCGTTTCGTTGGTAAAGATATTTGCTTCGGCTTCCGTAAGTTCGCCAGATACTTCGTCATCAGAAGAATCGTCGGCAATTTCATCAAACTCGCGAAGGCGCTCGTCTGCGAATTTGATACGGAGTTTATTCTTCCCGTCTTCGTCGGCAAGTGAGAGACGGAAGTCTTCAATAGCGCGGTCAAGTGGGAAAAGAATGTCGCCCGGGCGTGCACTGTCTGACGCAGCTACGGTACCCCCTGCGCCAAATAGAAGCGCAATCATGAGTGCAATTGGAATCATAGTTTTACTGGTGAATACGAATGGAATAAAGGGGGATGGGACTGACTGACCACTCGCAATGCGTGAAGACACCGCGTTCCAAACGGCGTTTTGTTCTGCTTCAGAAAGCGCTTCAGGCGCTACGGAAGCAATTTTTTCTTCAATTGTTGGGTGTGGTTTAGTCATAGTGTTTCAAGAGCCGGCGCATCATAAGAAGCGCGCGGTGATGACGGACGCGCACAGCTGACTCCGTCATCGAGAGCATGGATCCGATTTCTTTGAAAGAAAAACCAGACCAATGCCGCAGGGTGACTATGTCGCGAGCAGTTTTTTCAAGCGTAGAAATCGCATGAGCGACCGCGACTCGTTCCTGCGCACGCGCGAGCTCCCCATCATGGGAAGCCGCCGCTTCGTCGTCTGCCACGTCAAGTGGCACATGCGCGGGAGCAGTATACAGTTTTGCAACTTTTCTGCGCGCAATGGTAAACGCGAAACGATACAGCGCTACGTCGGAACGATATACGAACCGAGGGAGCGCGTGCCAAAGATCAACCAGGGTATCCTGGAGCGCTTCTCGTGCGTCGTCTCGCGAAGCGGTACGACCACACAGAAACGAGAACAGCTTGGGAGAGAGATGGTCTACTAGTGCGCGAAACGAAGCTGCGTCCCCCGACGCGCTTTGTCTGACCGCGTCCGCTAGTGTGCGACCGTCTTCCATACTCTCAAGGATATACCCTGCATACTACAATGGCCTTGAAGTAGGTGAAACGTTACATTGCTCATATATGCAGAAACCCTCCCCGAGAGTGAACTCTCGGGGAGGGGTAGATGTACGGAACGATGATGAATGAGCTAGGCCGAGCGACGTTTTGCACGGGCTGGCACGCGCACGTGCTCGCCAAACGCATCGATCATCATGCTTCCCGCAAGCGCAAGAGCGAGGACGACAACAATGACCCATGCCAAATTCCACTCCATGCCGAATACGTCGAGCATTGGAGGGTTGATGGTGACGCTCGTTGTGAACCCCATCGGAGAATCCACGATGCCAGCGGCGTGCGACGGATCGACAGGATTGGCGAACGGGTTCGGTGAGAAGAGCGGACCCTCCTCAACTACCGGAAACGCTGGCGTGTCCGGCACCAAAACCTCGGTCGGCGCCTCTGCCACGGCTACGCCGTAGGGTGGCGCCGGCAGGTCAAACTCCCCCGGAAAGATGAAGTCCGGATTTGCGACCACCGTGCCGTCAGGGTGTTGTGCACCCTCCCAGCACGGCGCCGACGAGAGGCGTTTCGGGTTGAGCCCGTACACCTCTTCGCAGGCAAGCGAGAGCATGCCACCCGACTTCACTTCAGTACGGCTAAAGCCGGTGGGCTGTGCGATTGCGGCGACCATGATAAAGCCGGTAACCGCGAAAAGCCCAAGCAAAAGAAGAAACCTGCGCATGGCTGGTCCTTGTGTTGTGTTCGTGTGAACGCTCTAAAGAACGAGCGTGCATGCTTCAAGAGAAGTGCTCTGCACCACTCCAGCACGCAGTAAAAACACTTTGCAACATTTTTTCACTTTTGTCTACACGCCTCCCTTTTACGCAGTGCTCGCGTATACTGCTTCTCATGTCTACGCCATTCCATCTTTCAGAAAAAGCACTCCGCAAACTACTTATCGCCCTTTCGCTCTATCTCACCTCGCTCATCGCAGCGAATACCCTTGGCATGAAAGTGATGCCGTTTCTTTTTGAATCTCATATTTCTGTGGGCATTTTCATGTTCCCTATCGTCTTTCTTATGACAGATGTGGTGGGCGAAGTATACGGAAAACGTGTTGCAAAGTTTTTTGTCCTCGCCGGCATTGTCTCCACGCTTTTGTGGGTAGCATATTCCCTCCTCTCGCTCGCACTTCCGTGGGGAACCAATGGCCACTGGGCAGAAGGCTCCTACGAAACCATCTTTGGTCTTACGGTGCGTATTGCAATTGCATCAGTCGTTGCATTTGCCATTGCTGAGTATCAAGACGTGATTTCATTCTTCTTTTTCAAAAAGAAAATTGGGGAGAAACGCTTCTGGCTCCGCTCCACACTCTCAAACCTTTGGTCACAGCTTCTTGATACCGTCCTCTTCATGACCATTGCGTTTCTTGGTGTATACGAAACGCCGGTACTCATTTCACTCATCATTACGTGGTGGCTCTACAAAGTACTCATGGGTCTTTTGTATACCCCGCTTGCGTACGTCGGCGTGAAATTCCTCAAAGACAAAGATGCAAGTACGGCCGGTTAAGACACGCGTTTTTCGTGAAAAAGAAAATCTCGCCGACTTTATCGTGCGATATATTCCGCGCGTAAAAGAAAACAGTATTATCGTTGTTACTTCAAAAATAGTGGCGCTCGCTGAGGGACGCACAGTAGCAATAGAAAACGAACACACTCGCGAGCGAGTGATACGCGAAGAAAGCGAGTTCGCACTTCGTACGCAATACACGTGGCTCACGCTCAAAGACGGACTCCTTATGTCTTCTGCAGGTATTGATGAGTCAAACGCCGATGGGAAACTCATCCTGCTTCCGAAAGACAGTTTTAAATCTGCCCGTGAACTACGCAAAGAACTCGCAAAGCGCTATGGCGTGAAAAATCTCGGAGTACTTATTCCAGACAGTCGTGTCTTAGCCCTTCGCGCGGGCGCCGTGGGCGTTTCTATGGGCTACGCAGGCTTCCGTGGTATTCGAGACTACCGAGGTACGAAAGATATTTTTGGACGCACTATGAAAATATCCCGTACAAATGTGGCAGACTCACTCGCGACCACGGCTGTGTTTGCTATGGGTGAAGGAGCAGAATGCCAACCCTTGGTCGTAATCACAGACGCACAGGTTGAGTTTACGGACCGCGTAAACCGAAACGAGCTTTCCATACCTCCTGCACACGACATGTACCGACCTTTCTTTGAGGAAGTTGGAAAGCAAACGAAAAAAAACGGTCCACCTCCTCCCTACCGTCGACCACGTCCACGGCGCAGAAAGGCGTTGTGATTGACAAGAGTGCGTGTTACATTGCCTAACACACATTCCCTTGAGTACCGAACGAGCACGCATCAATAAAGAAATCACCTCATCTAAACTCCGTGTAATCGGAGCAGCCGGAGAAAACCTCGGCGTTATTTCCCTGTCTGAGGCCCTAAAAGCGGCCCAAACAGCGGGTTTAGACCTCATTGAAATCTCTCCGAACGCGGTCCCTCCGGTTGCCAAAGTGATGGATTATGGTAAATTTGAGTACGAGCGTAGCAAGAAAGAGAGCGCCGCGCGGGCGAAAGCAAAGGTCTCTGAGACCAAAGAAGTCCAGATAAAGGTTGGTACCGGGGAGAACGATATGCGCCTCAAAGCCAAAAAGGCGGCCGAATGGCTCGCTGAAGGGCATCGAGTGCGTGCTGAACTCTTCCTCAAGGGCCGATATAAAGGTATGGACGAAGCTTTCCTCAAAGCGCGCCTTGAAAAGTTCCTGCTCCTCGTGCCATTTGCGTACAAAGTCTCTGAAGGAATAGCCCGCTCCCCGAAAGGGTTCGCGGGAATCATAGAAGCTGACAAGAGCGCAAAGGCTCCTCGCCAAGAAAAAGCTGACACCCATGAAAACCAATAAGTCATACACGAAACGCATCAAGGTCACCCGCAAGGGGAAGCTGGTCGCGCGCAAGCCCGGTCAGGACCATTTCAACGCGAAGGAGCGCGGACGCACGAAGGGTCTGAAGCGCCGAGCGAACGTGATTAACGTCACGAACGCGGTGCGTCGCCAATTTCTTTCTTACTAATACGACCCACTAACTGATTTTGTATGCCACGCGTTAAAGGAGGAGTAATGTCAGCAAAGCGTCGCCGTAACGTACTTACGCGCGCAAAGGGCTACCGCCATGAGCGTTCTAAGAAGGAACGCCGTGCAAAGGAGTCTCTCGTACATGCTGGAAAGAATGCATTTGCACACCGTCGCGATAAAAAGAACGACTACCGTTCTGTATGGATTGTCCGTCTCAATGCGGCGCTTCGTGAAAACGGCGTGAAAAACTACAGCACCTTCATTGCAACCCTTAAGAAGGGTGGCGTGGAACTTGACCGTAAGATCATGGCGAACCTCGCCTCAGAACACCCAGAAGTGTTTGCACGCATTCTCACGAAAGTGAAATAACACTCGCGAAAGAAAAAGCCTCGGAAAATCCGAGGCTTTTTCTTTTACATCTCTCCGATTCCCTTTTTTGTCACCACAACAGTCTCACCCTGTGCAAGCACTTTTGCCCGCACACCAAGGAAATCATGAATGCGTTGTGCGAGAAAACGGGCGGAGGCAGGTTCACCAAGCCCTATTAAAAACGCTTTAGTGTTCGGAAGACAAGTTTCTGCATACGCCAAGAGCCCATCTCTATCTGCATGCCCTGACCATCCGTGAAGTGTTTCAATCTTTGCATTCACTTTAACTTCCTGTCGGTCAATCGTCACTTTCTTTGCACCACCTTGAAGAATACGTCCAGGACTTCCAGGAGCCTGATACCCCACCATTATGAGCGTGGTCTTGGGGTCTGGCAGATATCTCTGTTCCCACTTCCCCACTCGTCCACCATGACTCATGCCTGCGCCAGCAATAATGAGCTTTGGGTTTTCTTCGTGCGCTATCTCTTCAGACTCTTCGCGACCTTCTGTGAGGCGTAGGAATGGGAAATTAAAAAGGTCATGCTGTGACGCCTCTTTCTTAGCGTCTTCATTAAAGTATTCTTTGGCCCACTTCCGGTATACAGACGTTACTTTAATAGCGAGTGGAGAATCTAAGAAGACGGGAATCTTCGGAATCTCTCCTCGTTCCATTAAAGAACCTACTTCATACAGCATGAGCTGGGTGCGCTCCATGGAAAACGACGGCATGATAATTGCTCCGCCACGAGCAATAGCGCGAGCGAACGTTTCTTTCAATATAGGTACACGGTATTCTCTCTCAGGGTTTTGTCGGTCTCCATACACGCTTTCAATAAGCACTGCGTCTGCATCAGTAATAGGTTCTGCATCGGGAAGAAGAACCGCGGGAGAAGCACCTAAGTCGCTTGTGACGGCAACTGCTGTGCCGTCGCTCGCACGAATACGAGCACTCGCTGAGCCGAGAATATGCCCCGTATCACGGAGCATCAGTGACAGGCCGGGAGCCACTTCCTTTTCAGTGCGATACGGCAAAGGCTCTACACGGTTTAAAAATGCATCCACGTCTTCATTTTCGTACAACGGCGCGACCCCTTTCTGCTCTGCGTTCCTTCTTAAAATATCTGCAGAGTCACGAAGAATAAGTTCCGCCAAGTCTCGCGTGGGCGGAGTCATGTAGACCGTACCTTTGAACCCTGCCTTCATGAGTCGTGGTGCGCGCCCTACATGGTCAAGATGCGCATGCGTAATTACGAGCGCGTGAAGGGACGGCACATCATACGGAAAGTCATCAAAGGAACAGCTCTCGCAGAAATCTTTCCCTTGTTCAATACCGCAATCAATGAGAACGTGCGAGCCGCCATACGAAACGAGAAACTGTGAGCCGGTAACTTGTCCGGCTCCCCCGTATGGGGTGAGCATCAAACGGTTTTCCATATCGTTAATCGCGCCACCGCATAAGAAACAACGGCACCAAGAGTATCCATAAACAAATCAACGCTGGTATCAAATGCGTAGTTAGCTTCTCTAGGAACACCAAATACATACTCAAACACTTCCCAACCAATAAATGCTACTACCAGAAGAATCACGAAAAGAGTGATGCATTTTTTATGCAAGAACCCAACAAACAGCACGCCAAGTGAAAGGCCCCCCAGGAAATGCATAAAGACGTCAAACCACACATGCTTCCAGTAAATAAAGTTCTCAACTGCCCACCATTGCAGGTGTGCCAAGAGTCCACAAAGCAAAAGAGCGGCAACAAGCCACCAAAGTCTCATGTATGTATTTTACACGATGAAACCCGCCATGAAGCGGGGTGCATCGTGGAGCCGTCCTTACGGCAACTCATAATCATAGGTGGGTGCCCGCATCGCGCGTCCTTAGAGCATAAAATGTTCACGGGAAACGCGGGATATAAGACTCCCTGAGTTGACGCAAGTTGCATTGAAGAACGGCCCCACTACCAGTATACCTCCCCTCCGAATCTGTCCTGTGGACACCACTTGTCCCCTATCTCTCACGGCCGTGAGAGATAGGGGACAAGCACGGGAAGTATGTTCTGGAAGGATATGAGAGCTGTTGGAATAACAGTTAGAGTAAAGACGGAGTAAAGAAAACAGGCTCCGTACGGAGCCTGTTTTCTTTAGGAAACCTTTTTTTATTCCAAGATGCCGTCGAGGTTTACGTCGTAGAGGATTTGGTCGTCTACGAGGCGGTATGAGAGGAGCTCCTCTTCCTTAAACCAAAGAGCGATTTCCGCCGAGCCGTTTTCTGGAGTGTCGGAGCAGTGTATGAGGTTACGCACGGCGCGGTCATCAATCGCTGCAATGTTGTAGGAGTCTATGGTGAAGTCACCACGAATGGTACCGACGTCAGACGTTGCAGGTTCAGTGCCCCCCACAAGCTTCGTTACCACTGCCACCGCTGAGTTCCCTTCCCACGCCATCATAACGACCGGACCTGAGGTCATAAATTTCTCAAGCGCACGAATGATGTCTTTTCCGTATTCAATAGGTTCTTTGTCTACCGGAAGCCCTGCAGAAGCACGGTCTTCCGCAATCTTCGTTCCCTTTTTAAGGAACCATGCATCGTCTTTATTGTAGTGCTTCCAGATACGGTCGGAATCAAGCATGGTGAGCTTGAGTCCAATAAGCTTCAAGCCAGTGCGTTCAAAACGCTTGATGATTTCACCTATGAGCGCGCGCTGAACGCCGTCAGGCTTCACTATGACAAACGTACGCTCTTTCTTTGGGTGTGCAGTAGACATGCGGTAGTTACTAAAAAATCGCCGTAGGCGCTTCTAATGAGCGGAGTCTATCACTGCGTACAGATAAAGAAAAGACGCCCCACAATTGCTGCGGGGCGCCGTACTCTCTTCTGCTGAGGACCTTCAGATCCTGAAAACGATATCGTACACGTTCTTCAGGTACCACGTCTTCGTCGGATGGACAGATTGAGGACCAATCATCCACTTTCCGTTCGTCATCCGATCAATACTCCAAACCAATCTGTCTTCCACAGGTTTTGAGAGAACGATGACGCTGTGTCGCTGAGTCGTAATCTCTCCCTTTGCGAGTGCCATCGCAATAGAGAAGACATCATCGGGCCTGCAGAGTGAGCCACCCACAGCCTCGATGCGCGGAATGAGATCGAGCGTGAAAGGCTCTCTCGCAAAGCCAAGCTCGGCAGGAGTTGTGCGGGCGAACGATACATTCCGCTGTCTTTTTGGAGAAAGCGAAAGTGCTCTGTTGTCGACGTCTTTGTCGACATACGAAACCCGGCTGACATCGTGTTCTGCCAAGAGCGCCTCAAGCTCCACAGAGCTCTGACCTCCGACATCAAGCCGAACCCACTCCTCAGGCACGAACGGCGTGTCGGGCCGTTGAGGGCCCATCCCCGCAAGGAGGATTTCAGCGAGCTCTTTCCCGTGCCGTGCCCAATAGTCAGCTCGTTCGGGCTCGATGTTACGCGGAGCAGCTCGAGTAAGAGCGGCAGCGAGTTCGGCAAATTGACCTACAGACAAGGCGGTTCCATTGTCTTTCGACATGGCGGTTCCTTTCTATACGTTGATGGACTGCGAAAGTGCAATCCACATACGTTATAACACAAAAAATATTTAAAGCAATTCCGACGGACGTCGCGTCACGACAATGGTGCGGTCTTTTTCCACCAGAATGGTGTGCTCAAAGTGTGCAGAACGCGAGCCATCTTTAGAACGATATGTATAGCCGTCTGAAGCGAGTGTGATTCCTCCCTTCCCTTCGTTTGCAATAGGCTCAAGCGCAAGCACCATACCCTCTACAATTTTCGGTCCTGTACCGGCACGCCCTGCGTTCGCAATCCACGGCTCTTCGTGTACGTGTGCACCAACCCCATGCCCACCAAGAAGTTTTACGACTGAGAAACCAGAGTTCTTGAACGCAGATTCGGTGGCATGAGAAATATCACCAACGTATGCGCCCGGAATTGCGGTAAAAATTGCCGCTTCAAGTGCGCGCGCTGTAGTTTCAAGAAGCTTCTGTGCCTTCTCATCTATCTTTCCGACGCCGACGGTCACTGCGCTGTCCGTAATAAATCCTTTGTGTACAAGACCTAGATCAAGCGCAACAATGTCTCCTTCTTTTAAAACTTTCGGTGCTTCGTTTGGAATGCCGTGCACCACTTCGTCATTCACAGAAACACACAGCGTGGCTGGGTACGGACGTGCTGAACGTTCGGGTGTATAGCCTTTAAACGCAGGAGTATCTCCGCCATCTCGTATGAGCTTTTCAGCAAGCGCATCAAGCTCCGCAGTAGAAACGCCCGCGACAGCGTGCTTTGCCACTTCTTCCAAAACCACACCAAGACGTCGCCCCGATTCAATGATTCCCTCCCGTTCTTGTGTAGTTTTAACAATCATTTAGTTGATACCGAGTTTTGCTCGGATGTCTGCCTGAATATCTTCTACCGCTCCTTCGCCATTTACTTCAATCAGCTTCCCTGCTTCGCGGAACATGTCTATCGTCGGCTCAGTATAGGTGCGGTATTCCTCAAGACGCTTTTCAATGGCGTTGTCGTCTGCACGTCCTGAATCCACTCCACGCTTGGTGAGGCGGTCCCGAATTTCTTCGTCAGACACTTTCACATGAAGCGCAGTGAAAGGACGCTCCATCCACATAAGCACCTCCATAACTGTTTTTGCTTCATGGAGCTTTCGTGCAAAACCGTCAAAAATAACGCCGTTTTGTGGGTCAAGACCAAACACCGTCTTTTGGAAAAGGTAGGCAGCAAACCAGTCGGGTGCGAGCATCCCGCTCTCCATCTCCTCTTTGTATTTACGGCCTGCAGGAGATTCCTCTTTTGCAAAGGCGCGGAACATATCACCGGAAGAAAACGTGGGCCAGCCGGTTTTCTCAGACAAGAGTTTAGTCTGGGTTCCCTTCCCGCTTCCTGGCTTACCTATGAATAAAACAGTGTTGAATTCCATGGTGTTGTTGAGTTTATACCATTTCGTTGCTAAAAGCGGAAAACGACCTTAGATGCGCGACGCGAGTGAGGACCGGAGCGCAGCAACAAAGCAGATATGGTTGTTTTGCGCTTTTAGTACTCGCGGAGAGATGCTTGTGCATCAATCTTACGGATAAGGTCAAGAATCACATTCACTGCAATGAGAAGCGCGGTACCGCCAATAAGCACGGCAGTGATACCGGTAATGCCTTGCACGATGAACGGAATGACGGCAAGTAGTCCAAGGAAGAGAGAACCTGGGAGCGTAATGCGGTTTACCACTGCACCAATGTAGCGCTCCGTTTCAGGGCCAGGGCGTACACCAGGAATAAATGCACCGGTCTTCTGGAGGTTGTCTGCCACACGCTTTGGTTCAAACGTAATTGACGTATAGAAGAAGGTGAACATCACCACAAAGATGAAGTAGAGCCCGCCGTGCCACCACGGATTTGCTGAGAAGGCAGCATATGCCGATGCTGCGCCAGCAACACCAGGAATACCCACTGCCTGAAGACCGGTGAGTACTACCTGTGGCAAGAGGAGAAGTGACAGTGCGAAGATGATTGGCATCACGCCCGCCTGAAGCACGCGGATTGGAAGGTACGTTGCTGCACCCTGCTGTGCTGCTGCGCCACGCACTGCACGAGCGTACGCAATAGGAATGGAACGCTCACCTTCGGAAACTACCACTACCGCAAAAATAGCTGCGAGTGCGAGTGCCAAGAAGCCAAGATATGCCGGAATGGCTGCGGGCGTTGCGGTGAATAGAATCTGAGAAACGCCTGCTGGAAGACCAGCAACAATACCTGCAAAGATGATAATAGAAACGCCGTTACCGATACCAAACTCGGTAATAAGCTCGCCAATCCACATAAGAAGGAGCGAACCAGCGGCCACGAGGAATACGTTCACTGCAAACGCAAATGGGTCAAGCGAAGTCACTACACCCTGAGACTCAAGGAGCGAAAGGAATGCAACTGCCTGCAAAATAGAGAGCGGGATGGTGAGCATGCGACTCCATGCAATAAACTTTGTGCGACCCGCTTCACCTTCTTCCGAATACATTGCTTTTACTTTCGGGAAAAGCACGGTTGCAAGTTGCATGATGATGCTTGCGGTAATGTATGGACCAACACCAAGCATCACAATAGAAAGCTGAGAGAAGCCACCGCCAGAAAAGACGGAGAGGAGCCCGAAGAATTGGTTGTTCTCTATAAACTGCGCAAGGCGTACCTCGTCCACGCCCGGAATCGGAATAGCAGCAAGTACGCGGAACACGGCAAGTGCGCCAAGAAGGAATAGAATGCGCATCCGGAGCACCGGATCTCCAAAGATGCTCTTCAGTCTACGTACGATTGCATTCATGACTAAGAGAGGAGAGAACCGCCCGCTTTTTCAATTGCTGTTTTTGCTGAAGCAGAAGCAGGAATACCAGACACTTCAAGTTTCTTGGTAAGTTCCCCACCCCCGAGTATCTTTGCGCGTGCGATACGACCACTGACGGTTTTTATAAGACCTGCCTTGAGAAGTGTTGCGTGTGTCACTGCGTCGCCTGAGTTAAATGCTGACTCAAGTGCAGAAATGCTCACTGGAGTGAAGCGTACACGGTCTGCACGCACGGTGCGTGCACGGTTTTTACCATGACCGCGAAGCTTCGGAAGCTTCTTGATGAGGTCACGCATTTCTGGGCGCTTCTTGCGTCCTGCACGTGCGTTCTGACCCTTGGTACCGCGTCCTGAGGTCTTTCCGCGCTTACCTCCACGCCCTACACGAACTGAAGTGATGCGCTTGGTCTTTGCTTTAAGAGTGTTCGTCTGCATACAAGAGAATATTATCCGCGAAGTTCCTTAAGCGCGAGCACAGTGGTGCGCGCAATAGAGAGCTTGTTCTTGGTGCGAGAAAGAATTTTTGCAACGACATCCGTTACGCCTGCGTACTCGAGTACGGTACGCATAGCAGAACCTGCCACAAGACCGCGACCCGGAGATGGGATGATGGTCACGAGAGATGGGCCTTCCATTGCTGAAACGTCGTGGCGGATAGAACCGGTTTTCGTGCGAGGAACAGTGATGAGGTTACGCTTTGCGTCGCGCACTGCTTTGTCTATAGAAAGTGCGGTGTCTGCACCTTTGCCGATACCCACTCCCACGCGACCTTTGCGGTCACCAATAACGACAACCACACTGAAAGAGAAACGGCGTCCGCCGGCCATCACGCGGGCCACACGGCGCACGTCAATCGTTGCCTGATCAAACTCGGAACGTTCACGAGGTGCGCGCTCGCGACCACGGCCACGACCGCGTTCACCGCCTGCACGTCCACGACCACGCGGACGCTCAGTCTGTGCTTCAGGTGCCTGTACTGCTGTATTCGGTTCCATAGTCGTAGTGTCAGTCATACAATAAATTAGAAAGTGAGGCCACCTGCACGTGCAGAGTCTGCAAGCGTCTTCACCATAGCAGCGTAGGCGTAGCCACCGCGGTCAAAGACCACTGTGCTAATACCAGCCTTCTTTGCGCGCTCAGCAATTGCGGTACCCACTTTTTCTGCTTGTGCAGAAAGTGCGCCTTTAAACTCACGACCATGTGCCTGTGCAAGAGTCTTCCCTGCCGTGTCATCAATAAGTTGTACAGAAACGAAGCGGTTACTACGAAAGACCGCAAGGCGTGGGCGCTCTGCTGTGCCAGAAATTTTTGCACGAACGCGCGCATGGCGACGTGTGCGAGAGAGTTCTTTGGTTGAAGTTTTTGCCATAAAAGTTTAGACGGCTTTCTTGCCTTGTTTACGAAGAATGACCTCGTCTTCGTATTTAATACCCTTACCAAGGTATGGCTCTGGTGGCTTTACCGCACGCACGATAGCAGCGAACTGACCGACCTTCTGCTTGTCTGGTCCTTCTACCGTAATAACGTTTTTTGCAACTGCTGCAGTAATTCCTTCAGGTACCGGAATCGTCACAGGATGTGAGAAGCCCACACCAAAAACGAGGTCCTTGCCCTTGAGGTCTACCTTGTACCCAACCCCGTTTAGGATGAGTGTCTTTTTGAAAGGAGTTTCAACGCCTGCAATCATTCCGCGAAGGTGTGAAGCAAACGTGCCGGTAAGTGCTTTTGCAAGACGGGTGTTGTTTACCGGAGCAATGACTACGCCTTCTGGAGTGAGTTCCATCTTCACGAAAGAATGCACTTTGCGTGTGAGAGTGTCTTTCGCACCTTTCACCGTAAGCGCACCATCAGCAATGGTAACGGTTACTTTCGGTGGCACAACGATTGGTTTCTTTGCGAGGCGTGACATACAACAGTGATTACCAGACCTCAAAGAGGGTTTCGCCTCCAACACGGTTCTTACGTGCCTCTGCATCAGAGAGCACACCCTTTGGGGTTGAAAGTACGAGTGCACCAAGACCATTTTTCACGCGGTGTGCATCGCGGGTAGAAGCGTAGAGACGACGACCAGGCTTAGAAACACGCTTTACGTCGTGAATCTTGTGGTTCCCACGCTCGTCGTACGCAAGCACGACGTCAAGCATGCGCTTGCCATTTCCAGAGGTGGAAACTTCAGACACGAAGCCAAGCTGTTTAAGCTTCTTTGCAATAGCTTCAAGGTGCGCTGAGTATGGAAGCGAAACTTGCTCGGAGCCGATAGCTCCTGCGTTCTTCAGGCGGATTATGAAATCTCCTACGCGGTCGGTTACCATGATGCTTTCTTTACGCCCGGAATCTTGCCCTCGCGGACAAGTTCACGGAACTGAATACGGGAAAGACCGAATGCGCGCATGTATCCGCGAGAGCGACCGGAAACGGCGCAACGGTTTTTGATACGAACTGGAGAAGAGCTCTTAGGAAGCTTTTGAAGCGCCTCAAAGTCACCGGCAGCTTTAAGGGCTGCACGCTTTGCTGCGTACTTTTTGACGAGGCGCTGCTTCTTTGCGAGGCGAGCGAGTTGTGAGGTTTTTGCCATGTATTGAGATACACCGTCGCTCGCTCGGGAACCAGGCACCCGAAGGCCTCCTGGTTATCCTCACTCGCTGGGCATTAAAAAATGCCGCTGAGGGCGTACGGCTAAATTACCAGAGGTTATGGGGGGTGTCAAACGACCCGCCTCTGGATCACATGGTGTGAATGTACGCCTCTCGTATTACACTAAGTATGTGAAAAACATTGGCGAAGCAATTGGAAGCGGGGCAAAACGGGCCTTTCTTCCCCGCATAGTTCAAAAAGAGAAACTCATACGGGAGCAAGGTCTCACCAGCACACAACTGCGAGCTATGCACGCAGAAGAGCTGGCTTTGTCTCAAAACAATGAACTTCCTGCCGATCAGCGAAAACGAAGCAGGAAAGAAGTAGAGCGCCTCGAAGAATTAATCCATATTGCCGAAAGATTGGAGCGCAAAAGTAGCAAATAGGTATAACTGTAAAAGCGACCGCCCATTGGAGCGGTCGCTTTTACTGTTTGTTGCACGTATCTACAGTGACCTATTTCTTAAACGGAATACCGAGATACGTGAAGAATGCCTTCGCCTCTTCCTTATTCTTTGCAGTGGTGACAATGGTGATTGCAAGACCAAAGACGTCTTTAAGGTCTTCATCTGAAGTTTCTGGGAAAATAGTGTGTTCCTTGATGCCGATGGTGAGGTTGCCCATGTCGTCCACTGCCGTTTCTGCGATACCGCGGAAGTCGCGCGTACGAGGAAGCGCAATGTGAATGAGCTTATCAAGGAAGGCATGCATGCGAGCACCGCGAAGCGTTGCAGCAAAACCAATGACGTCTCCTTCGCGCATCTTGAACTGCGCAATAGACGCCTTTGCAGCACGAGGAGATGGCTTCTGGCCCGTGATGAGGGTCATGCGCTCAGATACAAGAGCGTTACGGTTCTTGTCCTTTGCTTTTCCGGTACCGGAAGAGACCACCACCTTCACGAGACGAGGGGTGCGCATTGGGTTTTTGTAACCCTGGCTTTCCTTAAGAGCGGAAAACGCGTTCTTCAATTTTTCTTTGGTAAGCATCATAAAGAGATTGGTTAGATACTAGGAGGCAGGTTCCTCTGCTTTTGGCGCCTTTGCTGGCTTCTTTTCTGCCTTCACTGCTTTCTTAGAAAGCGCAACGTTAGAAGCGTCTATTGGCATTGGGCGTTCAATAATACGTCCTGACTGTCCGCGACCAGACTTGCGCAAAGAGCGCTTTGCAACAGCAACACCCTCCACCACCACCTGGCGGGTCTTTGGGAATGCGCTTAGCACGACGCCTTCCTTTCCTTTGTCTTTACCGGAAATTACTTTCACGGTGTCGCCCTTTTTCACTTTCATTTTAGTAATCATACGTAGGAGGGTTAGACGATTTCAGGGGCAAGAGAGGCAATGTTTGACCATCCCTTTTCGGTAAGTTCGCGCGCCACAGGACCGAACACGCGGTTACCCTTAGGACCCATTTCTTTACCCTGCTTTTCAACAAGTACGACAGCATTGTCGTCAAAAGAAATATATGAGCCGTTCGCGCGACGATACTTATTCTTCTGGCGCACGATAACTGCACGGCATACATCTTTCTTCTTTACCGGCTTACGTGGTTCTGCCGTTTGAATAGAAACTACAACCACGTCTCCGAGACCTGCGTAGCGACGCTTACTTCCTCCAAGCACTTTGAAAACGCGCGCTACTTTTGCGCCTGAGTTATCTGCAACGGTAACAATTGAGCGGTCGTGAATCATAGGTGGTTACGCTATTTTGAAGCGTTTCATCTTAGAAATAGGACGGCACGCAACGATGGTGACGGTCTGCCCCACTTCAACCGTGTTTCCGGGGTTATGCACCAAATACTTCTTTGTGCGGGTCTGGTACTTCTTGTACTTTGCATGCTTCACGTAGCGAGATACCGCCACGGTGACCGTGTCTTTCATTGCCGTCTTTACGACGACGCCCTTCATGCTCTGTGGTTTGGTAGTGGTGGTAGTCATGGTAATTATGATGCTTTCTTAGCGGTAAGCGCCGTCAAAATGCGCGCAATATCCTTGCGTACCTTAGCGCGTGCGCTCGTGTCTTTGGTGCGTGCACCCGCTGCCGTAAAGCGGAGTTTGCGCAACTCTTCGCGAAACTTTGCAAGCTCTTTCACGAGCTCCCCTGTTTCTTTCTTCATGTAATCGGTTTTCTTTGCCATACGAAATTATGCGCGAGTGATGACGCTCGTCTTCATAGGAAGCTTGCCTCCTGCAAGACGCATTGCCTCACGAGCAACCTTGTCTTCAACGCCGTCAAGTTCAAAAAGTACACGACCGGGGCGTACTTCAAACACAAAGTACTTCGGATCTCCTTTACCCGAACCCATGCCCACTTCTGCTGGCTTCTGGGTGATAGGACGGTCTGGGAATACGCGAATCCAGAGCTTACCTCCCTTTCCGGTTACACGCGTAAGCACTTTACGAGCTGCCTCAATCTGGTTTGAGGTAAGGCGCGCAGGAGTCGTTGCCTTAAGGCCGTGTGAGCCGAACGCAACGGTGGTACCGCGCGTATCTGGGCGCATGAGACGCTCCGGAGACTTACGTCCAGTTTGCCACTTGCGGTGTTTTACTTTTTTAGGGAAAAGCATAAGAAATTATGAGCGCTGTGCCGGCTGCTTCTGCGCATCCTTTGCGAACGTGTCGCCAAGGTAAATCCAAACCTTAATACCAATCTGGCCGTATGGAAGGTGTGCTTCGTAGTGTGCGTAGTCAATGTTTGCGCGGAAGGTTTGAAGTGGAATACGACCTTTCTTAATCTGCTCAATACGAGACATGTCAGCGCCACCAAGACGTCCAGAAATAACGATACGGCAACCCACTACTTCGCGTACGGCCATCACTTTCTCTATGGTTCCTTTAAGTACGCGACGGAATGGAAGGCGCTTTTCAAGACCTTCAGCTACCATCTGTCCTACCACCATGGCGCTCGTTTCAGGCTGACGAATTTCCACGATATCAAGCTTCACGGTGCGACCATGAGAAGGGGCTACGGTGCGAATAACATCCGTCATCTGCTTGCGGAGTTTTGTTGCATTCTCTCCTGAACGACCAATGACAAGGCCGGGGCGTGCGGTGTGTACCACGATGCGTACTTCGCTCTGTGAGCGTTCAATTTCAACGTCTGCTACGTGCATCCCTGCAAGCTTTTCTTTTACGAAACGACGAATCTTCTCGTCTACGAGAATATTTTCGCGGTAGCTCTTCTTGTCACCCGCAAACCAACGACTCTTCCAGTCGCGAATAATGCCGAGGCGGTGTGCGTAAGGATGTACGGTGTGTGTCATAAAAAAGTTATGCGGAGAGTTCTACGTGTACCTGCGACTTGCGACGGCGTATAGGTGTTGCACGACCCATAGCACGTGGCATGTACTTCACCTGCATACCTGCAGAATCAACCGTGATGTTTTTGACTTTGAGTGCGTCAGGATTTTCTCCCTTTGCTTTTGCGTTCGCCGCAGCAGAAAGAATGAGCTTCTTAATAGGCTCCGCAGCACGCTTTGGAAGAAAGGTAAGTGCGGCAATAGCTTCGGAAACAGTCTTCCCTTTTACGAGTTCCGTTACAAGGCGTACCTTGCGTGGCGGTTGGTTATGACTTTTGAGAGAAGCTTTCATAGACTATTTTTTGGCAGCAGGTGCTTCCTTAGCAGCCTTTGCAGCAGCAATTTCAGAGTCTTTCTGCTTCTGTTCAAGATCCTTTTGCATCTTACCGCCGTGGCGGGTGAACTTCTTCGTAGGAGAAAACTCCCCGAGGCGGTGCCCCACCATGTCTTCAGTCACGAGGACCTCTACATGCTGTTTGCCGTTATGGACTCCAAAGGTGAAGCCAACGAACTCAGGCGGGATTTGTGAATTGCGTGCCCACGTCTTAACAACCCCGAGAGATGCGGGTTTCTTGTCCTTGACCTTCTTCATCAACTTTACGTCGACGTATGGGCCTTTTTTAAGTGAGCGAGCCATGCAATTAAAAACCCGCGGGAAACGCGAGATAGCGCAAATGTACCTTAGGGAAACCGTGCTGTCAAACCCCTACACCAGTAGGCGCATTCAGTCTTCAGTACGCGGTATACATTTTAATACTACGTGTCCTATTATTTATTTTCCCGCTTTGCCCGCTAGACCAATAAACGCCTTGGCGTGATGCGCCTACTGGTGTGGGGTCAAACATTGGTGCGGTGGGGCTACGAGAGCGCGGTATTATTCTAGGATATGAATTACAAAACCTTCCTGCTCCTTGGTATTATCGTGCTTATCGTCCTTGGGAGCCTCGTTGCTGCGTACCTAGAAAACGGCCGGCAGTCGTCTACCTCCTCCCCCGAAAAGCCCCTAGCGAACCTTCAGGCAGACAAGAAAATAGAAGAAGAAAAGCCATATTACCGCGTAGAAGCAACACTTCCGAGCTCCACCACACTTTCTGGTACGGCCGGAGAAAACGCGCTTACGCTTATGGATGGCTTCGTCAGAGCAACTATAGAAAGCTTCCTAGAGCAAAGTGGGGTGCGCACTCTTACTGAGGAAGATATTGCACTCCTTGGGCTTGGTGGTGAAAGAAAATACACACTTCAAATTTCATATGAGGCGCACGAGTCACCAAGCACCATTTCGTATGTCTTCACGCTGTATGAAGATACGCTCGGTGCACATCCAAACGCTTCATACAAAACATTTACGTGGGACAAAGAAACGGGTCAGGAACTTTTGATTGGGAACTTGTTTGAAGGGGATGAGTACCTTGCCTTCCTTTCGGAAGAGTCGCGTGCCCAGATACGTACACGTCTTGGGGAAGACGTAAATGAAGAATACCTAGAAAGCGGAACGACTCCTGATGCGCCAAATTTCCAATATTTCTACCTTGAGGGTGACGAACTCGTTATTATCTTCCCTCCATACCAAGTGGGTCCGTGGGCTATTGGCACTCAGAAAACGTCCTTTCCTCTCGGGAATCTTGTGAATGTAAAGATCAAATACCAATAGCAAAAATCCCGCCTCGAGGCGGGATTTTTGTGTATTATCCGCGATTCTTCTTTCCAACCTTTCGGCGAGTAACGATAAACGGATTGGAGTATTTCTTCGGCGTACGCGTCTTCTGACCCTTGCCGGTTGGCTTGCCCCACATACTCTTTGCGCGACGAAGACCACGGCCCTGACGTCCTTCACCACCTCCGTGTGGATGATCTACTGGGTTCATGGCAGTACCACGTACCGTTGGGCGAATACCTTTCCAGCGAGAGCGTCCTGCCTTGCCGTACTTCACGAGGCGTGAGTTTTCGTTCGTTACAGAACCGATAGATGCGTAGCACACATCAGGAATCTTACGGATTTCCGTAGAAGGCATCTTGAGCTGTGCGTAGCCTCCGTCATGCGCTACCACTTCTGCGTAAATACCTGCAGAGCGAGCTACACGTGCACCACCACCAAGCTTCAATTCAACGTTGTACACAAATGTACCGGTAGGAATCTTTGAAAGAGGAAGACGATTTCCTACTTTGACTGGGGCATTTTCTCCCACGATAAACGTATCCCCTACCTTGAGGTCCTTCGGAGCAAGTACGTAGCGGCGTGCACCGTCTGCGTAAAGCGCGCGTGCGATAAAGCCCGTGCGGTATGGGTCGTACTCAACGGTCTCAATCTTTGCAGGAATATCGCGCTTGTCGTAGGTGAAATCTACGTCGCGGAAACGGCGCTTGTGTCCACCTCCTTGATGGCGCGTAGTCACGCGTCCGTCAGCGTTACGGCCTGCACGATCTTTACGACCAGAAACGAGTGCCTTCATTGGGCGGTCGCCAGAAAGAAGCTCCTTGTATGGGAGGGTGCTCATTCCGCGACGACTTTTGGTATATGGCTTGTAGGTCTTCATACTCGTATAGGTTATGCAAACGTAATCGTTTCACCTTTAGCAAGGTATACGTACGCTTTGGTGCGCTGTGCACGGTACCCTACCCCACGGCGTGTGCGAAGTGCTTTTGCTTTGCGTGGCAAGTTTACGATGTTCACTTTGCGTGGCACCACCTTGTAAATCTTTTCAATAGCACCGGCAATCTGTGTTTTGGTAGCTGAAGCAGGTACAGCAAAAACGTACACACCGCGTTCGGTACCAATAAGTGCTTTTTCAGAGAGCCAAGGAGCCGTAAGCGCACCTTCAAGGCGTCCTGCTGTGTCTTTTACCTCCTTAGCTTTGCGAGAAACAGCAGGTGCTGAATCTTTCTTCGCCGTCTTTTTTTTGTTTCCGAAAAGTGCCATATGATTATTTCTTAGCGATACGTGAAGCAAGTGCCGCTACCGCTTCTACCGGCTTTTCAATGATGAGGTACTTCTTCGTGGCAAGGTCTACGACGTTCAAGTTGCGCACTTCTTCTGTCAGTACGTTTCCAATGTTGCGGAGAGACTTCTCTGTTGCAGTGTCTTTGGTAGAAAGCGCAATGAGTGCAGCATTCTTAGACTTCTTCGTGAGTGCTTCTGCGTTTGCTGCTTTTGCAATTGCTTTAAGCGCACCCACGGCATCTGCGGTCTTTGGAGCAGGGAAAGAAAGGGTGTCCACAAAAATCACTTCACCATCAGAAAGCTTCTTTGAAAGAAGTGACATGAGCGCAGCGACACGCATTTTGCGGTTTATCTTCACCGAGTAGTCGCGATCTGAGCGAGGACCATGCGCCACACCGCCACCTACCCAGATAGGAGAACGTGTTGAGCCGTGGCGTGCACGACCAGTTCCCTTCTGTTTCCAAGGTTTCTTACCACCTCCGCGCACTTCACCGCGGTTTTTGGTGTGTGCGGAGTTTTCACGGGCGTTTGCCTGCATGCCCACAACTACCTGATGCACGAGATCTGCATTCCACGCTACGCCAAACACTTCCGCAGGAAGTGCCACGGTGCCTGCAGACTTGCCGGCCATGGTAAAGACAGGAGCTTCAGAGGTTACTGCCTCCTTTGCCTTCTTCGTCGTTGTTTTTTTAATTGGTGCCATATGAAAATAGGTTATGCGGCAATCACTTCCACAATAGAACCACGTGGACCCGGTACGGCACCTGAAATAATGATTTCTCCAAGAGAGGCATCTACGTGGAGTACGCGAAGATTAGGAACCGTGATGCGATTTCCGCCCATGCGACCGGCCATTTTCATGCCCGGAGCCACGCGACCGCCGGCACGACCGGGACCACCGCCTGAGGAACCGCGTTCACGCTCAGAGTGCTTCTGACCGTGCGTACGACGACCGCCGGCAAAACCATGACGCTTCACCACACCCTGAAAACCCTTTCCCTTGCTGGTGCCAACTACCTTCACTTCGTCCCCAACAGCAAACGCGTCAAGGCTGATAATGGAACCAACAGCAAGCTCTCCTACGTCTCCACGCTGTTCTTTGAGTACTTTAAACGCTTTCGTTTCGCGCTGAGCTTTGTTCACGCGCTCTTTCTTCTGTGCGTCATATCCTACCTGCACACCTGCATAGCCGTCCTTCTCTACCGTCTTTACCTGTGTAACGACGGAAGGACCAGCTTTGAGAATAGTACCGGCATGCACAACACCCTTCTCGTCGAAGATTTGGGTCATGCGGTCTTTGCGGGCAATGATGAATTTCATTTTAGAATTGGAAACCGCGCCTAATGGCGCGGTCTCCGAAAGGAGTCCTTGGCCATTGGTCTCCCGAAGGTTGCCCTAGGGGGTACGTAGCGATTTAGGGGGACTATACAGGGAGCTTAGAAAATACGCAAGCGATTTTCTTTACTATGCAGCAGAGCGACCCTGACCTGCCAATACCCCCTTAAGACGAATAATTTCTTGAGAAATCTTTTGACGCTCTTCTAGAGTGGTATCTTCCACCTGCCCTGCCGCGCTTGCAATTGCTCTTTCTCTTTCCATTTGCACTATCTGTGCCTGAAGCGCGTCAATTTGTGTCTGTGTCTCTTGTTGTGCAGGGGTAAGCTCCATCTGAGCAGGAGCTCCTCCCGTTTCAACCTTAGATGTTCCAAAAAAGTTCATGCACACATTTTCGCTCTTCCCCACTAAAAACGCAAACCGCCCCCTTGCGGGGGCGGTTTGTGTTTTGGTCTCCCCTTTCGGGTTACACCATTTTTACATCAATCGTTACTCCAGAAGGGAGATTGAGGTTCGTGAGAGCTTCAATCACTTTTGGATTTGGCGACATGATGTCTATGACACGCTTATGAATGCGCATCTCAAACTGCTCACGTGCGTCTTTGTGGACGAACGTAGAGCGGTTCACCGTCCAGCGCTTTACCTCCGTTGGAAGTGGAATAGGTCCGACAATCTTCGCATCAAAGCGATGTGCCGTGTCCATAATCTGCTTCACTGAGAGGTCGAGGATTTTATGCTCGTACGCGCGGACCCGAATACGGAGTTTTGGTTCCGCACCGGAGGCAGGGGTTTCTGCCTTTTTTGTTTTTTTGGTTGCGGTAGCCATAGGGAGTGTAGTTAACAGCAGGACAGATAACAGGTCACAGTAATGGATTTCTGTTCGCTGTTTCCTGTGTACCTCCTTATGCAGTAATCTTGGTTACCACACCTGCACCCACCGTCTTTCCGCCTTCGCGGATAGCAAAGCGCATCTGTTCTTCCATAGCGACCGGAGCCACGAGCTTTACCTTGAAGGTAACTGTGTCGCCCGGCATCACCATTTCCTTACCGTCTGGAAGGGTCACTTCGCCGGTAACGTCAGTGGTGCGGATGTAGAACTGAGGCTTGTAACCAGAGAAGAACGGCGTGTGACGGCCTCCTTCGTCCTTACCAAGGATGTATACCTCGGCTTCAAAGTCGGTGTGCGGAGTTACGGAGCCAACTTTACAGATAACCTGACCGCGGTGCACATCTTCTTTCTTCGTACCACGAAGAAGAATACCTGCGTTGTCGCCGGCCTGACCTTCCTGAAGTTGCTTGTTGAACATTTCAATACCCGTAACAGTAGTCTTCGTCGTTTCCTTAAGACCAACGATTTCTACGTCTTCACCTACCTTCACAATACCGCGGTCAATACGGCCCGTAACAACGGTACCGCGACCTTCAATTGAGAAGATGTCCTCAATTGCCATGAGGAACGGCTTGTCGGTTTCGCGAACAGGGTCTGGGAAGTAAGAATCCATCGTGTCGATGAGTTCCTTCACCTTGAGCGCCCATTCATCGCTTGCGTCCTTTG
>CAYMZP010000008.1:0-26522 GCA_964395025.1 uncultured Candidatus Saccharibacteria bacterium
ACAGCGGGTTTTGGTCCCGTCAATCTAGGTTCGAATCCTAGTCCCCCAGCAAAAAGTGCGTAGCAGTTTTTGATGTGGGGAAGTGAAGCGCGGGGTGCTTCACGTCTAGGACTCGAACGCCGGAGCGGGACCCGCCTCAGCAGATGCGGGAGCGAGGCGGTGCCCAGCAAAAAACGAGTGACGACGAGTTTTTATGCGAGGGAGAGAAATGTACTCATGGTCCTAGTCCCCCAGCCAACTCGAGCTAGGTTATCCCGCACGAGACGCGTCGATAACTTAGGGAAAGTTTCTCCAATCAGAAAAGGCATACCGGCTGAGCGCCGTATTCAAGAACTAAAAGCCGCCCTAGGGCGGCTTTTAGTTTGCACGATATACTTGCGGTAATGGAGAAAGGCAAAAGGATTCTCATATCAGGTGGCGGTATCGGAGGAATTACCCTCGCATATTTTCTTCGTAAGAATGGATTTACTCCGGTAGTTGTTGAGTCTGCGCCAGAGTTTAAGCATATCGGCTATCTGCTAGCCCTGAATAAGCAGATAGGACAGAAGGTTGCAGAGAAAATGAGCATTCTCTCAAAGCTAAAGGAATACGAGACATTGCTCACGAACAACATAATTTCTGATGAAGAAGGGAGACTCGTCATGCGCGTCGATGCATCGCCTGAACTCCACAACGACAATAGCGGCATCATGCTTAGTCGCGCCGATCTCCATCTTGTTCTCTACGATCTCATCAAAAATGACGTTGATTTCCGCTTCGGTACGGAGATCGCATCGCTGACACAAGATGAATACGGTGTCGACGTCGCTTTCACAAATGGTTCCAAGGATAGATTCGACTTAGTTATCGGAGCGGACGGGGTTAACTCGAAGACTCGGAAACTCGTATTTGGAGAGGGTTTTGAAAAGTATCTAGACGTCGCATACTTTGCTTTCATCATTAAAAACCGCACTGGTAGGCCGGTAGCAGGAAAGAATGACCTAAAGATGGTTCGGGGTCAGGATTTCCTCCTCGCATATCACGCGATTGGTAATGATGAGGTGGGCGGCTATATCTTCCGCAAGGAAACACCGTATCTCGACCTTGCTACCAAGGAGCGCCACGCGCTTATAAGCAAAGAATACGGGAAGTACGACAAGACCTTCCTTGAAATCATGGATTCGCTCACCGATGACGATGCGGTCTTCCATGGTTCATTCACGCAGATCGTCATGCCTACATGGAGCAAGGGTCGTGTGTCTCTCATAGGCGACGCAGCGCACTGTCCAACGCCAGCATCTGGAACTGGTGCGTCACTTGCTATGGCGGGCGGATATATCCTTGCGAAGAAACTTGCGGAAGAGAGCGATTACAAGAAAGCGTTCGCTGCCTACGAGTCACACATGCGGCCGTATGCTGAGAAAACTCAGAAGAACGCACTCGGTCCTGTGAAAGTAATATCCGGCAAATTACGGTTGCCGTACCGCGCTACCAACGCATTTCTCCGCATACTTCCAATGCCTCTCCTCACATTTATTTTAACGAAAGTTCATAGCCATAAGCTAGAAATGCCGCTTGATTAGTCTTCAACAGGGCGGGCAGGGAATTGGTATACTAGAAGCATGTTCGGCAAGACAGTCCTCTTCGGGTTCTTATCGCTAGCTCTCGCTTTTGTTGTAGCGATGGGGCCTTCGAGCATAAGCGCCATAACTCCACAAGGACTTGATTCAAAGTGCTTTTTTGGCGATACAGAGGAATCTGTATGTCCGATGGCTGCGCTCCACCACATCAGCCACTGGCAGGGTGCACTCACAGGAACTCCGACTATGGTAAATCTCCTCGTCCTAGCTCTCCCAGTAGTCGTAGCGTTCGCTCTGCTTTTGTTTGGCGTTAAAGACTCAACGGTTTTTGCTCGACGTCGCATCTCCTCTCCCACTCTCTATCAAATACTCTTTGCTCAAGGACTTTTGAACTCGAAAGCGTACTAAGCGTGTATTCGTTCTGTGCGGTTACTAACTAACGAATACATTAGCTATGCAAAAGTCAGTCATTATTTCGATACTTGTCGCTCTCGCACTTGGAGGAGTCGGCGGGTATCTTGTCGGTAGCGGGAAGAATCATCCGTTACCAGGCGATACGTCGACATCTGGAGAATCTATAGAAAGCGGCGGACAGCACGCCACTACGCCAAACGACATGGTTCAGGAGCTTCTATCGAGAACGGGCATTGCAAGAGATGAAACGTTCATCGAGAACATGATTACGCTTCATGAATCACAGGTCAGCATGGCAAAGCTCATGCTCGGGAAAACCGAGCGGCCCGAGCTAAAGGAGTTCGCACAGAGTATTGTCGACTCCAATACCTCAGAGATCGAAACTTTAAAGGGATATCTTGCTAAATGGTATGGCCGCTAACGAGACCTCCATGAATCCAAAACTTGAGAAATACCTAACTCCTCTATCGGTCGTGCTCGGTGCGCTTGTCGTTGCTGGAGCAATCTATTGGGGAGGAGACGGTACACAGGTTGCCCAAGGTCCTACTAAAGCAGATGAAAAGGCGGCGGCCGAGGCTCTTGAAGCCGTAGCGCCTGTCTCCTCATCGGATCACATTAGAGGAAATCCGAACGCAGACGTATTTATTGTTGAATACGCCGATACCGAATGTCCGTTCTGTAAGCGCTACCACGAGACGCTAAAGCAGGTGATGGATAAGTATGGCGCTGACGGGAAAGTTGCCTGGGTCTATCGCCATTTCCCACTCGATTCGCTCCATAAGAAAGCACGAGCAGAAGCAGTCGCACTTGAGTGTGCTAATGAGCAAGGCGGCAACGATGCGTTCTGGAAATATGCAGACCGTCTCTACGAAATCACACCATCGAACGACGGACTTGAAGCGTCCGAACTTCCGAAGATTGCGAAAACTGTCGGTCTCGATGCGACCGCGTTCGTGTCGTGTCAGACAAGTGGTCGCTACGACGCACACATAGAGGCTGAGGCGCAGAACGCTATGGCGACTGGAGGACAGGGAACACCATGGACCATCATCATCGGGAAAGACGGAGAGAAATATCCGGTATCAGGCGCACTGCCGTATTCCGCAATCACGGAAAAGATTGAAACCGCAATTTATAACTAAGAACTCTATATGAACTGCCCAATAGACAACACCCAACTTCAGATGTCAGAGCGAAGCGGCGTAGAGATTGATTATTGTCCACAATGTCGTGGCGTATGGCTTGATCGCGGCGAACTCGACAAGCTTATTAACAAGGCTGATTCTCAGCCTCGCGTCGAACCTCGCGAGCGCTCGAAACAAGAGTATGATGAGGATGATCATCAAGGCGGATACGGGCGCGGTCGGCGCAAGGAAGGGTTCCTCGGAGAGCTGTTTGATTTCTAGAAGCGCATGGATATAGAAATCTACTCATCTTTCCTAAGCGTTGCGCTCTTCGCTATTGCACTCCCGCTTGTCATCGGTCTCGTTGCGTACTTATTAATTCCCTCGGCTCGAAGCGCAATCCTGAAGTATCGCTACGAAAGTTTCCTGATGGCGATCGGGCTCCTGTCGCTTCTCTCGATAGGCGGAGCGTTGCTGTATCAGCTTGTGTACCAGACACCGGTCTGCGAACTCTGCTGGTGGCAACGCATCTTCCTGTTTCCGATAAGCGTCGTCGCGTTCGTGGCGGCATGGTGCAAGACGCGAGAAGCGCACTTCACTACGGCAATTCTTGCGCTCTTCGGGCTTGGGTACGCGCTTTACCATTACTACTATCACTTTCAGGGACTAGTACTCGGTAATATGCTTGCACTCCCGTGTTCGTCAGGCGGATTGTTCCCAGCATGTACCGAATCGCCGATACTCACGTTCGGGTTCATTACGATCCCATTCATGGGCATCCTCGTGTTCGCCTCAATGCTCATTCTTGCGTTCTTCGCGTATGAGCGAAATCGTAAGGATAAAGCTGCTTAGTGTACTAACTACTGTCATGAAAAATTCAACAAACATTCTTCTCATCATCGGTCTCGTGTGTTCACTTATCTTTATCGTTGTGCTTTGGTCGCGTCCCGCTCCTCCTCCGGCGATGAGCGTGCCGCCGGTCGCTTCTGACGACTACACCAAGGGAGCAGAAGCCGGTCCAATCGTACTCATCGAGTATCTCGACTTCGAGTGCGAAGCGTGTGGCGCGTACTATCCAGTCATTAAGAATATGGAAAAGGAATTCGGCGAGAAGGTTACCTTCGTTGCTCGCTATTTCCCGCTTCCTGGACACCGCAATGCTCTTCCAGCTGCGCTTGCGGCTGAAGCTGCCGGTCGCCAAGATAAATTCTGGGAGATGCACGACCTTCTTTTCGAGCGACAGAAAGAGTGGGGAGAGAAGCAGGTAGCGACTCCAGAAATCTTTGAAGGATTCGCCGCAGAGCTTGGTCTTGATATGGATAAGTTTCGTGCGGACGTCGCTTCCCCCGAGGTCAAGGCGCGCATACAGCGCGATATGGATTCCGGTCGTGCGCTCGGCGTGAATTCAACACCCTCCTTCTTCTTGAATGCGGAACGTCTTGAGAATCCCAAATCAGAGCAAGAGTTCTGGAAGGTTCTTGAAACTGCCATGGACGGCGTATAAAGCTCAGCATGTATCTGATTCTTGTTGCTTTCGGCTTCTGCGCGGTATACGCGTTTTTGCTGTTCCTCTACTCGCTCTTTTTCAAGAACGCTATGCCTGTTTTCCGTCCGCGCTTCGGATTTTCGGTAGTGACTATCCTTGCTGTATACGGAGCGGTAGCGTTCACGGTAGGCAGTCTGGAAGACCTTGAGCTAGGCAATAGAATCCTCCACGTCTTTGGCGGCGGGTTCCTCGCGTTTCTGGTTTGTTTTCTCGTTGTTAAGGATTTGCATTTGGAGATAAGCCGATTCCGGTTCGTAGTATTCAGCTTCCTGGTTGTACTGGGGCTTGGAGTAGGGAACGAGATACTTGAGTACTTCCTGCAAAACTATACAAGCCTGTCGTTTGCGACCTCGGCAAACGATACGTGGATGGATCTTATGAGCAACGTAATCGGTGCCGTGATCGGCACAATATGCCTTACGCCATGGATTCGGTCTAAGGCGGTAGAATAGATCCATGGCTCATAACCATCGAGAGAAAAACATAGGGATAGCAGTCGCGCTGAATGTATCATTCACGATCATTGAGGTAATCGGCGGGTTACTTACGAACAGTGTCGCAATCTTGGCTGATGCACTCCATGATTTCGGGGATAGCATTGCGCTCATCACCTCGTATCTTCTTGAACGTCAGGCAAAGAAACCTGCTGATAAAAAGCGAACTTTCGGCTATGCGCGTCTTTCGCTCCTATCAGCCTTCATCGTGGCAATCGTACTGATTGCTGGTTCGCTCTTTATTCTCTCTCAAGCGATACCACGCATCTTGAATCCAGAAGAGGTGTATGCACCCGGCATGATTGCGCTCGCGGTAGTTGGTGTGTTGTTCAACGGTATTGCATTCCTGCGCCTCAAGAAAGGATCTAGCCTTAATGAGAAGGTTATTTCCTGGCACATGCTCGACGATGTGCTTGGGTGGAGCACCATTCTCATCGGAAGTATTGCGATTCAGATATGGAATCTACCGATTCTCGACCCGCTCATGACTATTGGGTTCTTGGCCTTTACGCTTTGGGGTGTAACCAAGAATCTGCGCGAGAGTCTCAATATTTTCCTGCAAGGTGTCCCTGCACACATCAGTATCGAAGCGATACGGAACGATCTGCTTGCGGTCGAGGGAGTTAAGGCAGTCCACGACATGCATGTATGGTCCCTTGAGGGCGAGACGGACATACTTACCGCGCATGTAACCGTCTCTAAAGAACTTCTTGCAACGCCAGATCAGACGCGAGTGGTGCTTAAGAAGCGGTTGGAGGGTCATCACATCGAGCATTCAACAATTGAACTTGAAGGCGAGACATTTTGCTCAGGAGAGTGCGAAAACGAACAATCTGACGCGTAACATGTTCTATCTACAGATTGCTGGCATCTTCGTAATAATTTGTGGTGTCGGTCTTTTAACGCTCCATTTCCTGGCTTAATTGCTAGCTTTTATAGGCTATTGCAGGCCCCAAATGCTCGTTTATACTTATTCCTACTGATTAGATACGGATGTACTCAAGGATGGCCTGTTAAGGTCATTTTGTATTCTGAAGATACGCTGAATTTCCTTTCTTTCACTTATTTTGCATCTTAAGAATCCTTCCGGCGTTTCGATAAAGGGCAAGAGCCGGAATGCATACAAGATTGTTCATGGGGTAGGAGCCTTGGTGCTTCTTTCTATATTCACTCTTTCCGTCTTTCCGCACTCAGCTGACGGCCTTCTTCCTACCGCGCACGCACATACGGATGATGAATCCGTAATGCTCCACGATCCGTCTCTCGCTTTGTTGGATGCAGCAACCAATATCGACCCGCATCCTGATAAGGGCGCTGACAACATCATCCTGACAGGGAACTCAGCGCTCATGGCGAACGTGGGTGCAAGTAGCGAAATGCTCGAACTTCATGATCATGACGTGGTAGGCGCAAGGGAGACTGTAACAGTGCCCGAGGAAACAGGAGGCGAGATTAGCGAATACACTGTTAAAGAAGGCGATACGCTTTCTGAGATTGCGGAGGCGCACAACGTTTCCACGAAAACCATTCTTTGGGCAAACGATCTTGCAAACGCAAACAGCATCCGTCCTGGAGATACACTCGTTATTCTTCCTGTTTCGGGCATCCAGTACACCATTAAGAGCGGCGATACGCTTTCAGCGCTTTCTAAGCGTTACGATGTCGACGCAAGCGAGATACTTTCCTATAACAATCTCGATGACGAAGCGACGCTTGTGATAGGTAAGAGTATTCTTATTCCTGGGGGTGAACTTCAGGCCGCAAGCAAGTCGGTAGCGTCTGGCTCCTCGAAGTTCTCAGGAGGCTCATCTTCTGGAAAGACTACTTCGTTCTCATCGAGCTACTTCAGTAATCCGCTCCCGAACGGCAAATTGAGTCAAAGTACTCACGGCTATAACGCCGCAGACCTTGCCGCACCGGCAGGAAGCCCTATCTATGCTTCCGCAGACGGCATCATCATGATTTCGAAGGACGGATGGAATGGTGGTTATGGAAACTACATTGTCGTTAAGCATGATAACGGAACCCAGACCCTCTATGCTCACATGACGAGCCGCGCGATAGATTCGGGAACTGTTACTGCAGGAGATGTGATTGGGTATGTCGGTAGTACCGGTAAATCGACCGGCAATCATCTCCACTTTGAAGTACGTGGAGGTAAAAATCCTTTCTCGTCCTAAACAAGACTGATTACTTTATTGGTTAGTTTTGAGACGTTTTTCAAGAAAGCGCCAAAACTCAACCCTTCCCGCAAACTCATCACGGGAATGATTTGTGGTGTGCGGGTAGAAGAAATTTCTGATCCGATTATGAAAGAAGTACGGTATTTAGATAAACTCATTGATGAGCTTGCAAAAGGTAAAACAATGGAAAAAATCTTGCGCAAACCAATATAGACGATGGCGTGCAGGCTAGTGAAGTAGTTCACAGGCTTGATTTGTTTTATGATACGCTTCTCACATGGATGACTATAGAGAACGCCTTGTGTCGTGCCGTACGATTCATGGAGAGCGAAAAGAGGTACCTGTAAAAGAACTTTCATTTAGAGCATCCATTTACGGAGTTGTGCCAAAAGACGGCGCGATACTTCTTGTGCCACATTACGATGGATATGACTTTCCGGGGGGTGGTGTACATGAAGGCGAACCGTTGTTGGAGGCGCTCGTACGAGAAGTGAAAGAAGAATCGGGGATAGATGTAAAACCAGTGCGATTGCTTCATATGCAAGATGACTTCTTCATACATCCACGTAGTGGAAAAGCACTGCACTCCATTTTAATTTTCTACCTTTGTGAAGCAGTAGGAGGAGAGTTATCTGACGCTGGATTTACTGCGTTTGAAAAAGAAGTTGCGAAGATAGCCGAATGGGTTCCGGTTGATACGGCGCTTACTGCTAAGTTTTTTAATCCCGCAGACAATCCGGCACTTATTCGTTCAGCGCTATCACAGGTATGAAAAAAGAGGTAGAAGTAAAGGCAAAACTTTCAGAAGGTACAGACGTAGTAGAAGCATTGAGAAAGCTTGGATGTGAACTTTCTTCCCCTAAAACACAGGATGACACTGTGTACGTACGGCAGACGGGTTCAGTTTCTGAGTATCTTTCAAATGCAGAATTTTTACGACTACGTGTTGAAAACGACGGTACGACACTCTTTACTCTTAAATATCACCCAGGGCGTGCTGATGACCCTACCAGTGCACCTATTGAATGTGAATCAAAGGTAGATTCGCGTGAACAAATTGCACACATGCTACAACTCATGGGATTTTCTGAAGCAGTACGTATTCGCAAGAGTCGAATGAAAACAAAACATGGTGCGTGGGAAATATGTGTTGATGAAGTTGAAGGTCTAGGCTCGTTTATTGAACTTGAAGAAATGGCTGACAGAGATGCAGATATACCAGGCATTCAAGAAAAGATGCGAGAATTTCTGGCGTCTCTTGGTGTCAGCCAAGAAGACATTGGTCTTGCGCGTTACGATGTTTTATTGCTGGAGCGCACGCTTGTATAAAAGCCGTAGTATTATTACTGCATACATAATCTAATTCTCTATATGAGCATGCAGGCACTTGCGGGCATTATCGTTGGGATCATTATCGTAGGTGGTGGGGCATGGTATTTCACTTCTGGTTCCAGTGACACGGCTCCTACGACCGGAGAGGAGACGGTGATGGAAGAAAGTACTGATGCACCAGAGGGTGCTGGCACATTTGCGGAACTCATGGCACGCACCGGCTCTTGGACATGTGATGCAAGCGCACAGCATGAAGGAGGTGGTTCTTCCGGAACGGTGGTGATGAATAATGGAAAGCTTCGTGGCGACTTTACCTCCACCATGTCCGGCATCACCGTTTCCTCAAGCTTCATTGGACGAGATGGCTATATGTACACATGGACGAGCATGCTTCCACAGGGCTTTAAGGTCGCCATAGACGCTTCAACTGGTACTTCCGGCGGGCAGGGGATTGACCCGTCGACACAAGTGGAATACTCATGTGCACCGTGGTCAGCAGACGAAAGTAAATTTGAACTTCCTTCCGGAATCACATTCATGGAAATGAATGCACAAGGCAGTGCCGGATTCCCGATGCCTAACTAGCCATGCGCCACGAAGCTGCAGATCTCTTACTTCGGCTTGGAACTGCACTCGCGTTCTTGTATCCACCTATTGATGCGGTATTAAACCCGTACACATGGGTGGGGTATATACCTACATTCCTACGCGACCTTATGCCGGAAATGGTGATACTGCATCTGTTTGGTGTACTCCATGTGGTACTTGCGGTATGGATACTCTCTGGCCGTCGCATCTTCATTCCTTCACTTCTTGCAACCGTCATTTTACTCCTGATTGTGGTGAGCAATCTCTCCGAGTTTGAGATAGTGTTTCGTGACCTCGCACTCTCTGCTATGACGCTTGCACTTGCGGTGACGCACTTCCGCCGTACCTAAAAGAGTGTGTGCATTGGGGATAGTGGAATTGGTACACTGTTCCCCCATGAAGCAGTCTGAAGCACTTGCCATACTCACCACAGGAGCAAACGCACTTTTAACGGGTGAGCCGGGGAGCGGAAAGACGCATACGGTAAATGCGTATATTGAGTGGCTTCGTGCGCGCGGGATTGAGCCGGCCATCACCGCGTCTACTGGTATTGCGGCTACGCATGTGGGCGGTATGACGGTGCATGCATGGAGCGGAATTGGTATTAAGAAAAGTTTAAGTGCACAAGATTTGGATGCGATTGTGAGTAAAGAGCATGTTGCGCGTCGTATCGGCAAAACTCGCGTGCTCATCATTGATGAAGTGTCCATGCTCTCTGGAGAAATTCTTTCTATGGTTGATAGAGTGATGCGTGAAGTGCATGGAAGTGAGCGTGCGTTTGGAGGGGTGCAGGTGGTTTTGGTGGGAGATTTTTTTCAGCTTCCTCCAGTAGCTGGACGTACGGAAGAAGCCTCGTTTGCCTTTCAATCTGACGCATTCCGTGCACTCAACGCATTACCGCTCTATCTCTCGGAGCAGTATAGAAATGAAGATGCGTCTTTAGAGCGTGTACTTAAGAATATTCGAAACGGCGTCGCCGATCAGTCCGACATCTCGCTTCTCATGTCGCGCGAAGCGCAAGAAGGTGAGATACAAGATGAGATTCCGCGTCTTTTCACACACAACGCAGATGTTGACCGTATCAATGACGAAAAACTCACTGCACTTTCTGGGAAAGTCGTGGTGCATGCCATGAGTGCAACGGGCGCGCCAGTGATTATTGAATCTCTCAAAAGAGGGTGTCTTTCTCCCGAAACCCTTGCGCTCAAGGAAGGAGCTGTGGTGATGTTCACTAAGAATAATCCTGCCGGCTCATACATGAACGGTACGCTTGGTGTAGTGACCGGTTTTGAGCAAGGCACACAATATCCAATAGTAGAAACACGTAGCGGAAGAGTGGTTACTGCCGTTCCTGCGGAATGGGCAGTGGAAGAAGGAGGGAAAATACGAGCGAAAATTTCTCAGATACCACTTCGTCTTGCATGGGCTATTACGGTGCATAAAAGTCAGGGACAAAGTCTTGATGCCGCAGCTATAGACCTCTCTCGTGCATTTGAATACGGCCAAGGATACGTTGCGCTTTCTCGCCTCCGTTCTCTTTCGGGACTGCATCTTTTGGGCTGGCATGAGAATGCGCTTGCGGTACATCCGTTGGTGCAAAAAGAGGACACACGATTCCGCAACCTATCCGAAGAAGCGCGGGTAGCATTTACAGAACTTTCGGAGAATGGGGAGCGTGAACGCATGGAAGAAAACTTCATTCGCGCATCAGGAGGCTCGCTTACGCCAACCGAAGCGCCGGCACCAAAAAAAAGTACCTTTGAAGAAACGCTCGCACTTCTACAGGAAGGAAAAAGTCTTGAAGAGATACGAGAGGAGCGTGGTCTGACGCTTGGCACGCTCATTACGCACCTTGAGAAACTTAAAGAGAACGGGCAGATAGACGAAGAAGCGGTGAGAGCCGTAACGCCAGAGCGCGTACTTTCAGAACTTCCTACAATTATTGAAGCGTTTGAAAAGGCAAAGTCAAAAGCACTCACTCCTGCGTGGAAACGCCTTAAGGGACGCTTTTCATTTGACGAACTAAAGCTCGCACGCCTTTTGGTGTGATACGGTATTTCTATGACGACCTACATACTCCACGGTGGTTTTGAGAAACTCGTATGTGAGTCAAATGACGCATTTTATCGGCGCATCGTTGAACTTACGCCAAACGAAGGAACTGTCACTTGTTTTCTTTGCGTCCCTTGATGAAGAGCATCAAAAAAGATTTGCGGAATATGAAGAGCGCCTCCTTGGGCGTGCAGAAGGAAAAAAGCTGAAACTCATCCTTGCAAATAAAGAGCAATTTCTAGAGCAAGTGGCTCACGCGAACACAATTATCATTCGCGGAGGTAGTACTGACAGATTGTTATCCGTTTTACGAAACTATCCTGATCTGAAAGAAACGTTTACCGGTAAGGTTGTAACAGGCTCGTCTGCGGGAGCATATGCACTTTCACTTTTAAATTACGATAAATCAACAAAGAAAGTGCGTGATGGACTCGGTATGGTGGGAGTAAAGACGATTTGTCACTACCAAAGCGAAACCGCAGAAGATCCGGGTATAGAAGCTGAACCTGTTATGCGTGCGGTGCATCCAGAAATACCGCTTTTGATTTTGAAAGATGCACAGTGGAAAGAATTTACGGTCTAGTTGCACCCATGCGCGGGTAGGGTAGTATCCGTCCGGACGCACATTTCGCGTCTTCAATGGTTTGGAGACTAGATACTATGAGCAAGATTATCCTTGCCTGTGACGGAATCAACTTCGGAGACTACTACGACCTTGCCATGCTCCTCGGCGACCGTATTGCTGGCGTCAAACTGCATCATCTGTTTGACGAACATCACACGAACGCAACCAGCGGGGCGTATCTTCCCCGCAGAACGAAAGTCTGGCTCGACATGAAGGTCCATGACACGCCGGATACGGTGGCACTTCGTGTGAGCACGCTCGCCAAGTGCAATGCACGGCTCATCACGGTCCATGCTTCGGGCGGGCCGGCAATGCTTCAGGCGGCAGTCGGCGCCGTGGAAGACACGCTCGCCGAGGTGATTGCGGTCACTGCGCTCACCTCGCTCACCGACGACAATGTCCGGCACATCTACGGCGCCGACCGCGCTTCGGTGGTCGCACGCCTCGCCTCTATGGCGGTTGCGTGTGGGGTGACGAACCTCGTCTGCTCTCCGAACGAAGTGGCGCTCTTGCGTCGCGAATTCGGGAATAAGGTCACGCTCTTCGTGCCCGGCACGCGCTCGCTCGGCAAAGATGTGCATGACCAGAAGAACGTCACGACGCCGGCGCAAGCAATCGCCGATGGTGCTGACTATCTCGTCATCGGCCGGCAGGTGACCAAGGCGAAAGACATGTTCGCCGCGCTTGCCGAGATTGAAGCGGAAATCGCTGGCGCGTAGTTCTCTTGCACTTTCTACTACCAGAAACGCGCCGGACTCACGTCTGGCGCGTTTTTCACACCTCCATCAGAGAGTCAGTTTTTATACGATAGGATGGAATATATGAATATTATTTCTTTGATTGCTTCAGCAGTGGCTGTACTTGTCGCTGCATACCTCATTCCTGGTGTTGAAGCCACCATTCCCGGCGCTCTCGTAGCAGCGGTAGTGATTGCACTTATTAATGTCTTTATCAAGCCTATTGTTTCGCTTCTCACGCTTCCGATAAATATCATCACGTTCGGACTCTTTTCGTTTGTCGTGAATGCACTTCTGATTATGCTTGCGGACTATGTAGTCCCCGGCTTTGAAGTCGCTTCATTCCTTGATGCGCTCTTGTTCTCAATCCTCGTATCACTTATTACGTGGGTGTTTGTACGTCGTTAGGATTTTCGCTATCCTCACGTAGCAAAAACTCACGTAAACACGTGGCGTATACTACCTGCATATATGGCGCACACTTGGGAACAGCCCAAAGAACCGCTTTCGTCTGCGGAACAGGAGCTCGCATATTTACGCGCGCAAGTAGAGGCTAAAGAAAAAGAGCTTGCGTCGCGCGGTACACCCGAAGCGCGCCATGAGCTCGTGCATGAGCGTATTCGTCACCACCGCACTACCAGCAAGGAAACAGTTCTTTCTCCTGACTTTGAAATCAAAAGTGAAGAAGCACACGCCATAGCACTCAACCTTGCTCCAAAAGGGGATGATGAAACGATGGAAGAATTGCGAACTGTCATGGAAACTCGTGGCGTTAAAAATGCGTTCGCCATACTTGATAAGTTGAATAGTCCTCATCTAGAAGACGATTTCCATCGTTTTTTGGTCCAGTACGTACTTTCAGGAATGGACATAAAAGGACTCTCTCATGGAACTCCAACATGGAAGTCACTCCATATGACGCTCTATGAAATTGCGCTTCCAGAACCAGATGCTGACCCCGACCAGGATGAACGCTACAAGCATTTTAAAGAACTCACATCCGCAATGGAGCAGTTTTATTCCGGCATGTTCGCGGTAGAGGAGTCGTACCAAAATGAGCCACCCTATTTCTCATTGGAGCTTGCTGTAGCTACAGATTCACCGTATTTACGTTTTTACGCCTGCGTTCCAAACAGCAGAGGCGATTTGTTTGAAAAACAGGTACTCGCGATTTTCCCAAAGGCACGTATTGCCGTACAACCGAATGACTACAACGTCTTTGCAGACGGTGGCGTGTCGTATGGCTCCGTAGCGAAGTTACGGGACCATCACGTGCTTTCACTCTCTGACTATACCGAATTTGACTACGACCCAATGAATGCACTCCTCAATGCGTTCGACAAAATCCAAAACGAGGGGCAAGGAGCAGCGGTGCAATTTGTGATTCGTCCTCGTTCACATAAGTATGAGCGCTCGTATGCAAAAATCTTGCGCGCGCTTCAAAACGGAGAAAATCCACACAATGCATTTGAAATTAGCGACCATCTCGGTCTTGAGCTCTGGAGAGAGTTTCGCTGGATGTTCCGTTCCGAAAAAAGTAAAACGGGACATAAGCCACATGAATCCACTATAAAGTCAGTAGAAAAGAAACGTGGTGCCTCCATGACTGAAACTGTCATACGTATTGTGACGTCTTCAACTGATGGTGCGCACGCACACCGTCTTCTCGGTGAGCTTGAGAGCACGTTTAATACCTACGAAGATTCGACCGGTAACGCACTTGCCTGGAAACGGAAGAAGGGAGGTGCTCTCAAACGACTATTTCGTGACTTCTCATTCCGTATATTTACTCCAAGCTCCGCGCTCCCTCTTTCTATTCGTGAAGTGAGCACGATGTATCACTTCCCACCTAAAGGCGTTAAATCCTCTCCGCACCTTGAGCAGTCTCGCTTTACAGGCGCTGCCGCTCCTATTGGCCTTCCTAAAAATGAAGGAGTGCATCTTGGTACCAACACGTTCCGCGGTGCAACGACTGACATTTTCATGCAACTTCCAGACCGCCTGCGTCACTTGTATGTGATTGGTCAAACTGGTACGGGTAAAACAAGCTTCTTAAAGACGCTTATTGCTCAAGACATAAAAAATGGTGAGGGTGTGTGTTTCATTGACCCACACGGCAACGACATCATAGATGTGCTCGCTTCTATTCCACCAGAACGATACGAGGATGTGATCTATTTTGACCCTGCACATCTTGAACGTCCGTTTGGGTTAAACATGCTTGAGTACGATCAGACGAAGCCCGAACAAAAAACGTTCATAGTGAATGAGCTTCTCGCTATCTTTAAACGTCTCTATGGTGACGTGCCTGAATCTATGGGTCCTGCGTTTGAGCAGTACTTCCGCAACGCCACCATGCTTGTAATGGAAGATCCTGAATCAGGCTCCACCATGATGGATATTGCGCGCGTGCTTTCTGATTCAGAATTCCGCTACCGTAAACTTGCGAAAAGTCGTAACCCAGTGGTCAATCAGTTCTGGAATGAAATTGCCACAAAAGCAGAAGGGGAAGCATCTCTTGCTAACATTGTGCCGTACATCACAAACAAGTTTGACGACTTCACCGCAAACGACTTTATGCGTCCTATTGTGGGTCAGCAAGAATCCTCCTTTAAGTTTAGAGAGGTGATAGACAACAAGAAAATACTGCTCGTAAACCTTTCTAAGGGTCGTCTTGGAGAACGCAATGCAAACCTTCTTGGTTTGGTGCTTGTAGGTAAGCTCTTTATGGCTGCGCTCTCACGCGCAGATTCTGTGGGTAAAGAGTTTCCTCCGTTTTTCCTCTACATAGACGAATTCCAAAATATTACGACCGACTCAATACCGGGCATTCTCTCTGAAGCACGTAAATACAAACTCTCCCTCACGATTGCGCACCAGTTCTTGAAGCAGGTAGATGAAAAAATCCGTGACGCGGTCTTTGGTAACGTTGGCTCCATGGCCGTATTTCGCGTAGGTGAAGAAGACGGAGAGTTTTTTGGAAAACAATTTGCACCAGTCTTTAAACCGCTTGATTTTGTGAATATTGAAAACTACAACGCCTATTTGCGCATGCTTGCAAACGGTGTTCCGCAAAAGCCGTTCAACCTTAAGATACTTCCTCCTATCAAAGGTAATCCTGATCAAGTTGACGACCTCCGTGAACTGTCTTACCTCACCTACGGTCGTGACCGCGAGACGGTAGAATCGGCTATCCGCGAGCGGTACTTGTCTTAGCTAAAAAGGGGTATACTAGCGGCAAGCAGTAACCTTTTTGCCATGAATGTCACTTCAACAGGTATTGCCGTTGCACTCGCTGTCGTAGTAGTGCTCGGTTTCTTTATGTTCGGAGCAGTAAACCCGCTTGCGACCGCTCCAGCGTCCGAAGTTGCCGGTGAGAGCGTTACTGTACCTACTATTCAAACAACCTCAGAAACAGATTCTATGATTACAGATACACAAGTTGGTACCGGAGCAGAAGTGGTTGTGGGAAGCACTGTTGTGGTGCATTACGAAGGTCGTCTGACTGATGGTACGGTCTTTGACTCGTCCATTCCTCGTGGTCAGCCATTTTCTTTCACCGTTGGTGCAGGGCAAGTTATTCAGGGATGGGAGCAAGGACTTCTTGGTATGAAAGTGGGTGGAAAGCGCACGCTCACCATTCCACCTGAACTTGGCTATGGCGCACAGGCTGTAGGGGGAGTGATTCCTGCAAACTCTACACTCGTGTTTGATATAGAGTTGCTTGAAGTACGCTAAGACGTATGGGTAAGGAAGGAGAGTGGCAATGGATGGAAGAATTGAAAGCAGAAATTGAACGGCCTCGAGGAGAACCAAGAAAGCCCAACGCTCCAGAAATAGTTGTAGAACCGGAAGTGTCTCTGAGACGAAGAATGGAACGCTTGAGAAAACCATTCAAGGAATCAGACTAGTAAACTCCTTGCGCGAAATGGCGCTCATGGCTAGTGTTAGGCCATGAGCGCCATTTCCTTTTCTATAACCGCGCGCGAAGGTAGGGCGCGTGCTGGCACGCTACAGACACCACACGGTGTTATAGAAACTCCTGCCTTCGTGCCTGTGGGCACTAAGGCAGACGTGAAGGGAATACTTCCCGATGCGCTAGAAAAGCTTGGAGCGCAGGTAGTGCTTGCAAACACGTACCATCTCTACCTTCAACCGAGCGAAGGAGTGGTGAAAAAAGCCGGAGGCTTGGGAAAGTTTATGCATTGGAATGGTCCTACTATGACCGACTCCGGCGGTTTCCAGGTTTTTTCTCTTGGTGCTGCGTTTGGAAAAACACTTTCAAAATTTACCGCAGACCAAGCATCATATGACGCAGGTGTTGCAGTGTATGACGATACGCTTGCGTCTCAGCACGGACAGCTTGCGGTGGTGGACGACGAAGGAGTGACTTTTACGTCGCACCACGACGGCACTCTGCACCGCTTTACGCCGGAACGTTCTGTTGAAATACAGCACGCGCTTGGCGCAGACATGTTTTTTGCATTTGATGAATTTAAATCACCCCTTGCACCGTTTGCAGACCAGAAAGAGTCTATGGAGCGCACGCATCGGTGGGCAGAACGCTCTTTAAAAGCACATCGTCAGAACTTGGACTCTGCGCGTCGTCAGGCAATTTTCGGAATTGTGCAAGGAGGTCGTCACGAAGATTTGCGTAGAGAAAGTGCACGTGCAATTGCGAAGATGGGTTTTGATGGATTTGGTATTGGAGGGACCTTCAGTAAAGCAGACCTCGCAAGCGCACTTATGGCAGCGGTGGAAGAGTTGCCAGATGAAGCACCTCGGCACCTATTGGGAATTGGTGAGCCGGGAGACGTGCTGACGGGGATTGCCGAAGGTATGGACCTTTTTGACTGCGTAGCAGCGACGCGCATTGGCAGGCATGGTTCTATATATACAAAGCGAGGCATTGTTCACCTCTCTAACGGACAGTTCAAGGAAGATTTTCAACCTCTTGATCCTGAGACCATAATATCCGGTACGGAAGGTTTTTCTCGCGCATACGTTTCGCACTTGGTACGCTCAAAAGAAATTCTAGGCTCCGTAATCTGCTCTATGCACAACCTTGGTTTTATTTTGAAGCTTGTAGATGGCGCACGTGAAGCAATACGCGACGGAAAATTTGCAGAATATCGTCGCGAGTTCGTAGATGCATACTATGCAAATCGCACTAATGGTGAGGATGTGGTAGGGTAGTCGGACCGTTTCTTAGAAAGAATCGGTACGAACAGCTCAGTTAGAGGGTGCAATAAAATGAATACGGGAACTACACTTCCCACGTCCACGGAAATGCAATCTCCTCAGGACACGGCCTACGCGCACTATTCGCGCACCGCCGACGCCGTCTGGGGAGGAGACCCGCAGGAGCCTGACCGCTTCTACGACCCGACTCGCCCGAACGAGAAGGAGACGTAGACTTCATGCGCTCGACGTCGCGCGATGAGCGCGACGTCGAGTAGCATCTCACACCACCGTCATGGGTGGTTTCTTTATATGTCAGCATGACAAACCATAGAGATACATGCTACGCTCCTAAGGTCATTCGGGAGATTTTGAATGACCCGTTCCATGCGGGGCGGAGACGTACATTTTGAGGGTTAAAAATATGAAAGAAGAAATGATTTCTATCAAGGTTGCGGCCGAGCTCATGCGTTTCGAGGAGAAACTCAGGCTCATGGACGACAACCAACGCACCACTCTTCTCCGGCGGTTGGAGAAGAATAGGCCAAACTTCTATCAGGCCTATCTCCACTTCCATTCGGGTCAAGATGCATCTCGCGGCCCAAGTTGGCACGAGAAAGCCTCCGAAGGCTACCTGCGTGCATGGGCCGCTGAAATGTCGACGGTCTCCGACGAATCGCTTCCGGCGCGCCTCAGCGCCTAGGGCATCTGCGGGGGGCGGTTGACAGCCGCTCCTCGCACCACTTACAAAACGCTTACGGGCGTTTTTTCGTTTTTAAGTTAGTCTGTACTGTATGTCTGTGTTTAAGATTCATAAACCGTTTCCTCCTGCGGGTGACCAGCCCAAAGCCATTAGTGCACTCATAGATGGTGTGAAGAAAGGACTGCACCACCAAACACTCCTTGGTGCCACCGGTACAGGGAAGACATACACCATTGCAAATGTGATTGCAGAAGTAGGGAAGCCAACGCTCGTACTGGCACACAACAAAACGCTCGCAGCACAGCTTGCGCAGGAGTATAGAGAGTTTTTTCCTGAAAACGCAGTGCACTACTTTGTTTCCTATTACGACTACTACCAGCCGGAAGCGTATATCGCACATTCGGATACGTACATAGAAAAAGAAGCGCAAATAAACGCGGAAATTGACCGTTTGCGTCATGCTGCTACCCAAGCACTCCTTACGAGAAAAGATGTGATTATTGTAGCCTCGGTTTCTGCCATCTACGGACTTGGTGCGCCAGAAGAATATGAAAAAGTGCACGTCAAGCTTCTGGTCGGTGCTGAAGAAAACCGCTCGGCACTCATTAGAAAACTCATCGGTATTTACTTTGAGCGCACCAATGCAGACCTTTCTCCCGGAGAGTTTCGTGCAGTTGGAAACGTAGTTGAGCTGATGCCCGTCAACGAGCGGGTGGTATACCGCGTCTCCTTCACTGAGGGGAACATTAGTGCCATAGAGTCTCTTGATCCGGTTTCGCGTGCAAAAATACAGTCACTTGAGTCTGTCTTTATCTTTCCGGCAAAACACTTTGTAACCGGAGAAGAAGAGCGTGAGCGAGCACTCGTTGATATTCGGGCAGAGCTGGAAGAACAGCTTGCGCGTTTCAAGAGAGAAGAAAAACTTCTGGAGCATGAACGACTGAAGCGCCGTACGCTCCATGACATCGCACTCATCCGTGAAATTGGATATACCACGGGTATTGAAAACTACTCACGACATTTTGACGGACGCTCATCGGGCGAGCCACCGCACACGCTTCTTTCGTATTTCCCGCACAAAAAAGATGGCTCAGCGGATTTTCTTACCGTTATTGACGAGTCACACGTCACCGTCTCGCAAATAGGAGGTATGTATGCAGGAGATCGTTCCCGCAAAGATGTATTAGTGGAGCACGGGTTTCGGCTTCCCTCTGCGCGCGATAACCGCCCGCTTACTTTTACTGAGTTTGAAGCGCGTGTCGGGCAAGTGGTATATACCTCAGCAACACCCGGTGCGTACGAAAAAGAAAAGAGTGTCTCGCCAGAGGGACAGGTGGTAGAACAAATCATTCGTCCGACGGGACTCGTGGATCCAGAGCTTTCTGTGCGCCCTATTGTGGAAACAAAAGAGTATCGCGGACAGGTAGCTGATTTTATTGACGAAGCAACGACAGTGGTTCGGCGAGGTGGACGTGCGCTTGCGACAACGCTCACCAAGCAGATGGCCGAAGACCTTTCCGAGTTTCTTCGCGAGAAGGGCATGAAAGCCGAATACCTACATTCGGACATAAAAACGATTGAGCGTATTGAAATTCTTACCAAGTTTAGAAAAGGAGAGTTTGATATTTTGGTCGGCGTGAATCTTCTTCGTGAAGGGTTGGACCTTCCCGAAGTAGAGCTAGTGGGTATTCTGGATGCAGACAAGGAAGGATTCTTGCGTTCTGAAACATCACTTATTCAAACTATTGGACGTGCAGCACGCAACGTACTGGGACGGGTGATTTTGTATGCAGACGTGATGACGGGTTCACTCACACGTGCCATAGAAGAGACAAATCGTCGTCGCGACATACAGCTTGCGTACAACAAAAAGCACGGTATTACACCCGCAACCGTTAAAAAAGAGATTCGTGATATCGCAGAAAGCATTCGCTCCGAACACCAAAAGACCGTAGATGATTTGCTCACACTTGATGCAAAATTGTACAAAGAAGACCCAGCTTCTTTCGTTGCGCGTAAACGTGAAGAAATGGCTGAGGCCGTTGAAGCGCTTGACTTTGAAACTGCCGCTCTCATTCGCGACGAACTATACGCACTAGAAGGAAATGCACCTAAAAAACCTGCACGAAAGCGTAAACGGTACTAAAACCATTCTCAAAAATACACGTCTCTGTACCTGTATACACGTTTATTTTTAAGAATGGTTCTCTCTACATGGTATTCTGCGGATAGTATCCGTATGGAAGACACGAAACCCGCACCTGTAGAGACTCAACCTTCAAAAGAAGGTACTGGCCTTCGCACTCAGCTTGCGCTCACGTTGTTTGGTATTCTCATTCTTTCAGTTGCCGTCGCATTTATTTCTCTTGCACATCTACGTGAGCAAGTGATTGACCTATTGCCTGAAACGCTCATTTTTGAAGTAGACTCCGCATTCCGTGATGTGATTTTCGGACAGGCAGTCTTTTCGCTTGCCACTTCTTTTGTGCTTCTTCTATTTATCTATTTTGCTATTGAGTCGTTGGTTACCAATCCGGTTCGTCGTCTCACCAAGGCGCTGGACGCGTTTGCGCTTGATGGTGCGCATCTAACGCTTCAAGGAGAACAAAATGGACCGCGCGAAATTCGTTCCCTCTGGCGCTCCGTTCAAGCACTCGTGTCTCGCATTGATGAAGTGCACCGTAGAGACGTGGAAATGTCTCGTATGAAAACGGATTTCATCTCCACCGCTGCGCACCAGTTCCGTACTCCGCTCACCGGTATTCGCTGGGCGCTTGAAGCGCTTGAAAAAGAACCACTTACTCCAGAACAGCTCGCATTGGTAAAAAGCGCCGTTGGGAAAAGTAGAGACTTAGTGGGCGTCGTGGGCACCTTGCTTGATATTTCCTCCATTGAGTCTGGAAAGTACCGCTACCAGTTTGCACCAACAGACATGGCACTTCTTGGGGCAGAAGTGGCTCGCGACTTCGCTACCATGGCTGCTGCACGCCAAGTGTCCGTTTTCTTTGTGGGTGGGGAAGAAAAAATCCCTTCAGCGCGTGCTGACAGAGAGCGCGTAAAGTGGGTGCTGAATAACCTAATTGAGAATGCGATTCGCTACACACCGGCTGGAGGAAACGTACGCATTTCAATACGGGAAGGAAGCGGACTCATTTTTACTTCAGTGAAAGATACGGGTATTGGTATTCCGCAAAATGACCGCGCCAACATCTTTGAGCGTTTCTACCGAGCTGGTAATGCTATTCAGAAAGAAAACGCCGGCTCAGGTTTGGGGCTCTATATTGCCCGTACCATTGCTAAAGACCACGGCGGGGAACTCTCGTTTTCGGCCAACACGGACGGTCCGGGCACCACGTTTACCCTCTCACTCCCAGTTGCTTCCTAGTCTAGGGCTCGTGGTACACTAGTGGCTATGGCAGACACCACCAAGTTTATTCTCGTTGTAGAAGACGACCCAATTTTGAAAAACCTACTCGGGCATACGTTTGCAGGGAAGTATCAAACGCTCTACGCTTCAGACGGCAACGAAGCTATTGCGCTCTTTGAGCAACACAAGCCAGCGGTCGTGCTTCTTGACCTCATGTTACCTTCCATGGACGGCTTTGCCGTTCTTGAAAGCATTCGTAAGCGTACGGACGAGCAGAAGAACACTCCTATTGTGGTCGTTTCTAACCTTGGTGCAGAAAAAGATATTGAACGCGCAAATACGCTTGGTGCAAATGGGTATTTGGTGAAGGCGGAGGTTTCGGTGGAAGAGATTGTTAAAAAAATTGAGGACGTCCTCGCTCAAACAGCCTAGTTTTAGGCAGTTTGCGTGCATTTCTCGTTACCTAAACGTGTGTAGTTGCTGTTAGTAAAGATTAGAGCCGTTTGGTACACTCACTTCTGAACCTGTCCCGTCACGGACAGGAAATTCCCATATATGGCAAAAGCTAAAAAAGAGGGACCAACACATGCAAGCGCGGACCAGTGGATTCGCGTAAAGGGCGCGCGTACCCACAACCTCAAAAATCTCTCGGTAGATATTCCCCGTGGGGCTATGACGGTGGTCACCGGTCTTTCTGGGTCAGGTAAATCTTCTCTCGCTTTTGACACCATCTTTGCAGAAGGTCAGCGTCGGTACGTGGAATCGCTCTCAGCATACGCACGACAGTTCTTGAATCAAATGCAAAAGCCGGATGTAGACGAAATTACCGGCCTTTCTCCTGCCATTTCTATAGACCAAAAGTCTCGTTCTAATAATCCCCGCTCCACTGTAGCCACGGTTACGGAAATTTACGACTACCTGCGCGTGCTCTATGCACGTGCCGGACAGCCGTACTGTGTAAACCATGATGTACCTATTGAGAAGCTGTCAAAAGATGAAATGATTCGTCTCATTATGGAACGCATTGCAAAGAAAAAAGGTGCACCGACTACAGAGGTGAAGGGAGTGGTGATTGATAAAACAGCGATTGGTATTTACGCACCAGTCGTCGTGGGCCGTAAGGGTGAGTACTACCAGCTTCTCTATGACCTCCTTGGGAAAGGGTATGAGCGCGTCATTGTGGACGGAAAGTCACACTCGCTTCGCGAGAAAATCGTGCTTGATAGAAACAAACGTCATGACATTGACGCAGCGGTTGACTCTATTTTCGTCTCTGAGTTTGAAAAGAACGCGAGTTCTGCACGTGAGCGCCTTTCAGAAGCACTTGAGCTCGCGCTTAAAGAAGCAGACGGGCTGGTGAAAATAAAACACGCAGATGGAAGCATGGAAACGCTTTCTGCAAAGTTTATTTGCCCAGACGACGGCATGTCATTCCCAGAAGTAGAGCCACGTCTCTTTTCTTTCAATAGCCCATATGGCGCATGTCCGGTGTGTAATGGTCTGGGGACAGAGTCGCTCTTTTCTGAAGAGGTGTGTTAAACCAGTCTTGGTAAAAGCCTGCGTGCTGAAGCACTTCGCGTCTACATACAAAGTGCGAAAAAGAGTAAAAAACAGGAGAGTGGCCTTGGTGTGACCATTGTGGAGTTCACGAGTATGTCTATCGCTGAGGCAAAAGAGTTTATGGACGGACTCACCCTCTCTCCACTTCGTATGGAAATTGCAGCGCCCATCATTCGCGAAATCACCTCACGTCTTTCTTTCATGCTCAATGTCGGTCTTGATTACCTTACTCTGAATCGCTCCGCAGCGACGCTTTCAGGCGGGGAAGCACAGCGTATTCGCCTTGCCTCCCAGCTTGGCACTGGTCTTGTGGGTGCACTTTACGTGCTTGATGAGCCGACTATCGGGCTTCACCAGCGAGACAACGACCGTCTCATACAAACCCTGCTGACACTGAAAGAGCTTGGAAATACTATTTTGGTGGTAGAGCACGACGAGGACACTATCTATTCTGCAGATTACCTTATAGACATTGGTCCGGGTGCAGGAACGCACGGCGGTACGGTCGTTACCTCTGGATGGCTCAACGACTTACTCACTGCGCCTAAGAATGAGAGTGGTTCTAAAACACTTGCGTATTTGCGTGGAGAAACTGAAATCCCTGTTCCTGAAGAACGTCGTACTGCAGAAAAGGGTTCTATCAAAGTGCGCGGTGCCACACTTCACAACGTAAAAAACCAGAACGTAGACATTCCTCTCGGGAAACTCATTTGTATCACTGGCGTGTCAGGTTCGGGAAAATCCACGTTCCTCTACGACATTCTTCATAGAAATGTAGAAGCACGACTTGGGAAGCGGGAAGCAGAAATAGTACATGCGTCTTCCATTACTGGTACGGAATACATTGGACGCACCGTGTTGATTGACCAGTCACCAATTGGTCGTACACCCCGCAGTAACCCCGCAACGTATACTGGTGCGTTCACCCATATTCGTGACCTTTTTGCGTCTACTCCAGAAGCGCGTGCACGTGGTTGGAAACCGGGACGCTTTTCTTTTAACGTTCCGGGAGGACGATGCGAAACGTGTCAGGGGAACGGCGTGATTGCGGTTGAAATGCACTTCCTGCCCACGGTGTATGTGACGTGTGATGTCTGTAATGGCACCCGCTTCATGAAAGAGACACTTGAAGCCACATACCGAAATAAAAACATTTATGAAGTGCTTCAGATGACGGTGGAAGAAGCAGAGAAGTTTTTCGGTGACATTCCATCTATTCAAGAACGTCTTGCGCAGTTGAATGCTACAGGGCTTGAGTACCTCACGCTCGGGCAGTCTGCAACGACGCTTTCAGGCGGAGAAGCACAGCGCGTAAAAATTGCAGCGGAGCTCTACCGCCCTACCACAATGAAGACGCTGTATCTTCTTGACGAGCCTACCGTTGGACTCCATTACGAAGATGTAAAGAAACTTATAGAGATTTTGCAGGAGCTTGTGCGTAGGGGAAACACCGTGGTGGTCATTGAACACAACCTTGATGTCATCAAGAGTGCAGACCATCTGATTGATTTTGGTCCCGAGGGAGGCACAGGTGGTGGCAAAGTGGTCGCAAAGGGAACTCCAGAAGAAGTAGCAGATACAGAGGGTTCTCATACAGGTGAGTATCTAGCGAAGCTTTTGCGCAAGCAAAAAAGAAAAAAGAAAACTGTTTAAAAGTTTTACTATTTATTTAAAAAGTGACCCCCGCCTTGTATAAAGGCAGGGGCTATAACCGGAATTCATATCCGGGGTGTAGAGTTCTCTTTTCACAAGAGCGCGCACCGATAAGTGATGCAACCACGACCCTACATAAAAATCGTATCATATGAATATAAATCTGTCAAGCTCCTGTCTATATGCTCAAAATTGCACAGCAAGATCATGTTTCAATAGAAAGAGTATTTTCGGGCGTGTTAGACTAAGGCTTTAGAAGTCCCTTCGTCACCGCAAACTCATAGAGGAGAACTGCACATGCCCTATTCGGGAATGCAGAGTCTAGAGTTTCAGGATCTGCAGGTTTTGAACCGCGCGCTCGCAGAAGGCGAGTACACGTTTGAAGAACTCTTTCGTGTGATTAGCGAAAGAGCTGGTGTGCCACCCGGAACGGCATATGGTCGCACACTTCGTACAGTCATTGAAAAAACGGAACGGCGCCCAGAGCCACGCACCAACGCAGAACTTGATGCTGAAGTGTATGCGTGTAAAAACGCAAATGCTTTCACGCTTCGTGTCGCACGCTGTCTCATTACCGGCTGGGTCGGTTTTGATGCATAGCCAGTGAACGGTCCGCACTTTCGCGGACCGCTTCATTTCGTTACTATGCTTTTATGCAACGTGAGTCTTTACCGCAGTATGACCTCCCCGACTCTCCGGGGGTATATCTATTTACTCATGGGAAAGGAAGGGGAAAACAAGTGCTCTACGTAGGGAAGGCCACGTCGCTTCGTGACCGCGTGCGGTCCTATTTTGATATTGATTTAATCGCGACGCGCGGTCCACGCATTGTGGATATGGTCACACGTGCAGATGGGCTTTCTTTCGAAACCACCTCCACAGTCCTAGAGGCGCTCGTACGGGAAGCCGCGCTTATTAAAGAATATAAGCCGAAAGCAAACGTAGATGGAAAAGACGATAAAACATTTCTCTATGCCGTTATTACCGACGAAGAGATTCCTCGCGTACTTGCGGTTCGCGGAAAAGACATTGATTTCAAAGAAAAGAGAACGCTTTCTCCTAAAGTATTCAAACTGAAAGCCATACACGGTCCTTTTCCTTCAGGTAACCAGCTTCGCGCCGGTCTTCGCCTTATCCGCAAGATTTTCCCTTTCTTTGATACGAGTGAGCCAGTGAAAACGGCAGGGAAGCACGTAAAGGCGAAAATAGAATTCAATCGTCAAATCGGTCAGTACCCAAAAGACATAAATCGTACCGAGTACCTTCGCTCAATAAGAAACGTAAACCTGTTTCTCTCAGGGCGTGTCAAAACGCTTCGTGAGACGCTACAAAAAGAAATGAAAAAGTCCGCACAGGAAGAACGTTTTGAAGACGCCACTATGGCACGCAAACAGTTGTTTGCTT
>CAYMZP010000009.1:0-10462 GCA_964395025.1 uncultured Candidatus Saccharibacteria bacterium
GAAGGAGGAACTGAAAAATCAGGAGACTGACAGTAGATGGCGTTCTGTGTACTCCATGTAAGTGTTGCTGGGTTTCCTGCGGTAATCGTTGTAGGAGAGCCAGTAAAACTAAGTTGAACGGGTCCAGTACTAATATCAATCGGAGGGAAACAACCTGCACTTGGTCCTTGACCGCCACCAAGACACGAGCTCGCGCCCGGTCCTTGTCCTAGTACGGGTAACGGACCAAAGAAATCTATGGCGCCAAGCAAGAGGATACCAACGACTGTAAGAAGAAAAGATGAACGAATGGAATAAGTGTTCATATTAGTTATTGGTTGCTGCGTTTCCGTGATTCGTGATAACTCCTTGCAACACTCCACCTAGTGTTCCGACAGCAGGAATAAGCGTAGTTGCACTTGCCTGAATGTCGGGAGCCCATGTGCTTTCTACAGTAATTTGTTGCCAGTCGGTACAGTTGTTGTTTTCGTTACTTTCCGCAATGATTCCTTGCCAGTTTCCGTCAAAGTCAGCGCAGGCACGAATATGCCACTCGCCTTCATATGGGAAGTCATACGTCATGCCGATTTGCGCACTTGCGCCAGCTCCTAGGTGATTCGTTGGGCGAACCACAATATCGTAGACCGCACTGTGATCAGTGTTGTTGTCCACCAAGAAAATATTTGGGAAGCCTGTCGTAGGAGCGACATCTTCTATAGGCTCGATGTCAGATGGAGGTGGTCGGTATACACCACCTCCCCCACTTCCACCTCCTCCCCCGAGAAACGTATCGGTAGGTGAGCAGTCGAGCGCAGACTCGAAACGGTAATTTCCAGGCGTACCTACTAGATAACTGACTTCTTCGCAGATGACTTGTGCGCGCACCAAAAATGGAACTACCAGAGCGAGTAGTAGAACCGCAAGCAGTGTTTGGAACGCAGAGAATTTAGAAAGTGTGTTCATGGTCAGTTTTGGGTTCCGGCAGTACCAATGTTTTGTATCGTTACACCAATCACCATCTGCAAGGTGCCGAGCACACGCACCGCAGAAAGGTTAAGAGCTTTAAGGTCTGGGGCAAGTTGTGTACTTACATGTACCGTTGCCATATCTTCTCCGATGCCCCAAATACCGGTACAGCTAATGCTGTAGGTGCGACTTTCAGTAAGTGACCCAGTAGAAACTCCGGTCGTATTTTCTATCGCGCCACCGGTAGAGAATCCGTTACCGGTGCAGGACGTCGCGTTCTGCGAAACCCATGTAAGACTTGCACTGTTTCCAGATAAAAGTGCTTCAGGGTTTACGGTCAGGTTTACCAGTACAGCAGACGGGCTCCACGGCGTAACAAAGTCTCCAAATGTGGGAGGTACCCATTCCCAACCAGTCCAATACCAGTCCCAAAATGGTGGCTCAGAGCGAGGTGTTTCTGGTTCTTCATAGGGTCCCGGTAAATCAGGAAGATCGGCTAAATCCGATGGGTCAAAAGGTGGAATCTCATCTGGATTAAAGTCGTCAACTTCCACAGTTATCGGAGCGGCTCCTTGGCAGGAAGTTTGTTGTAAACTTTGGAAACTCCACTGCGAGTCTGGAGATGCTGAAGGAAATCCACCTCCGGTGTCGACAGCACAAAGTGATGCGGTACCTAAGTCACCTCCACCTCCTCCACCCCCGCCTCCACCACTGCTACATGTCAGGCTCCCGACCGCCTGAATAGAGCCAGGAGATATTCCGGCTGCGGCACCTAGGGCATCACAACGCTCTTCATCCTCCTCACTTGGAGGTGATACTGGCGGACCAGAGCCAGCAGAGCCTCCACCAAAATCACCGGTGCCAGGGGTAGGCCCACCTCCGCTGACACTGCAAACCGTAGGATCACATGTACTGGCATCCATGCCAGACGGAGGAGGTTCATTGACTCCCGTTATAATCACGTAGTCCGTATCTGGAAGATCTAGGTCGATATCTACCGAAACATCACCCGGTCCGTTTCCGCCACTACCACTGCCAGGACCACCACCAGATTCATCACATTCCTCGCTTGCATCTGCAACATCACAGCCAGGATTGTCTCCTGCAAACGCTGAAAAAGACCCGAGAACGAAAAAGATCGCGGTCAGTAGGAGTACGAGAAAAGAGTTTCGTGTAATATTCATACGCTAGGAATCAAGTACCATTTTAACGGGTGCAACCGTTGGTGAAAACGTGCGCACCACTTTTTGACCAGAACCATCAAGTGTATACCGAGTCATGATGGCACCTCTGTCTTCTTGTACTGAAATCACGTAGAGCGCATCGTGAGAAATTTCTATTGACTGAATGTTTTCTGCAGTAAAATTATTCTGCTCTATGAGGGTGCGCGAAGCAGAGTCGTATGCGTATACAACCACTGTGCCGTCTATAGTGATGGCAAGTAAACTACGGTCAGCTGTGTAGGCAATACGTTCATGTGCACTCTTAAATGCATGCGGATATACGTGGAGTACTGAACCGTCTATGTCTTGTAGTACGATTCCGTCTGGATGCACACGCGCAATAGTATTTTCGTCTAGGAAAGAACCCATGAACCCGGGGCCTAGTACTTGGGTAAGTCCACCCACTCTCAGTACCAATTCCCAGCCATGCGGAATGCCGACAGACCATTCTGTTCCTCGCAGTTTTGCATACAGAAAACCACTTTCATCAGGGGAAATTGCTACAGAACGAATGGGAAAACCTGACTCGACCATGCGAACCCAATCCAGAAATATTTCATACTGCTTAGACTCTGTCTCACGCATTACTGCAACCACCGTATCCCCTTGCTGATCATAGTCAATCGTTTCTCTACCAGAGGCATATCCAGCCCAATTAAACGTACCATCTTTATAGAGCATGCCTGCATTCCACGGCGCAAGGAGGTAGGTAGCATTTTTTACTTCAGAAGAAGAGGTGAGACCGCTCCACCACATCTGCGCCTTACGCATACCAAGCGGGTCCACAAACAAAGTGTGGAGTGCATATAAAAGCGCCCAAAGCGCGAGCAATACAAGCACGACAATGCCCACATTCCGGAAGATTGCAGGTTTCATTTACATACAGAATACCGTGCACAGCCTATGGAATGTTTTATCTGTGTGTGGATAGCGTTCAGAATGGAAGAGAAACGACACGGTACTCACTTTCCTTCGCACCTCCAATCCGCGCCAATTCGTTGCCGTATTTATCAAACGCATATGCTTTTGTGTAATCAGCAGAAGACACAAGTGGAACCCCTGCATGAACCGCCTGCATACGAAGCGCACGCCGTGCGTCGGTATCAAGGGTATACGGTCGTGAAAACGAAGCGTACGAAATAGCTACCGCCAGCACGTCCGTGTCTTGCGTATGAACCAACTTCTCACCTAGTGCAGGCATAAATATTTCTAAACAAAACATAAGTGAAACTGATGTAGTACCAAGTTCAAGCGGACTACCCAGTGTTCCTGTAATAAATCCAGGACCTCCGGTAAGTGGAGAACTCGTATCACTAATTCCTAGCCACGCAAAGGGACCGCTATATACCCATACTGGATATTCGCCCTGTGGTGCAAGTGCAATTTTGGTACGGAGTAAATATTCTTCACGCGGACGTCGTTCATACCCTGCAAACATACCTGAGTACGGCTTACTCCCCTTTGGCCGATAGGGCTCTGAATAGACTTGCAACGTTTTCGTGGGAGCACCTTTATACTCACCCCCTTCTGGTAAAAGAATAAAACCTGCACCTTCTTTATCCAGTGACTGTACTAATGATGCTAATTCACTTTCATACACAGAACCTTCTTTAAAACGACCGTCAGAACCCGACCAGAGCGACATAATACCCACCTGCACCGTGTTCGTAGAAGGTCCATGCATAGCTTCACGTATAGAGGCAATAGGTGCCACAGTAACGAGTAAAAGCACACATAGAAACGATGCAAGCAGTCTGTTCTTTTGTGTTCCGTGCGTTTTAGAAAATAGATACACGAACACAAGATTCACGGTAATCGCGACAAAAGAAAGAGTGTAGATACCACCCCACGAAGCAAGCTGAAGCCACGAACTACTGTCAGCAAGTGGATACCCTATAAAACCAAACGAATACCACGCAGGGTTTGCCACCTCTCCATTGATAGTAATAATTCTAAACGCATGCATGCGTACGTACTCGAGCAAGACGAAACAGAGACTGAGGAGCGGAATACGGTATACACGCGAAATATCAATGTTCTTCAGAGGAAACACAAACAAGGCTTGCACGAGCGCCAGAGCGCTTGTCGTAAATACCGCCCAAGATAATGTGAGCGTAAGAGTGAAAACGGGAAGAAAAGATGCGGGCATTTCCGCATATGGAAGTGTGTAGAGTATCCACGCATTTGCAAAACCCATGCTAACCAAAAAACACACAAATACTTTCCACCACGCCCGAGCGAACCTCTTTTCACGAACTACAGAAAGAAACACTGGCACCAGTGCAAAAAAAATAACCGGCCATGCGTACGGTACATACAAAGCCGTGCCGTAGAGAAGACCTGATACAAGACTTGGTGCGAGCCAAAACGCGTCGTATTTCACTTTCACCTTTTGTAAGAACGTGCGCACCTCCTTAAAGAGCGCCTGCATACTGAAGGATTAGTTATCCGCGAGGAAGTCTATGTCGCGCTGGAACTTTTCTGCGTGCGTCATAACGGATGTGCCATAGGTGTCTACCCAGTTTCCAGTACCCGGACATGAGCGACCAGAGAAATACGCACAGGCAGCGTTACGTTCAGCCGTGTAGCCACCAGCGTCCGCATTCCAGTCACCAAGATAGAGTCCGGTGGCCATAATGGCGTGCTGTGCATTCCACGGGTTGGTAGCAGAAACTCCGAGCGCGGTTTTAAGTCGTGGCTCAAAGAGCGCCCACGTAGAAGGAATAAACTGAGTCGGGCCCATTGCACCACCCCAACCACCTGCACCTTGCGGACAAGAGACGGGTGTCGTCTTGAAATCTTTTCCAAGTGCTTCGGTGATACGCAAGAAGACCGGCACGTCGCGTGTAGGGTGCATCACACCGGAAAATGGCGTGCCTGTGTTTTTTCCAACACCGTCTCCGGTATTGGGTGAATTCGTTACGTAACAATTACCCACGTTCGCACCAAGGTCACTTTCCTGTTTCAAAATCGCAAGAATCATTGCAGGGCGAACGCCAGTTGTTGCGCTTGCTGCTTTTGCATACGTAACGGCGTCTCCAAACTGCAACCCTTCGGTATCACGAAGCGGGAAGAGGCGTGCACGTATCGCTGCTGCCTCTGCCTGACGCTCCGCCAGTACCTGCTGATACGCTGTTTCTTCATTTTTAGTAATCGCCAGTAGTTGTTGTTTTTCTGCCTCATCACGTGCTACTTGTGCCTTTTTCGTTTCTACCGTGTATCGTGCGTCCTGCTCTGCCCGCTGTTTTTCTGCAAGTGCGGCACGTTCCTCTTCTGTTTCTGCCTTCACGGTGCGTATTTCCGCAAACTCTTCGTGAAGTCCAATCTGAATACTTGCCATGTGGTCAGCGTCTTCAAAAAGAGCAAATGCAGAGTCTGCAGCAAGCGCCACCTCAATGAGCGTTAAATCATCTATCTGGTTCAAGCGACGCATCAAGGATGCGAGAGATTCGTGTCCCTCATCTATCTTTCCCACCAATTCCTCAATACGTTTACTTTTCTGATTGATTTCCCCAGAAATTTTATTTATAGCGAGGTTACGCTCACGAATTTGTGCTTCAGCCTGTTTTATTTGTGCATTCAAAAGGGTAACGTCTCCCTGAAGCGTATTCTTCTTATTGCGCGTTTCAGCAAGCACCTGCTCCCACTGAGCAATCTCTTCTTCAAGCTTCGCATACTCCTCCTCAAGCGCAGCACGTTCACGCGCTGAAAGCTCCTGCGCAGACACATCAAAGGTTGCAGGAACAAGAAGAAGCGTGGCAAACGCCAACGCACAGACGGCATACACACGTCGCATAGCGTATTTCATTCAAGTATACCAGACGAAACATCGCCTGTAGGGTGACAGGCGATGTTTCTTTGCGCACAAGGAAGTACGGGATTATTCGGCTGGTGCCTCTTCAGTCTCTTCCTTGCCCTTCTTTTCCACTTCAATAGCGGTCATATCAACCGTAGCAGTAGGAGCCTCTTCCTCTACTTCAACTTCCTGTATGAGTGCCACGACCTCTTCTCCACCTACCTTAGAAACGACTCCTGCGGGAAGCGTTATGTCCTCTACGCGTATCTGGTCGCCCACGGATGCAAGTACTGAGATGTCTACCACGATTTCGTGAGGAAGGTCAGCGGGTGAAGCTTCAATTTCAAGTTCGTGCATAACCTTCACAAGGTTTGCACCCGCCTTCACCGCCGTAGACTCGCCCACAAAGGAGAGCGGAACCGCAACCTCAACTTTTGCACCCTTCTCAATCGCATAGAAATCTGCGTGGCGAGGAATGTTCGTTACTGGGTCGCGGTCAACTTCGTGAATAAGTACCTGCATAGGTTCTCCAAGTCCGGCAAGCTCAATCACCGTAGACTCCCCTGCGCTCTTCAATACCTTTTCAAAATCACGAAGTGGGAGTGCGATGGCAACAGAGTCTTGCTTAGGGCCGTAGACAACCGCAGGCATGGTGCCTTCGGCACGCAAGGTATCCGCTTTAGGGGCGGTTTTTTCACGCTTTATGGCGCTCAAGCTGATAGTCATAGTGGGAAGCAGTATGCCCTGAATTGAAAGTTTCTGCAACTGAGACAATACGCCCTAAAAATACCGGTTAGTAGAAATCGCAGGGGAGGTATGTTGGTTCCTGCCAAGCAGTGTACCCCGGATATGTGCCAGTGTAACAACGAGCACCATTATCTTTCTCAAGGAATATCAGCATGGTGTAGGAGTTTCTATCTGCTGCAGGATAGTATCGGTAGTTATTGTTCCCCGTTTGCACTGGGTCTGCAGGAATAATCGGTATATACGGAGTAATATCTGACGCTCCACAACTGAGGTTCGCGACGGTAGACACTGTTGGACAGGGTGATACGGGAGTCGGTGGATACAAGCCATTCGTGCTTCTATAGAGCTCTAAGGCAATCTTTATTTGATTCATGTCACTTGCTCGTCGTGCGTCACGCGCCTTTGAACGAGCAGTATTAAGGGACGCAAGTACGACTGAAGAAAGGAGACCGATGATGGCAATAACAACCAGCAGTTCTATGAGCGTAAAACCACGAGAATGATTTTTCATGCCACGTTCTATAGTAAGTCTTCTGGCAAAGGTTGCGGTGGTAGTACCTCTGGTCCGCCACTTGATATGAGGAAAAACCCCGCAAGCAAAAGTGCCACAACCACAAGACCTAGTGCAATTTTTTGTGCTCCTTTTTCGTCTTTTGCCAAACCAAAGGAGATAATCGTTGCATAGAGTGCTGACGGTTTATTTGCGGGAGTCGCAGTCCTAAGTGCAGGTGGTTCATCAAACTCAACAGTCATACAAAAACGGTACCACACTAAGACTCTGGTGTGTGCGTCCTGTCCCCAACACTAGAGACTGGTTCTAGCCAGACAGCGCCTCAGAGGCTTCTTTCAGGCGACGTAAAAATACATTCCGTGCTGACTCTACGTTTTCATCCTTTCCTTCCCAAAGCGTAAGCGCTTCTTCTTGGAATGTGCGCGAGAAACTAAACGTAATAGGCCATGGAGCACCTTTTCGTTTTGCGAGTCGCATGATGGCATGCAAGTTTGCAATAGATTGTTCCGGTGTCTGTCCTCCGGAAAGGAACACGACACCGCCAATTTCTTTAGGCACAGAAGCGAGGAGTGCGCCAAGCGTGTCTTCTGCAACTTCGTCGGGCGTATCTATACGCTTGGTGTCTTTTCCAGAAAGCGCCATGGAGGTTTTAATGATTGCGAGCGAAGGGTCTGCACACTGCTCTTCCAGTTTCCCGACAACCGCTCCGAGCACAGTCTCTATAACCTTGCGAGAGCGCTGACGACTGTGCGTTCCGTCATATAAGACTTCCGGTTCAAGAATAGGCACCATGCCTGCGCGCTGTACTTCGCACGCGTAGCTTGCAAGGCGCGTCGCATTTTCAACGACCGCAGACGCAGACGGTAAGTGATCTCCGTCTATTTTTATGACGGCACGCCACTTAGTGAAGTGAGCTTCGTGTTTTTGATGGTACGCGGGCAAGCGCACTCCTAAATCCATGAGTCCTTTAGTAACCACTTCACCCGGATGTCCTGGAAGCTCTTCCGTACCTTGGTCCACTTTTATTCCTGGAATAATATTTCTCCCACGAAGAGATTTACTAAAAGAAACGTCAGAATCTGCCGTTTGAAAGAGTGTTTCTTCATGCAAAATCACACCAGACACATGCGTTTCTATGCCGGGTGTCTCTAAAAACAGTTCACGAAATGCCCAACGTGAAAGAGCACCGGGATTTTCTCCATGTGCCACCAACCGCTTGTCTGCGCTTTCAGGACTTTCATCCGCTGCGAGGATGCCTTTATTTTTTGCAAACAACGAGTGCAGTACATCGGCGAGGTCATTCATGCAAAAAGTATACCGCACGTGTATGTGTACTTTCATATCTTTCGCACGAACGGTACACTATATGTATGCGCACTGTTGATTTTCTCGCCATTGGCGATCCGGTAGTTGATGACTTTATTACACTCAAAGAAGCACGCGTTACCTGCGCGATTGACGACAGTAACTGCACCATCTCCATGCGTTGGGGTGACAAAATTCCTTTTAAACAGGTTATCTCCGTTCCCGGTGTTGGAAACTCTGCAAATGCAGCGGTATCTGCACGAAGGCTCGGTCTCTCGTCTGCCCTCCTTGGCATTGTGGGTAATGACCGTCTTGGAAAAGATATTCTTGATGTCTACAAAAAAGAAGGACTTGACCGCTCCTATATAGAGGTACAAAAAGGTATTCCGACAAACCATCACTACGTTCTCTCATTTGAGAGCGAACGCACGATACTGGTGAAGCATGAAGAATATCGGTACCAGTTCCCGAAAAAACTACCCGTACCAAAAGTACTGTACCTCTCCTCGCTTGCGGACTCAGTGGGCAAAGAATACTACGACGCACTCGCAGACTTTCTTGATGCACATCCGCAAGTATATCTTGCGTTTCAGCCAGGCACCTTCCAAATGAAGCAAGGTACTGAGTTCTTGAAGCGTATCTATGCGCGCGCCGACATTTTCTTTTGCAACAAAGAAGAGGCTGGACGTATTTTGAAAAAAGAAGGTGACGTAAAAGAACTCATGCAAGACCTTGCACACTTAGGACCAAAGAAAGTGGTAGTGACGGACGGCACACATGGTGCATACGCATATGACGGTGCTGAATATTTCCGCATACCCATGTACCCTGACCCACGACCTCCTTTTGAGCGCACCGGCGCAGGTGATGCGTTCGCGTCCACGATTACCTCTGCAATCGCCCTTGGTTTGCCGTTCAAAGAGGCACTTCTTTGGGGTCCCATCAACTCTATGTCAGTAGTGCAGGAAGTAGGCGCACAAAAAGGGCTTCTCTCCCGCAAAGCACTTGAGGGATACAAAAGTGCTGCGCCCGGCAGTTACGCCGTCACTCCCCTTTAGGGATTTGAAAGAATGACGCTCGCTTCAAGCATGCGTGCATGCTCAAGAAGCTCTGCCGTTTCCATTTCTGCGCCAAGCACAAGGGCAAGTGCGCATAACCCAGAAAGCGCAATGAGGCCGTACGCAATGCTTTGGTGTACGTGCCCTTTCGTGATGTGTCCGCGCCAGTGTCCCATATAGATTTAGTATACCTTTGAAAATACACGGGCTGAAGTAGCTATCTTCTCTGCAGAAAGTCCGTAGTGCGCAAGAAGTTCGGACGGTTCACCTGATTGCCCAAACTCATCTACGATACCGAGCCGTTTAAGTGGTACGGGAAAGTGTTCCGAGAGCACTTCGGCAACAGCGCTCCCAAAACCTCCAGCGATTTGATGCTCCTCTACCGTCATTACTCGCTTCGCTTTCTTTGCGAGCGAAAGTATAAGGGCGGTATCAAGTGGCTTCACGGTACCAAAGTGCGCGACCGTTACCGCAACACCTTCTTTAGAAAGCATTTCTGCAGTTTTCAACACTTCAAAAGCAAGAGACCCTGTTGAGAGGAGTGCGAGTGCTGGTGCTTCACTCTCATAGAGGATAATTCCTTTTCCTATCGTAAACGGCGTTTCAAGAGTGGTAAACGTAGGTACATTTGCACGACCAAAACGAATGTACGCAGGTTTTCCTGATGCAATCGCTGCGCGTGTTGCCTTTCGGGCTTCTTCGGCATCACATGGGTTTAGCACCTGCATGTTTGGCAGAGCGCGCATAAGTGCTACGTCCTCAAGCATTTGGTGGGTAGCGCCATCGGGTCCCACAGAAACTCCTGCATGCATGCCACATACCACTACCGGCACATCATTGAGCGCAATAGTGGTGCGTATCTGCTCGTAGTTTCTTC
>CAYMZP010000009.1:10472-25653 GCA_964395025.1 uncultured Candidatus Saccharibacteria bacterium
AACGCTGCGTATGAGGTGATGCATGGAATTTTACCTACCGCAGCAAGTCCCGCTGCGACCGTTGCCATGTTTTGCTCCGCTACCCCCATTTCCAAAAAACGGTCTGGAAACTCTTTCTCAAACCACTCGGCACGCGTACTTTCTTTTAAGTCGGCAGAGAGCACCATCACGTTTGGGTTTTCTTTCCCTGCTTCTGTGACGCCCATACCAAAGCCGTCGCGCGTAGACTGTTGCTCAAGCTTTGCAGAAAACAGTTTTGGTGCAAGATGTGCGCTTTTTGTAATCATAGGTATTAAGCGTATTCGTGCGGTACTTTCCCGCCCATAGAACGCACTTCTTTCAAAAATACTTCTCCCTGTTTTTCTGCAGGTATTTTATCGCTCGGCCCTTTACCAGGAGGGTTCCCGTGCCAGCGATAGTCAAATTCAATATCTTTTACTCCTTTCCCCGGAATAGTGTGTGCAAGGATGAGCGTTGGTTTTTCATAAATCGCTTTTGCCATATCAACCGCATTCACAAACTCTTCGATATTGTGACCATCAACCTCAATCACGTGCCAGTTAAATGCACGATATTTATCTGCCAAAGGCTCTAACGGCATAATGTCTTCTGTCATACCGTCAATTTGAATGTTGTTACGGTCCATCACCGCAATAAGATTTCCGAGACGATACTTTCCTGCAAAAAGTACCGCTTCCCAAATATTTCCTTCCTGCTGTTCTCCGTCAGACATAAGGCAATACACCAGATTCTTTTTGCCATCCATCCGTAGCCCATATGCCATGCCCGAAGCCTGGGAAAGTCCAGAGCCAAGGGGTCCAGAGGTGGTCTCAACGCCAGGCAGTTTTGTGCGCTCTGGGTGACCTTGCAGACGTGAGCCGAATGTACGTAATGTCAGGCATTCTTTTACAGGGAAATACCCAGCATGTGCCATCGCCGAGTAGCGCACAGGTGTGATGTGTCCGTTTGAAAGCACTAAGCGGTCACGCCCCTCCCATTCCGGGTCTTTTGGATTATGCGTGAGAATATGAAAATAAAACGCCGCAAAAATATCTGCCATGCCAAGTGGACCAGCGGTATGTCCACTTTTTGCTGAAATCAAAGACTCAATCAACGTCACGCGTATGTCACGCGCTTTTTCTTCTATGTGTTTTACCTCGGTATCAGTGAGCGCCATACTTGATGGCTAGTATACCTCACACGTACTGATGTTCTTGTGCAATTTCAGTCAGTGTACGCAATGTTCCTTCTATACTCTCTGATTTCCAAAGTGCAGAACCCACCACAAGTCGTGAAGCTCCTGCTGAAAAAAGTGCGTGAGCATTTTCAAGTGACACACCACCATCAACCTGCACGGGAATTTCTGGAAAGCTATGACGAAACTCTTGTATGCGCTTCAATACGCGCGGGTCAAACGGAATGCCTTGTCGCCCTATTTCAGCGATGCCCATAAACTGCACGTAGTCCACCCGCGGTAAATAGGACTCCACCTGTTTCAAACTAGTCTCTATACGCATTGAAAGACCGAGCGAAAGCAGTTCTGGTGCAAAATCTTTATCCCGACCATAGTTTTTCTCAAGCTCATCAATGATTGGAGAAAGATTGTCGCTACTTTCAGCATGCAGAACAATACGCCCGGCACCCGCATGAAGAAATGTGCGCATGGCACTGCGTGGCTCCCGCACCATGAGATCAATCTCGTACCTCATGTCGCCGAAGTCATGAATATCAAAACCTTCCCTGAGAGAATTCAATCCGCCTTCCGCGTATGGCCATGTCGGCGGTCCCGCAAGCACACCATCAACCACATCTATCTGCACCGTATCTACTAGGCCACGCACCACAGCAACCTTTTCTTCAATTTCTGTACGCGACTTCACTAGTATGGAGGGCACAATAGCGCTCATAGGAAAAGTATACCCCTCAATTAAGGACATCCTCTTGTACTGGGGATAGAGCTAAAAAGCCGAAATGCGCCGTATATGTCGTTCGTCGTTTGAAAAAGGGGTGGCAAGAAAGAGTTCTACCACTTTTTTTGCTTCGTCTACACTCACAAACCGTGCACCAATAGAAAGAATGTTCGCGTCATTATGTTTTCTTCCTGATTCAACGAGCCCAAGAGTCTCTCCACCCGCATCAACTTGCGTACTGCTTTCTGGACCATAGTACACAAACGCACGCACGCCTGGTATGCGGTTCGCTACCATTGCTTCACCCTGTCCTGATGCACCAAGAATGATGCCGAACGAACCAGAGTCTTCTGCAACTTTTTTCGCACACTCCTTCACATACACAGGGTAGTCATCCCCTTCTTGGTACCCATATGCACCGCAGTCATGCACCTCATGCCCGAGCGTGCGCAAATGTGGCATCAATGTTTCCTTAAGAGCAAAGCCGGCATGGTCCGAAGCAAGGTAAATACGCATAGTGTTCTATAACGGCCACATTCTCGCACCGTCTGTGTAAAACGCAAAACTTGGCTCCGTAGAGAATGCAGGCCATGGTGCAGGATTTTTCGCTCCACGAAGTATTTCTACGGTGCCATAGGCTACCAACAAATAGTTTGCGCCGTCTGACATATACGCATAGCACTGGCCAGTGCCGGTAGCTCCCGGTTTCGGGTCAGCAGGTAGTACGGAAATAAAGGTTGGCGCAACATTTGGCACCCACCCAGAAGCACCGGTAAGTGTGCCTGTTTCAGGGAGTCCTGCACACTGCGCACGCAATACTGGATTTCCTGACGTACCTGTCGCAGGAAACTGTCCGTACGTAGTGCGATATTGCTCTAGTGCCGTTTGCACTTGTCGTAACTCTTGGAGACGCTCGGTATCGCGCGCTTTTGCACGCGCCTCTGCAAGTGACGAAAGTACTACAGAAGACAAGAGACCGATAATTGCAACAACAACGAGCAGTTCAATAATAGTGAACCCTCGTTGTGTGCGTACGTTCTGCATATGTATTATCGCTTCCCAAGAATAATCTGGAGCGATGGAAGTTCGCCCTGTATTTCTGGTGTGAGCGGTCCGGCAAGCACGATATATACCGCTGTAGCAAAAAACATAAATGCCATAAAGCTAATGAGTGCGTTTGCGCTCAGGGTAGAGCGAGTGATGTGCATACGCACCAGAGCTTCCGCAAGACCTCTCTGCTCTTTCGGGCGTTCGTATATGGTGCCCTGTTCTTCCGGAAATGCGACGTCACCATTCATACACTATGCTACCGCAGCTTTTTTCACGTGCTCAAGCAGGGTACGCGTATACCCTGCTTCGTTGTCGTACCACGCAAGCACTTTCACTAACGTTCCATCCACGACACGCGTCATGCCAAGATCTGCAATAGACGCACATGTTTGCCCTACGATATCTGAAGAGACAAGCTCCTCATCCGTAACAGAAAAAACACCTTTCCACCGCGCATCCTCTGATGCCTTACGCAGTGCTTCATTCACTTCTTCGCGCGTTGTATTTCGTTTTGCAATAAATGTGACGTCTGCAATAGAGCCTGCGGGTACCGGTACCCGCAGAGAAATACCATCAAACTTTCCTTCCAGTTTCGGATACGCTTTCGTTACCGCAACCGCTGCGCCCGTAGAGGTAGGGACAATGTTTTGTGCCGCAGCGCGTCCCTCTTTCAAATCTTTCTTTGAGGGGCCGTCCACAATAGACTGCGAAGCGGTGTATGCGTGTGTCGTTGAGAGAATGGCTTTTTCAATACCAATCGCTTCGTCTAAAATTGCAATGACGGGAGAAGAAGCGTTAGTGGTACACGATGCATTACTCGTGATTGGACAAGTAGCAATACGGTCTTCGTTGAGTCCCATGAGTACCGTTTGTCCAAGAGAGGGGTCGCCTTTGCCAGGAGCTGAAATAACGACACGACGCGCACCCGCATCAAGGTGTGCTTTTGCTTTCTCAAACTCAGTGAAAAATCCAGTGCTTTCTACCACCACATCTACTTTGAGTTCTCTCCACGGAAGTTGCGCCGGCTCTTTTTCTGAAAGAAAGCGCACAGCACTTTTCCCAATCTGCAAATATCCCTCTTTGGTTTCCACATCAAACGGTGCACGCCCGTATACGGTGTCGTACTTCAGTAGGTACGCAAGATTTTCTAAAGAACCAAGGTCGTTCACCGCAACAATCTCTATTCCTTTAGTTTGCATTGCTTGCCGAACAAACGCACGACCAATACGACCAAAGCCATTGATGGCGACACGAACTTTTTTCTGAGTAAGCATATATGCGTATTGTACTACGTGCACTCACCAACACTCGGCGCCGGGAGTGTATGCAGCGATACTGTTTTGATACGGCTGATTACTTGCCGGACAGGTATTCGGGTCCCCATCATATGTTCGACGCGGTCGCGGATTGTTAAGTGCGGTGAATGTTTCCGCACTTCCGTGTGCCAGTATCATGTATTCGGTTGCGCTACTTCTATACATGTAACAGATTGAGTCTCTCGGGCGAGGGTCGTTTGGAAGCTCGGGTATGAACGCGGGTGCAAGATTAGGTATCCACGCATTTGCGCCCGTATTTGGGTTGTCTCCTGAATACCATGATGCCGTGCCCGAGCACGCGCCCCACCACGTCGGGGCAGGATTTACGGGATATGTCCCGTGTGTACTTCTATAGAGCGCAAGCGCAGTTTCAAGTTGTCGCAAATCAGAAAGGCGCTTGGCGTCGCGCGCTTTTGCGCGCGCAGTGTTTAAAGATGCGAGAACAACGGAAGACAGGAGCCCGATGATAGCTATCACCACAAGGAGTTCTATGAGGGTGAAACCACGGGTGCTACGTTTTTTCATACACTACTGAGTCACACCTTCCATGAGACGACCATATTCTGGTGAAGATATATCAATACCTTGTTGCGAGCGTGCATCCCAGAATAAAAAGACTGCAAACCCAATCATGCATACAGCAAGAATTATGAGCACTATATTTGCGTGCGCTTCGTTTTTCGCTACACCTATTGTAATAAGCGTTCGTACAAACACGCTCTGACGCACAAGAGGAGCTACAGGCGGAGCGCCAACACGTTCTTCCGTAAACTCGACTCCTTCCATGAATTTGACTGTAGCATGTAGGAACTGCGTACTTCCTCACTCTATCCACGGTATTGACATAATGTATATAATGTGATACTATATAAGTATTCGGACACATGATGTCGGCGGTTCCATTCAGGAGACAAGAATGGAAAAGACTCTGAAAAACTCAAAACCCATGTGCGCAACCTCGGTCTCGAGGTGAAGTACTTCGGCGAGAACGGAGGATTCGTCTTCCGTTCGCCGCCCGACACGGGACCGAAAGTGATGGTGATGGCCTTCACCGACTCCGGCCTGCCGGAGAAGGATGGTGAGGGGCGCCAAGGCACCCCGGACAGCGTCGCGCTGAAGTTTGGCGACGAGGCACCTGTCTACCTCATCGGCGTGGACGCGGTGACCTGCGCGCTCACCGACTTCGTCCGCAAATCGACGGTCGCCGTCGCCGAAGCCTAGTTCTTCGGCACGTGACCCAAAACCTAAGCCCCGCGTCCTCAAAAGACGCGGGGTAAGTTTTTATACACGCCTCTACTATATATGTGTAACGTGCAGGATAGAATACAGGCACGATGCAGGTACCGCGCCGTACATATATATATGGTATTGCACTCCTTGCGCTCTACTTTCTCGGTGCATATATATATGGACATATTTCAAGACCCGATTCGGTAACCGTTATTTCTACAGAGACCATTCCACGTCTTGCACCACACACCCACACCGAGAGTGACAAAGTGTCAGACCACTATCACGGTATTGTAGTCCGCTCAGAGCCTTTTACCGTGCCAGAAACGATGTGGGTCACCGAGTTTCGTGTAGACGTAGAAAACGCACCAGTAGGTGTAGTGCACCACCTTGACTTGGTACGCCTCAAGGAGGACGGAACACGCAATCGTTCATACCACTCGCTTCTTTCCTTTGGGCAAGAGACGCCAAACGTTATGCGTTTCCCTGCCCCTTCCGGCATGCGCCTTACTAAAGGTGAGAAAATAGGTATTGAGGCAGTCATACACAACGCAACGCCACCAGCAGGAGAAGGCGGAACGTATGAAAATGTTTCGGCCTCAGTTACCTTACGACATGTACCTGAAGGCGAAGGTCGCTCTGTGCCACTATACTTTTCGCTTCCACGAGTAACTGACAGTGTAGACGAAGATGACGATGACTCTACTTTTACGGTACCTCCTAAAAGTGAGCACGTAACGGTACATAGTGAAGACAACCCGGAAAGTGCGAGTGGCGCTATACACCTCTTTGAACGTGACGGATGGATTTTAGTGATGGGCGGTCATTTGCATTCGTGGCAAGGTGGAGAACGTGTAGACGCATTTATAAACGGAAAACAGGTACGCAGTTTTACCTCACACCTACAAGACCCAGCAGTTTCCTGGAGTTGGTATACGCCAGGTGGATTCACCTTTATTCCTGTTGAGGCTGGAGACGTGTTCTCGGTGAGCGCAACATACAGCAATCAGAGTGAGAAGCCAATCGTTGGCGCTATGGGAATGGTTGGTATTTTTTATACAAAAGAACCTTTTTCACTCACTCCACCCTTCCATGAACTGTGGTGGCACGTGTGCAGTGCTTTTTTCTCTCTCTTAAGTAGATTTGGAATCTACACCAACTAGTGCGTTTACTAAGTAGTGTGTACGAGCAATGAGGTGGAGCTGGCGGATGCGCGACGCGCTTCTTCCGTAAACGCCACAGTAAGTGCTCCTACAAGAGTGAGTGCAGCGAGTGCAAGCACAATACGAAGCGACGTCTTCATAGAGCCTCACCTTAGCACATCTCCTCTCGTTGCTTCAAATACGGAAGCAGGCAGGGTACGGTCTGTCTCATCTGAGAAACGATACGCATACACACCTCTCAGAGAATCGCGCAGAGTGTCGTATGCAAGTGCAACGTGTCCAACGATACCAAGTACATTACTTTCAAAGGATTGGTGTAGCAGTGCGTCCGAGATGTTCGTTGCAAGTGTAGTGGTAACGGCCCCGGTAGTATACGTCAATACAAGAACTCGCTCTGGTGTCTTTTGGCCAATAGTGACAAACACATGAACAGCGCGCGCATGTCCTGCAAGTATTACATCGGACGTGCGAGCAAGAAATGCACCCGGGAGTGCAACGACAGTTCCGAAAGATACGGGAGTGGTGATACGCAACTTATTCTCAAGCACCACTTCTCGTTGCGCTGTACTTCGTTCAGGAAGCACAGACGCTACAGGCCCTAGTGCTTGCCCAACGGTTGCAACGAGCGCAGTTCGCGAACTGGGAAGATATACGTGGAGTGTGAAGACGACTGCAATGAGCGCAAGTGAAAGTGCAAACGCGTGCCCACGCACCGGACGACGTTCCTCTGATTCTTCATGAATCCAAAGCTCATATGATGGGAGTGGTTCTGGTTCCGCATGTGACTGCTCTACTACCACTTCCTGTGTTTCTTTTATTCTTCGAGTTTCTGCTTCTTCGTATTCTCTTTCGCGGGAGGCCGATAGTTGTGCCAAGTGTACTGCTTTACGTGCCTGCTCTTCTTGTTGAAAGCGGAGGATTTCGCTCTTTTTAATAGCCCACGACCTCCCTTCTCGCACCGCATGAATTTTTCCTTGCCGACACAAACGAGAAACATAGTCAGGCACGAGACCCAGCATATGTGCTGCTTCTTTACTTGAGAGAAAATTGTCTTCAGGAAGGTCGGACATGGAGCTGAGGCGAATAATCTATATTTTAAGCCATCGTTGGCCGATTTTTACCTTTCGTGTGTGGATACAAGTAAAGCCACTCTATGAGTGGCTTTACTTGTATCTTGTATTTTCCTTTTCAATTCTATCCTTACTCTGCAGGTGCTGGTTCTTCAGCAGGAGGCTCTTCAGCTGGAGGTTCCTCTGCAGGTGGTTCTTCAGCTGGAGGTTCTTCTGCCGGTGGCTCCTCTACGGGTGGTTCTTCAGCTGGAGGTTCATCGGAAGGCGGTTCTTCTACCGGAGGCTCCTCACTTCCCCCTCCTGAAGACTGGGGAGCTCCACCATTTTGAGCCATTTCAAGAAGCGCTTGCAACTGCTCTTCGGTCACACAGGTGTCTCCGACACACACCGTATCGCGCGCACGTACACTTCCTACAAAGATATTTGCAATGCCATTTTCGGCATTCTCAAACCATGCAACAAGGCGACCCATGAGTGCATCAAAGAATTTCTTTGCAAATGAACCTGCTTCTAGTTCTTCGCTCGTCGTTGCGAGGTCTGCAACACGGAGATTGAGTTCCTGAAGCGCTTCAAACGTGAGCCAATTGATGTCGCTATACTTCACGCCATAGAAGCCATCAGCGCGCTGGAAGACAAACTCAGGTGCCACATCCATCACTTCCTGAGCTATGAAGCCAAGTGTTGGTGTTTCTGGTGCAGATTCCTTGTAATTAAAGGAGCGGACCTGAAGTGCAGAAAGCGTAGCAAGCGCGTCACCAAACTCTTTGTCTGTTATGTTCTCTTTCAACCGCTCATCAGACACACAACCGTTACCAGAAGAACCGCCATCATAGTACACACAGGACCAGGTTAGTGAGCTTCCACCGAGTGCGTATGACGCATCTACTGACGGTGCAATACTGCCAGCTGTGCGAAGTGCGTAGATACTGAGGTTATTAGTGCCGATACCAATACCCGTAGTGAAGTAACCGGTACCTGCGACTGAAAGTGTTGATGCTGGTGTTGTAGAGCCAATACCCACTTTACCTCCCGTGGTAATAGAAAGCACGTCGCTGGTTCCTACGTTAGCGCTTGCAGAAATCTTGAATGTTCCGCTGTCGTCTCCAAGAGAGAACCGGTCTGTGCCACTTGTGGTAAAGCGTATCTGAGGATCACCGCCACTAGCATTGATGGATACTGCAGTGGTGGTATCGATGCGTCTGAATGTGGCAATGGTACTGCCACTAGTACCCGCAGTTACAGCAAGTCCTCCTGAGGAAGCTGTTTCGTATATATCAAGTTTTGATGCGGGGGTCGTAGTACCGATACCAATTTCACCATTGTAATCAATGCGCATTGCTTCCGTTGCGTTAGTTGCGTTTGCTGAACCGAACGCAAGCGCAAACTGCGAACCGGCATCCACCGCCACCGAGCGGATGTAGCCTGCACTAATATTTGGTGCAGTTGCGTCAAGTGAATAGAAATCTATACCCCATGACTGTCCTGCCACCATGGCTGTATCAAGCTCAGTAAGACGAAGGTAATTTGTGTTTCCAGTTCCTGAACCTGAGTTTTGTGCAATTTCAAGTTCCGCTGATGGTGACGTGGTACCAATACCCACGTCGCCGGAGTAGCGCACCGTCAGGCGTGGTGTATAGGTATCCGTACCGGAGCCGTACCCCGCGGTATTTAAATCTGAAGTTGCGCCGATATCAAAACGGAGTCCTGTTGCTGGTTGGGTGGTTGCTACGTCTTTGACGAGACCGGTATACATACCCCATGGAAGAGAGGCATTGGAAGAACGGTTGGTGTACAACGTTCCTGCTTCCGGTTTTGGATAATTTGGACCAATACTGCCATTAAACGTGTTATGGAAGACGCTCATCCACTGACCTCCGTACGATGGTGAGATATCAAAGCCGGTGCCGGCCTGGAAGTTACCGCTCGTCACCGTCTTTCCGTTCACATGAAGTGCACTGAGTGGTGTCGTGGTACCAATACCCACCTGACCAGAAGCATCAATGATGAATGGTGTCGTGTCAGGCGACGCTGAGTCTTCGACGATGAAGGACGGTGCCGAGCCGGTGTTCGTCACGGAGAGTTTTGCGTATGGAGAAGTTGATCCGATTCCGAAGTTGCCTGCCGAAGTAATTCTTGCTGCCTCTGATTCTGAACCTGAAGCAGTCACTTCAAAGGAGATGCCGTAGCTACCTGTAGCTGAAGTTGGTGTACCCGTAATGATACCCATGCCATTGTCTCCACCAAGTTTCAATCCACCACCACCGCCCGTGCGCATAATACGTACAACATCAGCACTACCGGAAGCTGAAAGAATTTCTAACTGATGTGCAGGTGAGGTCGTTCCGATTCCTACGAAACCAGAAGCGCGAATGGTGAGTGAGTCGGTAACCCCTGGGCCACCGAGCGACAGGCGAGGATTGCCTGACGCATCAGAGCGAAGGTATATGCTCGAATCCCAACTGCTATTTGCGGTATTTCCCAAAAGAATTCCGTTTCCTTGGTTTGCAGAGAAGGACACAGGACGAATATCAACCTTCGCTGCTGGAGATGAAGTGTTAATACCAATATTGCCGTCTCGATCAACAATAAATTGTGTGGTCGAAGAACCAACAACAAATTGTGGTGACCCTGCAGTTGAGTGAACTGACAGATTAGCCCATGGAGAAGTTGTACCGATACCTACAAAACCCTCTACGAGTAATCCGTTAGTCGGTGCAGAATTTCCTATGTAGCTTGAGCCGACAGAGACTCCGCCAGAAACCGTGAGGCGGTTGGTGGCTGTATTCGTTCCGAGGCCGAGATGATTATCCAGTGTGTCAAAGTAAAACTCTGCGTTGTTTTGAGTCAACGTTGTTCCATTTGAGAAGACAACCGAACCACTGGTGAACGACGTACTGCCCGTACCGCCATTACCAAGCGGTAGAGTGCCGGTGACACCAGTGGTGAGTGGAAGGCCGGTGCCCCCTGAAAGACTGCCAGTGAAAGCTCCACCAATGTTGAGGTTGTTACCCACGGTCACGTTCCCATTTGCCTTTACTTCAAACGCGAGCAAATCGAACAGACCTGTTGTGGTGTAATCTCCTCCTCCAGAAATAATCTGGAACCCGTCATTTGGGTCGTTCTCCTGAAGACCCACAGTGAAGTGGAAGTTTTGCGAGCCAAGAATAAGACCACCAGAGGTTGAGCCGTTAATAAGCGCATCAATATCAGTATTTGCTGAGTTCCACCCACCTGCCGCAAGCGTGGTGGAACCGGTGATAGTCGCACCACTAATGGTTGGTGACGTTGCGAAGACGAGGTTTCCAGAACCAGTCGTACCAGTAACTGAGGAAGCAAGGTTTGCAGAGGTAATGGTGTTGGTGAGCTGACCACCGGTTGTTGTAACCACAAGACGGTTTGCGGTGAGTCCGGAGAATGTAATGGTGCCGGAAGAGGTGATGCCGGTTGCTGCGGCAATAGCTCCAGAAGAGTTTACTTGGAAGAGATCGCCGTTACCGACGGTGAGTAGTGCTGTTGGACTTAAATCTCCAACACCGAGATTACCAGTACCGTCAATACGGACACGTGCCCCGACCGTTGACCCGTCGTTTGTCCAGAAATCATGGCCACGGTTACCCGCTGAGTTTTGGTAGCGCATATCTCCGGCATTCGTGCCGTTATCGTCTATCAGGTGCACCGTCTCAACGCCATCAGAAGCACGACGAATGCGGAACCCGTCCGCCACAACGTCTCCTATCACGTCCACTTTGAAATCTGGGCTCGGAGTACCAATACCCACTTGACCTGAAGCATCAATAATGAACGGTGTTGCGTCTGGAGACGTGGCGTCCTCAACGACGAAGGAAGGGACGGAACCAGTGTTGGTTACTGAGAGTGTTGCGTATGGCGTTGATGAAGCGATACCAACGTTCCCATTACCAAGTATGGTCATCTCTGTTGTGCCTCCGGCAACATCAAACGCTATGCTTTGTCCGCTCGCCGTTCCGGCATGCTGATATATGACAGTTCCTTGAGTTACGCCTGTCTTCGAAAATGCGATACGTGCACTACTGGTGTCGCCAACTGTCTCTATAGTCAAACCAGATGTGCCACCTGAAAATCCTCCGTAGATTCGGGCAAGTCCGTTACCGAATTGTGAAGCAACCGTGAATTGTTGCATCGGGCTCGTAGTACCGATACCTACAAATCCGTTACTTGCGATAGTGAGTGTTGATGTCCCTGCAAGCGCATTCGTTCCAGTAAAGTACGCCACCTGACCCGTGGTGCCCGTGTAGAGAGAGGAGGTTGCAAATGAGAGTGTGCCGGAAGAACCTCCGACGAGTGCACCGAGAGTACCTGAGTATGAGAGCCCGGTACCAAGCGTGATGGATGAGGTGGCGACAGCATTCACTGCCCCAGAAGCACCATAGAGAACACCGGAGAGTGAACCAACGGTGAGTGACGGTGTTGCAAGTGCGCCGGTTGAAGAGACGGTGGTAGAGCCGGTTTGGCCGAAGGAGACGGTGTTTGCGGTGAGACGGGTTGCGAATTCGTTGGTGGAAGTTGCGGCAGTAATAGTGGTATTGCCCGAGAGCGTTGCGCCAGAGATTGTTGGAGATGTACCGAACACCGCGGAACCACTTCCTGTTTCGTTTGAAAGTGACGTAGCAAGCTGTGCTGATGTAATTGTAGCTGAGCCGGTGCCATAGAGCGTGACAGTACCAGACGGTAGCGTTGCGTTCGTCGTTGCGGACGTAGTCAAGGTCAAGTTGTGCGCACCAGAGCGGATGAAGGAGTTTGCGCCAATGGTGTAGGTAGACGGAAGTACAGGAGTACCCGTGAAGGTTGGAGAAGCGCTGAATACAAGAGAGCCAGACCCTGTTTCGTCTGTAACGGCAGTAATGAGATTTGCTGATGATGGTGTTGCAAGGAAGTTTGCGACACCTGCACCAAGTCCTGAGATACCGGTAGAGACTGGAAGACCAGTACCGTTGGTGAGAGTGATGGAAGCAGGAGTGCCGTACGCATTTGAACCTGAGAACGTGTTGTTATCTGAGAGGAGTGTGGAGGAAGCGAAGGACCAGGTGGAGGTTGAGAAGGTGTAGAGGTTGCCAGAAGCGTTCACACCGAGAGCACCGTTGGTGTAGTTTGCGAGGGTGACGGTGGAGGTTGCGGTGAGGGCGCCGCCGAAGAAGGAGGTGCCGGAGATGTATGAGTTGCCTTGGACACTAAGGGTGGTGGCTGGTGAGGTGGTGCCGATACCTACGTTACCTGACGAATTGATAAATATTCGCGTTGTAGCCCCAACGTTTATTGAAAGACTGTCTTCAGCGTGCGAGTACAAGAGACGACCTGCAAATTCGCTGTCATTGTCACCAAACGAAATACCTGAAGAGCCGGTTGCGGAGCCGATAACTGAGATGTTAGCGCCATTTGAGGCATTTGAACGCTGGAAGGTAGCAACGGTTATTGCCCCCGGCGTGATCGGTGTCCCATTTTGATAGACATACAACTCGCCTGCGTGTGTATTCACGATTCCTACACCAAGACCGCTTGTGAAGTATCCATTTCCACTCACCGCAAGCGTCGTTGCAGGAGACGTTGTTCCTATACCTACGTTTCCTCCAGTAGTTGCAAGGTATGCAGAGCCAGTAGAGGTGAACTGGGTTGTAGAGGCGTTTCCGTTAAAGATGTTAAGTCCACTCCATGTATTGTTATCTCCCAGAAGCGTTGAGGAAGCGAAGGTCCATGTGGAGGTGGAGAAGGTGTACAGAGCACCAGAGGAGTTCACACCGAGAGCACCGTTGGTGTAGTTAGAGAGTGTGACAGTGGAGGTTGCGGTGAGAGCACCACCGAAGAATGAGGTGCCGGAGATGTATGCGTTGCCTTGGACTGAGAGGCGTTCAGATGGAGAGGTGGTGCCAATACCGACGTTTCCGTTTGCTACTAAGAAGTTTGTGGCCGTTGCCCCATCTCCCACTTGTACGAAGTTTGAGTTTGCATAATTTAGATATAGAGAACCAGCGTTATAGTTCCCAGATCCTTTGCCAGAAATAAACCTAACGCGTAATGCGTCACTTGTTTCTCCTGCAATAAGAACTTTCGATGATTCGCCAACCGAAAGACCTAGAGTCGGAGTAGTAGTACCAATACCAACATTGCGATTAGTTGCGATAAACAAAGACGATGTTCCGACAAGCGAGTTAGTTCCGCTAAAGTACGCCACCTGTCCTTGTGTCCCTGTAAAGAGTGATGAGGTCGCAATTGAGAGCGTGTCAGAAGCACCAAGAGTGGTGAGAGTGCCAGAGAGGCCAAGACCAAGCGTTGCTGAGGTCGTAGCGACTTGATTGAGAGTGCCGTTGTTGCCATAGATGACTCCGGTGAGAGAGCCGAGGCGTGGTGCGGTGGTGAAGGTGTTATTTCCGCTAAAGGTGTTGTTGTCAGCAAGGAGTGTGGAGGAAGCGAAGGTCCATGTGGAGGTGGAGAAGGTGTAAAGGTTGCCAGAAGCGTTCACACCGAGAGCACCGTTGGTGTAGTTTGCGAGGGTGACTGTGCTGGTTGCGGTGAGGGCGCCGCCGAAGAATGCTGAGCCACTGGTGTGCTGATTGCCCTGAACGGACAGGAGTGATGAAGGAGTGGTGGTGCCGATGCCGACAAAGCCGTTACTGTCCGCAACCGTGAAATATGTCACCCCTTCACTCCTGTTAGTAAGGTTGAAATCATTAGCCGACAAGTTAATTCCCCACAACTCACCCGTATCCGAGCGACTAAAGCGGAGCAAATCGCTCTGATTTGGCCCTTCGACAGTGAGAATCGCCGAAGGCGTCGTTGTCCCGATACCAACGTTGCCGGCTGCAGTAATTATCATGCGATCACCGCCAGTATTTGCAGATTCAGTAAAGAATCGGAGGTCTGAAGAACCGGAGCCCTGTGTCGTGCTGTAGATACCAGAAACCGCAACATTGCTGTTTCGGTTACGGAACGCAAGATAACCGCCAGAACCTGTCGTGACATCCTGATTGTAGATAGTAATTCCTTCAGACGTTCCAAAGGCTTGAATCGTGTTCCAATCAAGGGCCGTAGAGTTTGAACCGGTCGTTTGCAGCTTTGAACCAAGGCTCGCACTTCCAATACCAACATTTCCTGCGGTTGAGATTTGGAGTGACGACGTACCCATCATCTGATTCGTCCCTGAGAAGTACGCAACCTGTCCTGTGGTACCCGTGTAGAGAGATGAAGTGGCGATGGAGAGTGTGTCAGAAGCACCAAGAGTGGTGAGGGTGCCAGAGAGACCAAGACCGAGGGTTGCAGAGGTCGTAGCGACTTGGTTCAAGGTACCGTTGTTGCCATAGATGACTCCGGTGAGAGAGCCGAGGCGTGGTGCGGTGGTGAAGATGTTTGTACCAGAGAAGGTATTGTTGTCAGCTAAGAGTGTAGAGGAAGCGAAAGTCCATGTTGAAGTT
>CAYMZP010000010.1:0-25533 GCA_964395025.1 uncultured Candidatus Saccharibacteria bacterium
GACACGAGGAGTAGAAAAAATGAAAGAAGGATTAGGAGCGATGGACCATGTCCCAAATGAGCTTGGCAACGTTGCGCGGTTTTCCTTCAAACGGCAGGTGGTGATTGTCAAAAAATGGCATGGAATTGCATTCAATGATGCCGGCACGCTCCTGCTCTTTCCATGACTTGGTGATGTCGCCAATAATGAAGTCTATTCCTACAATCGGTGCCTTCAATACTTCGGCAACCTTTTCAAAAAGTTCTTTGTTTTCAGGGTGCACGTCGTCTGAAACGTCGGCAGTGGTACCTCCCAGTCCCCAATTCACTTTTTGATTGAGCGTCACACGCCTTCCGTTTGCAGGAACACTTTCTGGCGTACACCCTTGGTACGTAAGCTCAGCGTCCGCTTCTGGCGTGATAGAGAGTTTTGAAAAGTATGGACCACCTCTTTTTGGATTTTTATTTGCCTCTTCCATGAGTTCTAGAATAGTGTGTTTACCGTCTCCAATTACATGAGGTGGGTCACGTCGAAGCGTTGCAGCAAGTACCCCATCCACCACCGTGGCACGAAACACGGGTCCTATGAGCTCTTCCTCAATCACTGCGATAGGCGCAACTTGCGTTGCAATCTTGAACGCATCTACGAGTTCTTCCTTTGTGCGTACATGAAGCGTGGTGTGACGAGAGCCAGAACCAGAATATGGCTTCACAATCACGGGCGGTGTAAGGCGAGAGAAAATACGAACAGCGGTGTGGGCGGTAAGGGCTTCGCCACCTTCTGCAATCGGAAGGTGGAGTTTTCTAAACTTCTTTTTAAGCTTGGCTTTATTGTCCATCCACGGAGCCTGCAAAATACCGCGAGGTGGAAGTGGAATGCCTTCAAAGACAATCTTTCGTTTGTTTTTTAGTGTGGCGAAAAAAAGATTGCGTGGCAAACCGAATAGGCGGTACTCAAACATATCTATACCCTGTGCATCCGCTTCTTCCCAAAGCATTTTCGCAAGAAGCATGGTGTGTTCGTCTGGCGCATCTACTCGTTTTGCAAGACCAATTGTAAGAAATAGAGAAAAGAGCAGAGGTGTCACGCGACGTTCAACAGCAAAAACGCCACGGGTGATGAGCGTAAGTAGTGGTCCCGGTGCCAAAAGTGGTCGCATAAATTCATCAAGCGCCACCGTGATGTACGTAAGTCGGTGATGGATAGGGTCGGAACCGCACTCGGTACACGGAGGAGCTGAGGTCGCCATAATGAGAAGCATTTTACCACTTACCTATTCCAAGAAAACACAAAGGCCAGCCATACCTGAAACAGGTAGGCTGGCCTTCACGAGAAGAAGGAACAAGTGCACTAGGCGAGGAACTCGCGCACCTTTTCCTTGAGCTCGGGCGTGACGAGCACCGAGATGGAGTTCTCGAAGCAGTTCGCCGGCGCGGGTCCGGGAATGTTGAGGTGAGCACCTTCACGAATGAAGGCACCTTCTCGCCGTTCTGTGATCGGGACGCCGAGGTCGGCGATCGAGTTCAGCTCCTTGTCGTCAAGACCAAACATCACTTCAAGCTCGATCTTCGAGAGCCAGAAGCGACCAGAGGTCACCGCAGTGCGTTCGTCGGAAGTGAATGTGCGTTGCCAAGAGACTCGCCACGGACGGTTGTTGTAGGCGAAGTCTTTCTCGACAGTCACCATCACCGACGGATCGGGCGTGTCCTCGGTGAGGCCGAACTTCCGGAAACCTTTCCAGAAGGTGAGTGGAGGCGCATCCTTGTTCCACCACGCCGGAGGCGGTGTGACAGGGGTCTCCGGCTGTTGTGCCGGAGTAGTATCGGGCCGAAGAGCTCGGACGTTGCTAGTCATTTGCGAACCTCGTTTTTCGCGTTACAGAATATAGTCCTTTTAGAATATAGGACAAAATTTCTTTCTGGTCAAAGCACTTTTCTCTATAGGGACTCTAAAAAGTTTTTCAGCGCAGGAAATGGCTTTATGGTTGTGTATGTTTTTTCATACTCTACTTCAGAAAGGCATGCGCGTGGTGTTTCGTATCCTTCCGATATAAAGATTCGGTCCCACCCATATCCGCCGTCTCCAGAAGGATTTTCAGTAATCGTTCCTTTCATACTACCCTCAATGAGCTTGAGCGTAGTGCCGTCGCAGTAGCCAAAGACACAGCGAGCCGTCGCTTCCCTACTTTTTCCTTTTACTAAGTTACAAAGTTCGCGTTCATCCATTTGCTCCAGAAAAAAACGAATGAAAGGTCCGGGTAGACCTCCGAGCGCAGAAAACTCAAGCGAAACATCTTCCACAATAACGGGAGTACCAAGTCGTGCGTATGCTTGTTTTACTTTATGTTCAACAATCTCATGCAAATTGAGAGATTGGATTTCATCCAAATCCACTTTTACGTGTGCTACGGGCATCGCGAGATAGCGCGCGAGGTAGTCTGCTTTATGCTGATTTCCGGTAATAAACGTGAGAGATGGTTTCATTTTTAGCGATGTGGACACCCTGCAAAACAGCACGGGCGACGTTTTCTTCCCGCAAGCTCCTCGAGAGCACGAGATACATGTCGCGCACGTGTTTCGGGGAGTTTAGGGGAAATAATCCAACAAATCCATTCGTTACGAGCGAGCGGTGTAATGTCTTCCCATGTGTTGAGCGAGCGAGCATTGCGAGCAAGTAAGGCACGAACATCTTTGGGAAGTGTATGGGGAAGTTTCTTAGTTGTTTTCCTTTTCATGAAATACGCTACGTATAGAGGTTTGCAATGACGATTTTCTTCATCTTCATCATGTTCGCAAACGCTTTTGGATTCCCCACAACCTCTTGATCAAAGTTTTCTGGAGCCACCTGCCAGCTGAGTCCGTATTTATCTTTGAGCCAGCCACACACACTTTCCTGGCCTCCGTCTTTTGTAAGCGCTTCCCAGTAGTAGTCAATTTCTTTTTGGTCTTTGCAGGAAATAAGAAGAGAGATGGACTCATTGAATTTGAATTCGCTTCCTGCATTCAGTGCAAGATAGCGGTGACCAAGAATTTCAAACTCTATGGTGAGCACTTTTCCTGCAAACTCTTTCTGGAAGTCTTGAAGTCCTTCGCTTGGATAATATGTCGTCGTAATTTTTTTACTTTCCGGAAACACAGAAAGGTAGAAATCTACTGCTTCTTCTGCGGTGTGGTCAAACCAGAGGCACGGGGTGATTTTGTTCATACCACTCATAGTATGGGGCGTCCCCAACTTGGGCAACTGAAACGGATGTGCGGAGAGGGAGATTCGGTCAAGCGCTCAATTTTTCTCGCCAGCAAAATCTCCGCCTGACCACGCTCGTGCGACCTTGTCTGTTGACAAGGTGCCCGCACTCACCTTCGAATCCCTCCCTCTTCTCGCAAAATATAATCGCCCACTCTTTGCGAAGCGGGCTCATTATTTTGCGGGCTACTCGGGTTCAGTACCAGAGTTGTGAGGCACCGTAAGGGTATTTTGGGAGAGTTTGGGGAGTTGGAACGAGGTGTGTGGGTCACTACCTCTTTTATGCTTTCTCAACAATCTTGGTTCTTTCCCAATCTGTCGGTACCATTGAGGCAATCTTCTTGTTTTCAATATCCACTTCAAAAACCATATCTTTCAACTTCCATCCTCGTATGACTCCAGCTTCATCGAATTGAGCCTTAAGTTCACTCATCTTCTGTTCCGCCTCGGTCATAAGAGCAGCGATGTCTTCATCAGAGTATCCTTTCTCTTTGAGGTTAAGGCTATCTTTTTCAGACCAACGAAGTCCTGGGATGCGTTCCATGACAATTATGTGGGTTCCCGACTGCTCTGCCTTAGCAATAGGCTTTGCGGCAGGTAATCCCATTTGAGCAAGCCGTTCAAGGATTTTGTACTCATGGAACGGATCGCCCGATTCCCCGACAGCACCCTTGGTGGCATTTACACGCCGTCCGACAGTCTGGATTTCTGCACCTTCTGCATTTTTCCAAACGGGCAAGTCTTTTACGGCAGTTGGGTCTTCTCGAACTGCGCCCGATTCATCATATTTAATTTCTCCCTTCTTTATATTCTTTCCTTCTCGTTCAAAATATCCCGCAGGGTCATCAAGAAATTCCTGTGGTACAAATTCGGCAAATCCAGCTTCAATTTCTACCTTGGAAGCAGGAACACTTTCCTGAGTATTATTTTGTGCATTTGGGAATTTTTCCATGTTTTGAGGCATGTGGGTCATGCCGATACTAAATTCTTAGTGCGGAGAGGGAGGGATTCGAACCCTCGGTACAGTTTCCCATACACCTGATTTCGAGTCAGGCGCCTTCGACCACTCAGCCACCTCTCCTTATTTCCTTGTGTCGCTATGCTAGCAAAAAGCACTCTAGATGACGAGATATGCGGTGTAGGCAATATATGCAAATACAAATACTGCGCCCTGCCAACGGTCTATTCTTCCGCGCGTACCAATGAAAATTGCAATAAAGAGCGCGAAGGTTGCAACAACGGCCACGAGTGCGTCAATAAAAAATCCTGATGTGGCAGGAAGCGGTGCAATCACCGACGATACGCCGAGAATCCAGAAAACGTTAAAGATGTTAGAGCCCACCACGTTACCAATTGCGATATCTGCCTCCTTCTTAAGTGCTGCAATAATGGAGGTAGCTAACTCTGGAAGCGAAGTTCCTACTGCGACGACCGTAAGACCAATTACTGCTTCAGAAAGTCCGGCCAGTGTTGCAAGCACTACTGCTTGGTCCACCAAAAGTTTCCCGCCAAACACAAGTGCCCCAAGCCCTACCACCACTAATCCAAGCGCAGGAAAAAAAGCAACCGGCTTCCCTTCCGTTTTTTCTCCTTCGTCTGCAGGTGCAGAATCTTTCTTTGCAAGCGCAAAAATATAGAACATGAATATGGCGAAGATACCAAGAAAGGCAACGCCGTCTGTGCGTGTAATCGCATCAAAAGCACCTCCATCAAACAGGCGGTCCGAACCAAAAACAAACACCAGAATGACCGCAAGGAGCGCGAGCGGTATTTCCCACTTCACCGTACTTGATTTCACTGCAAGGGGCACAATAAGCGCGGAAACGCCGAGAATGAGCAAGATGTTTGCAATGTTTGAACCTATGATGTTTCCAAGTGCAATGTCCGTTGACCCTTTAAGAGCCGAGTAGACGTTCACTGTCAGTTCTGGAGTGGAAGTGCCAAAAGCAACAATCGTCAAACCCACAATAAGAGGTGAAATACCAAACCGTCGCGCAATAGAAGAAGCACCTTTAACGAGCCACTCAGCACCAAATATCAAGATGGCGAGCCCTACCGCAAGCAGGAACAGTGTTATGAGAATAGACATATGCGGGAAAGTATACACCCACACCAATCTGATTGGTGTGGGTGTATACCCTACTCCTTTAGCGAGTTTTTGAAATATTCGCTTCTAGTGCTATAGTTTCGCCCATTGGCCCCATCGTCTAACGGCTAGGACGCCCGCCTTTCACGCAGGAAATCGGAGTTCGATTCTCCGTGGGGTCACAAACTGCATAAAACCAAGGACTGCTCCTTGGTTTTATGCGTTTGTGAGCGCGGAGCGATGTTTTCTTTACTAAGAAAACCGCGAGCGGGGGTCGAGAGTACTTAGGCTTTTACGAATACTTGGAGTAAAAGACTTAGTAACTCGTGACCACGAGTAACGCAAAACAGCCGAGGCGGGACCGGCGACTGAGTCATTGTGACGACAATGACTCAAGTTGTAGGTCACAAACCGGCCCGCCTCGGATGCGAAAGCATTCGGGGCGGTTGCCGTTTGTAGACATCCACGGAGAATCGAAAGCGAGCGCGGGAACTACTTCAGCAGAAGTGGTCGCGCGAGGCGGCTCGCGAAATTCTTGAGTGGCGACGAAAGAATTTTGTGAGAGATATGCGGTACTCCGCGGTCTCCGTGGGGTCACCAGTTTTGACTTTTTATAATATAAGTGTTAAAAACAAAACGGCCTGTTCCGGGTCGCAAATAATTTTGGAGATATAAGTGCGACAGATTAAGATTTTTCCTGTCCAAACCAAAACAGAAGAAGCCTTCGGTGAACTGGAAGCCAAGGTAAACGAGTGGCTTTCCAGCCACACAGACTCGATCGAAATTCATTCGATCTATCCATCAAGCTTTCCCACGGCGATGACGATAACTGTCGTCTTCTCGTCCAAGTGAAGGCGGGAGTCTGCTGTCAGCAATTCGAAGCCCTACTTCTCGAAGTCAGGGCTTCATTGTTTAGTGCTTGCTCCAACGCTCTTTCAAATACAAGCCAAGAGTTAAGTTCTGATACGATGGAGTTCCAATTCTCACTAATTTGGGTCACAAACTGCATAAAACCAAGGACTGCTCCTTGGTTTTGTGCGTTTGTGAGCGCAGAGCGATGTTTTCTTTACTAAGAAAACCGCGAGCGGGGGTCGAGGATACTTAGCATTTTGCGAGCAGTGCGGAGCAAAATGGTTAGTAATCCGTGACCACGAGTAACGCAAAACAGCCGAGGCGAGGCCGGCGACCTTGTGTGCGTGGCGACGAACACAAGAGTTGTAGGCCACAAAAAGCGTGGAGGAAAGTGGTTAGTAATCCGTGACCACAGACAGCACATGCTAATCTAAACGGCAATGACCGACCACGACTTCCTCAAAAAAGCTATAGAAGTTGGCAACCAGATACCCGCTCCCTATAACTTCGGGGCCGTAGTTGTAAAGGATGGTGAGATTATTTCCGCCGAACACAATCATGTACACGAAAAGAATGATCCTTCGCTCCACGCAGAAATTTCTGCCATAGTTTCAGCATGTAAAAATCTTGGTTCAAACCGAATAGAAGGAGCAGTGCTGTACGCGAGCCATGAGCCCTGCCTGATGTGTTTTTCCTGTGCCGCGTGGGCAAGTATAGGTCGCATCGTGTATAGCACTACTGCCAAGGAACAGGAAGATTTTATGTATGAGTTTAAAACTCAGGACTTAGATGAGCTATCGAAACAACTAGTAAGACCAATTAAAATCGAACGGCTCAAATTAAAATAAGGGGTCGTGCTAAACTCTAGCGAAATTACCCACCTACCGCCTTCATGAAATCCTTTTACACGCTTCTGGCGAATAACGCACTTGCGTCTATTACCAACTTTACCGTCTGGTTTGCGCTCACCTTCTTTATTTTCCTTGAAACTGGTTCCGTGTTTGCTACAGGCACCATAGGTGGTATCTACCTCGTGCTCGCGGCACTGTGTGGCGTATGGTTTGGCGGAATTGTGGATCATCACAAAAAGAAAACAGTCATGCTTATTTCAAGCATAGCTTCGCTTTCTTTCTATGCATTAGCTGGCGCACTCTTCTTTACTGCACCAGCGGGAACACTTGCCGATATTACTGACCCTCGCCTCTGGCTTTTTTCTTTCACGCTCCTGCTCGGGGTTATTGCTGGCAATATGCGAAACGTGGCGATGCCTACCGTGGTGACACTCCTCGTTCCCGAAGAAAAACGTGCAAAAGCAAATGGGCTCGTGGGCATGTTGAGTGGCCTTTCTTTCGGCACGGTTTCAGTGATTAGCGGACTCATGATTGCATTTGTGGGAATGGATGGCGTCGTTTTATTCGCACTGTTCCTCACACTTCTCGTCCTTGCGCATATCGCACTCATTACCATTCCTGAGGATACGCTCGCGCACTTAGAAGGCAAAGAAAAGAAGCTTGATTTGAAAGGCACATTTCAGGTAGTGCTCGGCGTGCCCGGACTTATCGCACTCATCCTCTTTACAACCTTCAATAACTTTCTAGGCGGAGCGTTTATGGCGCTCATGGACGCCTATGGCCTCTCCATGGTGTCTGTAGAGTTCTGGGGATTCATACTCGGTATACTCTCGTTCTCGTTCATGCTCGGAGGCATGCTCATTGCAAAATTCGGATTGGGACAACAACCGCTCCGCACGCTGATGATGGTCAATCTAATTGCTTGGACTACCTGTATTTTCTTTACCATTCAGCCTTGGCTCTGGCTCCTCATAGCAGGTATGTTCATTTGGATGGTGGTTTCACCTTTTGCAGAAGCATCCGAGCAAACGATTCTACAGAAAGTCGTACCGTACGAACGACAAGGTCGTGTGTTTGGTTTTGCACAAAGCGTTGAACAGGCAGCGGCACCTCTCACCGCATTTCTCATTGCACCATTTGCTGAGTTTGTCGTGATTCCTTTTATGACTACTGGCGCCGGTGTTTCCCTAATTGGTGACTGGTTTGGCACAGGTCCTGATCGTGGTATAGCGCTCGTGTTCACGCTGGTCGGGTTTGTAGGACTCATAGCAACTATTACCGCCTTTAACTCCAAACCGTATGCACTCCTTTCGAGTCGTTACAAAAAACTCAAAAATGAATCTAATCCTACTACGAACGTGCTAGCATAGCGTAAAAGCCATATGGCACTTTCTGGTGTAGCGCTCGCACTATGCGCACTTATCTTCTGGGGCGTCGCAGACTTTCTAATTCAGCGCTCCACGCGCTTGGTAGGAAGCATCACCACCATGCTTTTCATAGGCATTGTAGCGATACTGATTACGACTCCATTCGCATACCAAGAAATATTTTCACTCTCCGCTACTGATTTCTTCCTTCTCCTTTCTACGGGCATCGTACTCACCGCAGCGTCCCTCTTTGACTTTGAAGCGCTTCGTAAAGGAAAAATGGCTGTGGCAGAACCTATCGTTGGTCTTGAAACACCATTCACGGTTCTCGTTGCTTTTATGCTCGCAAGCGAATCTCCCTCCCTTCTTTCGCTTACACTCATTGGTGTCACATTCCTTGGCACCACCCTCATTGCAGTAAAACATATCTCTTTTTCTGCTCATAAAAAACTTTTTGAAAAGGGCGCACGCCTTGCTATCGGCGCTGCGTTTGGGCTTGCCGTTGCAAACTTCATGATTGGCGAAGCAAGTAGAAGCGTTTCGTCTGTCTCTGCTATGTGGTGGATTGGCGCAGTGCATACTGTCTTTGCACTCGTATACCTTGTCGTGCACAAACGAGTACGGACCGCGCTCGAAGATGTAGCAAAACATCCAAAGACTGTCGGGGGACAAGCGATAATTGATACGCTTGGCTGGCTTTCGTTTGCAACCGCCATGACACTAGCACCTATCGCCATTGTGTCTTCTATAAGTTCTGGCTATATCGCGCTTGCAGTGCTCCTTGGTATTTTCATTACGCGCGAACGTATGCTGAAACACCAATGGCTTGGTGTAGCGCTTGTAGTTATTGGTATTGGAGCCCTGTCGTACTTTTTTGGCTAAGAAAAACTACGCCACCACACCCCACCCCAATACTTCCCTATCTTGGTACGAGAAATGGAGAGTGCGAGCGCAGATGTGCCAAGCGCTTCACCAATACGCCCTGCAAGTGAGCGCATGTAGGTCCCAGAACCGCACGAGACGCGAAGCGTGAGTATTGTGAACATTTCGGGTGCATTCTGAAATACACGGTCCCACGAAGCACGCACCTCTTTAATGCGAAAATCTGCACCAAGTTCTTTTGAAGGTTCAGTTGAAAGTGGCACCTTCTTCAGAAAATCTTCTATACGCACTTGTAGTTCACTTTTTGAAATTGTGTTTGTTCTTGTGTGACGAATTTGATAGATGTGTTCTTCGTGTACTGGAACTTCAATCTGAGAAAGTGTGCCACGAAGTGCATGCAAAAAGAGCGGAGCGCCGTTTACGGTCTTTGAGGAAAAAACAGGATACGGACGCATATGTACACCGACTTCTTTCTTTAGTGCAGTACGAAGCGCGATTCCTTTAATTGGTTGAGGACGTGCCGACGCCTTAGTCAGACCGAGTGCATCTCCCGTATCGCTCCCCACCCCAAGAAGTACTTCTATTTCGTATTCTTTGTCCAAGCCCGTGTATTTTTTAAGTTTCTTACACTCGTCCCCAAACAGAAAGAGGAGTTTACCTTCGGCCATCGGGTCAAGGCGCCCTGCATAGCAAGCTGTCATTCCTTTATATATAGGATTCGCGTCTTTAAAACGCGCGAGAGCCATAAGCGGGGTCTCGCCCACCACTTTATGAATGACTACATACGGCTTCATAAGGGGAGTATACCCACACACCAGTTTTAGGCGAGGTACGTATGCCTACACACACCTACCCGAAAGTGACTGTACGGAGAAACTGGTGTGTGGGTATACTGTTCCGTATGAAGTCCGTCTTGGTGTGCGGTTCCCTCGCGTACGACCGCATTATGGATTTTGATGGCAATTTCTCCGAGCATTTCATGCCGGAGAAACTACACCAAATCAACTTGAGTTTTTACGTATCTCCTCCAAAAGAACAATTTGGTGGGTGTGGGGGAAATATTGCGTATTCACTCGCACTCCTCGGGCAGTGGCCAACTATTGCGGCAACTGTGGGCAATGATTTTGGTACGTACCGTGCATGGCTTGAAGAAAACGGTATAGACCCTGAGAGCATTGCGGTGCATGACGAACTCCCCACTGCTACGAGCTATATCATGACCGACCAAGCAGATAACCAAATAACTGCCTTTTCTGGTGGTGCGCTCTCTGCTACATACGACAAGCAACTTCCGCTCGATGACATTGCGCTTGCCATTATTTCTCCGACCGCCAAGGAAGATATGGTGGCACTTGCTGAGCGATGCCACGTAGCAGAGGTGCCGTACTTTTTTGACCCTGGCCAACAAACACCGGTACTAGAAGCTGAAGAACTACGCACTGCGATACGAGGTGCGTCAGGACTTTTTGTAAACGACTATGAGCTCGCGCTTGTGCTTGAGAAAACAGGTTGGAGTGAAGCAGAGCTCGTAGATGAAGTAACCTTCGTCGCCGTGACGCTCGGTGAAGCGGGGTCACGCATTCTCACAAAAGAAGGTTCGGAAGAAGTGAAAGCAGTGTCTGTAGAGCATGCACTGGACCCTACGGGCGCAGGAGACGCATACCGTGCTGGGTTTATTGCTTCTTTTATGCACGAACTGCCACTTGCGACCTGTGCGCGCGTCGGAAGTACAGTGGCAGGCTATGCCGTGGAATGGTATGGTACGCAGAACCATCGCTTCACACGCGAAGAGCTTGCGCAAAGATACGAAGCTAATTATCAAGAATCTTTCCCGTTATAAAACATGACTCACGACATTGCTGACGCTTCCCTTGCTGTACTCGGCAAGAAACGCCTCGCTTGGGCAGAAAAGGAAATGCCTGTGCTCAAAACCGTTCGTGAACGTTTTACAAAAGAACAACCACTTGCTGGAAAAACTGTTGGGGCCTGCCTGCATGTCACTGCAGAAACGGGCGTACTCATGCGCACTTTGAAAGCAGGTGGAGCAAACGTAGTCCTCTGCGCTTCTAATCCTCTTTCTACCCAAGACGATGTAGCCGCAGCGCTCGTTGAAGACGGTATACAGGTGTATGCAAAGAAAGGTGAAGACCGCGACACATTTTTCGCACACCTTGAAGCAGTAATAGCGTCTAAGCCCGACCTCACCATGGATGATGGTGCTGACCTTGTTTCAACGATTCACCAAAAGCACGCTGAACTTATTCCTTCTATTATTGGCGGTACGGAAGAAACAACCACTGGTGTGATTCGTCTGCGTGCCATGGCAAAAGATGGTGCACTGAAGTTCCCTATTGTCGCCGTGAATGATGCCAAGACGAAGAATCTTTTTGATAACCGCTACGGTACCGGACAATCAACACTAGACGGTATTATCCGCGCTACAGACGTACTTCTTGCCGGAAAAGTGTTCGTCGTTGCAGGCTACGGATGGTGTGGCCGAGGGCTTGCGCTTCGCGCGCGTGGCATGGGTGCACAGGTGATTGTGACTGAAATTGACCCCGTGAAAGCACTTGAAGCTTCTATGGACGGTTTCCGTGTAATGAAAATGGAAGACGCAGCAAAAGAGGGCGATGTGTTCTGCACCGCAACAGGAAATATGCATGTGATTTCCGTAGAACATATGCGCGCAATGAAAGACGGTGCCATTGTCTGCAACACTGGCCACTTTGACGTGGAGGTAGACGTAGCGGGCCTTACCAAAGAAGCATCGTCAGTTACGAAAGACGTGCGTCCGTTTGTAGATGAATACGTACTCGGCACCACACGCATTCACCTTCTTGCCGACGGTCGCCTGGTGAACCTCGCCGCTGCGGAAGGCCATCCTGCATCTGTAATGGATATGAGTTTTGCCACACAGGCACTTTCCTGCTCATGGATGGCACTCCAAAATCCACGCCTCGCTCCAGCAGTCTATGAGGTGACTGATGAGATAGAAAATGATGTTGCCTCTACGAAACTCTCGGCAATGAAAATAGAGATAGACACACTCACCAAGGAACAGAGCGACTATCTTTCAGGCTGGGAACACGGCACCTAACTAGAACGCTGTTCTAGAGGAAATAAATCGTACGCAATTTCTTCGTACGGATGCGTTTTGCGAAGCGCTTGAAGCACTGCATCAACCACCGTATCTTCCACCTGACACTCCACGCGCTCCTCTTCCACTTCTTCTAGCTTTCCTATCTCCCCAATAGCAGGGTGTGCGCCCACCTCCGGCTTAAACCTTCCAATACCGCGTGTACTGAAGCTACAAAAAGAATAGTTCTTGTATTTCCCAGCACCAGCTTCACCCACCGCAGTTCGCACGCTCTGTGCGTGAGTAACCGGTACGGTGAATACGAGTTTATACATTAGCTAAACTGTACCATTGAAAGATGTCAGGGAGATGGGTACGAGGGAAACCTTGGCCCGCCCTTTTCGTATTAAGAAACCTATAAACCCAACGCTTCTTTTGAAAGAGCGCCTTCTCGTAACACCTCTGGCACTTCACCTGTGCACGAAACTACTGTAGAAGACACTCCACTATTTCTTAGTCCATCGTCCACCACAAGTGCAATCGCGCTTTTCTTTTCACCAAACTGAGCAAGGATTTCTTCTACGGTAGACAATGTTGGTTCACCTGCCACATTTGCGCTCGTTGTTGTATACGCTTTTCCAAAGGCTTCCGAGAGCGCGAGACAAAATTCATCTTTTGGAATACGTACACCCACAGTCCCGTCTTCTGCAATTTCTTTTGAAACGGTTTCCTTTGCTCTGAGCACTAACGTGAGCGCCCCCGGTAAATGTTTCTCTGCAAGTGTGCGCGCAGTATCCGGAACATCTGCATACATTTCCATCATTGAAATATCACCCACGAGAATTGAAATGGGTTTCTTTGCGTCCCGCCCCTTTAGCTCTTTTAGGCGTTGCAGTGCCTCTCCATTCTCCGCATCTACGGCAAGACCATAGACCGTGTCTGTTGGGTACAGCACGATGCCACCTGCCTTAAGAATGAGAGAAGCGCGTTTTGCGGATTCTTCTATACCGACGTTTTCAATACGAATTATTTGCATCGTAATTGAATCCTACAAAAAATCAGGGTATTCTGCGAATTGTTCTGCGCGGTTAGCTCAGCTGGTTAGAGCGACCCCTTGACGTGGGGTAGGTCGGGGATTCGAATTCCTCACCGCGCACCGATTAGGCACAAAATGACATGAAATGATTTCCGTGGTATAATGAAAGTAATGCCTCGTCCACAGAATCACAAGTCAGAGAAAGTATATGTATACGGTAAAAACGCGCTTGTTGAGGCGCTTACACACGCACCGCACGTAGTAAAGCGCGTACATCTCTCTCCTGAAATAAACGACCCTCGTCTCACGCACGCCATTAAGTCGCGCGGTATTCCCATGCAAATTATGGATGCTGGCGAGGCGCGTAGAAAGGTAGGAGAAGAATCTCACCAAGGCGCTATTGCCGTCATAGACGCTGGCGCGCTCGTAGTTCCCTTTGCAGAGTTTATGGACAAGCTCCACATTGGAAAAGCGACAGCGCTTGCGCTTATGGCAGAAGTACAGGACCCACACAACGTTGGCGCGATTATCCGCTCGGCAGCTGCGTTTGGTCTTTCTGGAGTCCTTATTCCAGAACACAACCAGGCACAGGTAACGGGGACGGTGGTAAAAACCTCGGCAGGAATGGCGTTCCGTATTCCGCTCATTTCAATTGGCAATGTAAACGACACGTTGCGAACACTCAAAGAAAAAGGGTTCTGGGTTTACGGGCTTTCTATGGAAGGCAATCCTCTTCCAAAAGAGGTGTTTGATGCACCGGCGGTATTTGTGCTTGGAAACGAAGGAGAAGGTATACGTGAAAAAACACTAGAACTCTGCGATATCCCTCTTTCCATTCCCATGCATCCACGCTGTGAATCACTCAATGTCGCCGTGTCTGGAGGTATTGTGTTTAGTGAATGGAGCAAGCAACACCCTCATTCCCTGCGCGCGTAAAGATATCCACGATGAAGGAACGACACCTACAAACATCTGATTTTGAAGGATACGAACTCCTTGACTCTGGTGAGCATCAAAAGCTAGAACGTTTTGGTGAAATCGTCCTTTCCCGCCCAGACACACAGGCTATCTGGAAAAAGAAAAAGCCTGAGCTTTGGGAAAAAGCAGATGCGGTCTTTATGTTTACCAACGGCAAAGGTGCATGGAAAACGCGCGATGGCATGCCAAAGAACTGGAATGTGCCCTACCAAAACGAAACCTTCATTGCTACCCTCACCAACTTTAAACACGTTGGCCTCTTCCCTGAACAAGAACCAAACTGGGTATGGAGTCAGGAACTTATTTCAAAACTGAAAGAACCGCAGGTTTTGAACCTCTTTGGGTACACGGGTGCAGCTTCTGTGGTAGCAGCAAAAGCAGGTGCAAAAGTAACTCACGTAGATTCTTCAAAGGCGAGCATCAAGTGGGCACAAGAAAACGCAGAAGCATCGGGTGTCGCAAAGGACGCGATACGCTACATACTTGAGGATGTGCGCGCATTCGTAAAGCGCGAAATGCGACGTGGTGCAACATACCACGGTATTATCCTAGACCCCCCTGCATTTGGGCGTGGAGCAAAAGACGAGGTATGGAAGATTGAGGAAGATTTGCTTCCGCTTATGGAAGACCTGCGTGCACTTTTTTCAGAAGCTCCCGGCTCATTCTTCTTGCTAAACGGATACGCAGCTGGCTATGCTCCGCTTTCTTTCAAACAACTCACGGAAAGTGTATTTCCCCATGAGCAAGGCGAATACGGCGAACTTCTCCTACCTGAGAAAGAAAGTGAGCGAGCTATCTCAGCAGGCATGTACGTGCGCTTCGCGCGCTCTCGCGCTATAACAAACGCATGAACACCCGCACCGTCATTCTCTACCACGGCAACTGCCCCGACGGTTTTGGCGGAGCATATTCTGCATGGAAAAAATTTGGCGATACCGCTGAATACGTACCGCTCAAGCACGGAAAACCTGTTCCAGTGAGCCTTGAGGGTGCTGATGCCTACTTCATAGACTTCTGCTATCCGAAAGAAAGCATGGATGCTATTTCTAAAGAAGCGAAGCGCGTGACGGTACTTGACCACCACGAAGGAATGAAAGAAGTAGTGGAGGCACTCCCTTCCCATGTCTACACGTCTGAACACTCTGGTGCTGTTATTGCGTGGCAGTACTTTCATCCTGAAACACCAGTACCTACACTTCTTTCCTACGTAGAAGACGGTGACCTATACCGTTTTGCACTCCCTGATGCACGCGCACTTCTTTCATACGTATACAGCAAACCATTTGAATTTCATGTGTGGGACGAGCTTGCGGAAGCCCTCCAAAACGATGCTGAGCGAAGAGCCATGATAGAGCGTGGAACTATCTATGCCGAACACTCTTCCCTTATTGTGAGCGAGCTTATTGAGGATGCGAAGCTCGTACGCTTTGAAGGTCATACCTGCTACTTCTCTCCTTCTATTGGCATATTTACTTCTGACCTTGGAAACAAACTTGCAAAAAAGCAGGCACCACTTTCTCTTTCCGTTTCAGCACGTCCAGATGGACTTCGCGTTTCTTTGCGTGGAGATGGTTCGGTAGACGTGGCAAAGATTGCACAAAAGTATGGCGGTAACGGCCACCCAAACGCCTCTGCATTTTCCCTACCGTATGGCGCACCAGTGCCTTGGGAACCAATAGATGAAGATACTCGCAATTGAAACGAGCTGTGACGAAACAGCAGTAGCACTACTTGAAGGCGCTGGAGACGAAACCGGTGCAACATTTTCCGTGCTTGGTAACGCGCTTCTCTCACAAATAGATATTCATAAAGAGTATGGCGGGGTGTTTCCGGCACTTGCAAAGCGTGCGCATGCAAAAAACCTCACCGCACTCCTTGCATCCGCACTTGAAGAGGCGGAACTAATGAAAGAGAGTGTGCAGGAACTTGAAAGTGACACAGAAAAAGAACTGCGCACCGTCATGGAACGCGAACCGGAGATGGCAGACGCGCTTATTGCTTTTCTTAAAAATACCGAGCGACCAGAGATAGACGCCATTGCCGTCACGCACGGACCCGGACTTGAACCCGCACTCTGGGTTGGAATAAATTTTGCACGTGCACTTTCTCTTGCTTGGGGCATACCGATTGTTCCGATAAACCACATGGAAGGACACTTGCTCGCTGCACTAACGCAGTACACAGAAAACAGTACACAGAAAACAGAGATTCAGATACAAAACATAGAACTGCCGATTCTTGGACTTTTGATTTCTGGAGGACATACAGAACTGGTACTCATTAAGAAATGGTTTTCGTACGAAATGCTTGGTGCAACACGCGATGATGCGGTGGGCGAAGCGTACGACAAAGTCGCGCGCATGATGGGACTCCCGTACCCTGGTGGTCCTGAAGTATCAAACCTTGCTGAACGTGACCGCGAAGACGCGCGTACGAACCCTTTTGACCTTCCTCGCCCTATGCTCCACACAGAAGATTATGACTTTTCTTTTAGCGGACTTAAGACCGCCGTTTTATACCTGCTGAAAGAAAAACCAGAACTCTCTCCTGTAGAACGTGAGCAACTAGCGCGTGCGTTTGAAGACGCAGTTTCTGAGGTGCTGTGGAAGAAAACAGCACGCGCCCTAGAACAAACACAGGCGAAAGTCCTCACCATAGGAGGAGGGGTGTCTGCGAACGTACATATACGTCGCATGTTTACGGAAAAAATCGCACAGGAATTTCCGAACGTAAAACTGATTATTCCTCCGCGAGAACTTTCTACGGATAACGCCATCATGATTGGTATTGCGGGCTTTTTCCGCGCACAACGAAAAGATTTTTCTTCCGACGTACGCGCAGACGGGACTCTCTCGCTTGCGTAAAGAAAAACCGGCGGACTTTGTCAGAGTCCGCCGGCCCCGATGAGGGTACGGTTCTTATCCTGTCCTTGCCACGAACGTGGGAGGAACAATTACCCGTTTAGAGGACCGAAGTCCAACCTAGATCGGTTTTAGTAGGTGTTAGTCTTTTTTGTTATCGGAGATACGGCCTCCCAAGGTCAACGACACTTCGTTGTATCCGAGGGCGTTGCCGACGAGCTCACGAAGAATGTGCTCCGTAAACTGACGCAAGTCCTCTTTCGGGATGCCGGTCTCCTGTGACAGAGACCCGAGTTGGCGAAGCGTGCTTCCGGAAAGCGTGAGGCCTTCCTTCTTCAACTTCGCCATGAGTACGGCATAGGCGATTTCGCCAAGACGTTGCTCACTCATGGCCATGGTTGGTCTCCTCTAACCCCACCACCATTGGTGGGTATTTGAATTATGCAACTTTTATATGGAAAATCAACTTTCATTATTCTGAGCGCCAAAGAAGCCTGTATCTGCTATATTCCTTAGATAATGGACCCCGTTAGAAGTTCAGCATGCGTTAGACTACTTTTAATCGCTTCAAGCGAGCACGCCTAACGACTCCCTATTTGCACTATGGAAATGCGAGAAAAAACTTCTAACGGGGTGGACTCTAAGTTTTTAAAGCCGTACGACCCCGCATCGACTGAAAGTCGAGTGTATGAAACATGGGAGGAAAGTGGGTATTTTAACCCAGATGCGCTCCCAAACGGGAAGGAAAAGAAACCGTTTACGGTGATGATGCCTCCCCCAAATGCCACAGGCGTTCTTCACATGGGCCATGCGCTCTTTCTTACGCTTCAAGACATCGTAATTCGCTTTAAGCGCATGAAGGGCTTTGCGACACTCTGGCTCCCCGGTACCGACCATGCAGCCATTGCCACACAAGCCAAGGTGGAGAAAGACATTCAAAAAGCAGAAGGGAAAAATCGTCATGAGCTTGGCCGTGAAGAGTTTATGCGCCGTGCAAGCGCATTTGTAGAAGAAAGCCGTGACACTATTCGCACACAAGTACGTGCCATGGGATCTTCTTGCGACTGGTCTCGCGAAGCATTCACGCTTGATGAGAAAAGAAACTATGCGGTGCGCCGTCAATTCAAAGACATGTACGACGCAGGTCTCATTTATCGTGGAAACCGTATCGTGAATTGGGACCCGAAAGGTCAAACCACTATCTCGGATGATGAAATAGTGCATGAAGAACGAAAGAGTAAGCTCTACACCTTTAAATACGCAAAAGACTTCCCTATTGCTATTTCCACCACACGCCCAGAAACAAAGGTGGGCGACGTAGCGGTTGCAGTACATCCAGAAGATGCGCGGTACCAGTCATACATAGGAAAGGAGTACGGCATCACGTTCTGTGACGCACCTATTCATATACGCATCATTGCAGATGAAGCAGTAGACCCTGTGTTTGGTACCGGCGCACTTGGCGTTACGCCAGCGCACAGTCAAATAGACTGGGAAATGGGAGAGCGACACTCTTTACCTCATCCTCAGGTGATAAATGAATACGCGAAAATGACCGTTCCGGGAAGTCGCGTAGACGGAAAGAAAGTTGCAGAAGCACGAGAAATAATTGTGGAGTGGCTTCGTGCAGAAGGACTCTTGGAAAGAGAAGAAGAAATTACTCAGAACATTTCTACTGCGGAACGCACCGGAGGCGTGATAGAGCCTCTACCAAAACTCCAGTGGTTTATTGCCGTGAATAAACCGATTAAAGAGCGGGGCGGAAAAACGCTCAAAGAACTTCTCTTGGAGCCAGTACGCGATGGTCGTATCGCTATTATTCCAAATCACTTTGATAAAACGTACTTCCACTGGATAGAAAACCTCCGGGACTGGTGTATTAGCCGTCAGATTTGGTACGGACATCGCATTCCGGTGTGGTATCGCGGTGAAGAAGTGGCTGTGGGAGAAGCACCAGAGGGAGATGGCTGGGTACAAGACGAAGACACCCTTGATACGTGGTTTTCTTCTGGTCTTTGGACATTTTCTACGCTTGGATGGCCCGAGGAAACAAGCGACCTTGCGCGCTTTCATCCAACAGACGTGCTGGAAACAGGTCACGACATTCTTTTCTTTTGGGTAGCACGCATGATACTCATGACGCAGTTTGCACTTGGTACCGTTCCCTTCCACACCATTTATCTCCACGGCATTGTGCGTGATGCAAAAGGTCAGAAGTTTAGTAAATCGCTTGGAAACGGGATTGACCCTGTAGAGGTTGCCAAGAAGTACGGTGCGGACGCCGTGCGTATGGCACTGGTGGTAGGAAACACGCCAGGTACTGATACGCGTATGAGCGAAGATAAAATCAAAGCGTATAAACTCTTTGCAAATAAACTTTGGAACGTTGCTCGCTTTGTGTATGAAAATACTGAAGAGGCTGACCCAGAGGCAAAGCTTACGGAAGAAGATACGGTGCTTCTCACTGAACTTGAAACGGTGCTTGCGGATGTTGCAAAAGACATAGATGAGTATCGTATCTACCTTGGCGCAGACAAGCTCTACCACTATGTCTGGGACCGTTTTGCTGCAGTTATTTTGGAAGAGTCTAAACCAATCCTCGCGAGCGAAGACGAGGCGCGTAAAAAGTCTCGCCAAGCACTCCTCCTTGCGCTCCTTGCGCACTCACTGAAAGCTCTTCACCCATTCATGCCGTTTGTAACGGAAGAAATTTGGGCTTCACATCCTTCAAAGAAAGATTTACTCATGGTTACTCCTTGGTAGTGGTACTCGTCTGCTACACTCTAGAGAATGAGCCTTGAAGTGCTGGGATATGCATTTTTGGGAGGCGTACTGCCTACCCTTATTTGGCTGTACTTTCTCCTCCAGGAAGATGCGCGCTGTCCGGAACCACGCTGGATTATCTTCCTCGCATTCCTTGCGGGTATGGTTTCCGTACCACTAGTACTGTTTCCTCAGCAGTACGCACTACAGAACCTCCCGCAATGTGTTCCGGGGAATGCGGGGTCTTGCATGCCGTTACTCATTGCGTGGGCAACGATAGAAGAAGTAGCTAAATATGCACTCGCTGCCATCGCCATTTTATGGAGACCAGAAGCAATACGTCGTTCTCTTGACCTTGTAACCTGCATGATTACCGTTGCACTTGGCTTTGCAGCGCTTGAAAATACCCTATTCCTCATCCAGCCACTTGCCCAAGGTGACTACTTGCACGGATTTATTACCGGAAACTTACGCTTTATCGGTTCTACACTTCTCCATGTACTTGCGTCCGCTGCAATTGGTTTTGCAATGGCATTTTCATTTGAAAAAAGTAGGCCAGTACGTGCGGCGGCCGCATCGTTCGGTCTTATCCTCGCCATTGCGTTGCACGCAGCGTTTAACTTCTTTATACTTTCAGGAGACGGCTCGGACACCATGCTTGCATTCTTCACAGTATGGACCGGCGCCCTCGTCTTCTTTGCGGCATTTGAAGTATTAAAATATTTCCGCTACCGTAACTTACCTAAAAACGTCTGCTGACATGAAAAAACGCTCCCTCTTTGAACGACTTTCTGGTGGTACATCCGATGATATGGATTCTTTTGACGAAGAACCTCGTATGCCACAGAAAAAATCCGCCCCACCCGCATTCCAAACAGCAGAAGAACCAGCCGAAGGTCAGCTTCCTGTAGACGTGTACCAAACACCAACTGATATCGTTATTCGCACCTTTATTGCAGGCGTACGCCCTGACGAAATGAACGTTTCTATAAGCCGTGACATGGTCGTTATTGAGGGTTCTCGCGAAGAACGTGAACAGCTACAGGACGGGGATTATTTCGTCCGTGAACTTTTCTGGGGCACATTTTCTCGCACCATTCTTCTCCCTGAAGAAATAGACGTAGACGGATCAAACGCATCTGCAAAAGACGGATATCTCACTATCACCATGCCGAAACTTGATAAGAAGCGTCAGACCAAACTTCGCGTCCGCTCCGGCTAGTAGAGTACGCCCAAAAACACCTCATACTGTGCTCCACTTCGCTCAAAATTACTCACCGTACTACTAGTACGCCTCGTAATTTTTCGCTCGTCCGCCATATCTCAGACGCTTTTGACCGCACTCGTCGCTGGTGGTATGAGTGTTTAGATACGTTCTACAGAACTCCGCTGTATGTTCGTTCTACCGTGCTTGCACGCTCTACCTTAAATGTGAGCCTTCCGACCACCTGAGTACCAGCGCGTACAGTAACTCTCCACATCCCCTCTTCCGGATGTTCAGAAACAGAGTACCCTCTATACCCTTCTGCTCTACCTCCGGTAATGCGGAAAGATACACGTGTGCGTGGTTGCCACCCATCACCAGGCACAAGGTGTTCCCACTCATGCGTCAGCGTCGTTGAAAAAGCACCGGGTGCATTCACGGCACTCACAAAGTACAAAGGACTTCCTGCGGTAAGCGGGACTGTTCTAGGAAATGGGTTCCACCACGTTTTAGGCGCATCAGTGACCACTTGATACCCGTTGTTTGTACGCACGAGCTCGTGATATACCTCCGCATGCGTAAGCACGAGCGGGATGGGCGGAATGAAGCCACCAAAGTACGCAATATTCACAGCGAGCAAAATGCCGATGGCGTACCCAAGAATGCGGGGGCGACTTTCGCGGTAACGAGCAGTATGGGTACGTTTCAATAGAAATAGGAACAGTCCAAATAACGAAGCAGTTATAGCAGTACTTCCGAGGAACACCCATGGACCTAGCGTACCAACGACAAGGGGAAGCGCAAAAATCGCGTATGCATAGAGTGCAAAAAAGAAAAGAACCGTTTGAAATACCAGCTTTGCTTTATGCGCTCTGAAATACTCATTACCTGCGTACACAAGAAAAAGCAGTAAGAGAAAAGGCCAAGAAACAGCAATCACCGAGCTTTTCCCATAAAATACAAAAAACCCTGACAAGAGACCGCCGAGTGCATACTGTGCACCAAGTGGAAATGCCACTGAAAGTGTCTTGCGCCACCACACATCACGCTCGGCATACACGGAAACCACGTGCGTACCAAACGTACATACCCCTGCGAGCGCTAGGTAGGTAAGGAAAAATATATTCACTACACCTACAGGCAAGAGTCCAAATGTTAAAAGGTCGGTTAGGAAGCCGAGTGCAAAAAGTCCGGCACCAAGTGGGCGCTCATGAGCGGCAACCCACGAAAGAATTTTGCTGAGCGAGTTTGTCACACACATAGTATACCCTTGGATAAAAGGATGTATTTCAGTTCAAATTAAAAATCATTAAGAGGATAGAACTTGACAAGATATGTATTTATGATATTATTGTAAAGGACTATTTGAGGCAGCGGTGTCTCAACGGTTTGCGGCCGACTCCGCAGTGTCCTGAGGAGGACAAAATGAAGACGACCACGATCTACTTCGAGAACTTCATCAAACTTGAAGAAGTTCTCCCGAGCATTTGCTCTCCCTGGTATTCCATGGGAGATGCCGATACGCTTGCGCGCATCGGCAAAATTCTCGATAACTACCCGAAGGGCTCGGAAGAGCCGAAATGGGACCTGGCGGCCGAGGTCACGGCCGTGCACCATGAGTATACCAAGCCGGGGGGCGCATACTCGAAAGAGTACAGTTTGTCCCCCTCCGGGTACTACGCCCCGGGAGAGATTGCGGTTGCGCCGACATACGAAGGCGAGTACGACAAGTGGGGTCTCCACGTCGTCCTCACCGCCACGGCCGGTCGCAAGATCACCGTGATGGTCGGGCGGACTAACCGCCAGCCTCTCGTGACCATTGACTTCGGTCCGAGAGGTAGCTATCTCTCCGCCTCGGAAGTAGCGGAGAACCTCGAAAGGCTCGCCGTCCGTTTCGAATCTACCGAGATTCCGGACGAGGAGCTCTAGAAGTCTAGGGGCGGCCATCGCGTGGCCGCCCCTAAATGATTACTATGTCTCTCTTAAGAGAAACTGTGTGCTTCTACAGACTTTGGCTACGATTTTATGCGCCTAAAGAAGGCTTACGGAAGAATATATTCCCAGCCTGGTTGCCAAGATTTGGTTTTGCGCCAGTCATTCGCGAGAGCTTCGTCCCATGTCATACCCTTAAGAAGTACATCTAGTGCGAGCTGTGGTGCTTTATGTGTCACTAACGCAACACGTTTCCCGTCGTAGTTTTCTTTAAGAAACTTGAGGAAGTCTTCCATTCTATGCTTCACATCTTCGTAGCTTTCTCCGTTTGGAAATGGCTTTTCGTGCATTTCTTTTTCCTGAAGTGGTTCGACTATATCTGAGGAGGCGCCGTTTAGGTCCCCATAATTACATTCTCGTAGGCGCTCGTCTTTCAAAATTTCTAACCTGTCTCCCCATGCAAGCTTTCCGGTCTCGTACGCTCTTTGTAGGTCTGAAGTAAAAACAGCATCAAAGTGCATATCTTTCGTTTGCTCCTTTAGCGACTTTCCCTGCTCTATACCGAGATCTGAAAGGGGTACATCGTTCCAGCCAGAGGAAAGATGCTGTTCGTTATCTGTCGTAGTCCCGTGTGCGAAATTGGTGATGGTAACCATGATGCCTATAGTAAACATTCTATAAAAAAGTGCTAATACGAAACGACTGTCTTGGACCCGGCACGGTCACGGATTACTAAGCGTGTTGCTCCAAGTTTTCGCAATCCGCTAAGTATCCTTGACCACCGCTCGCGGTTTTCTTAAGAAAGAAAACATCGCTCCGCGCTTCGAGCCCGGACGCATCCTGCGCAGGCAGGATGCTGTCCAGCCTTTTGCTTTGCAAAATGTGCTTGGACCCGGGCTCGAACCGGGGACCCCTTCCTCTTCAGGGAAGTGCTCTACCAACTGAGCTATCCAAGCCCCCACACCAATTACCTCATAGGACGGAAGTCCGCGCCTATTCACTCAAGCGGTGTGTATGCCGAATGTTGGGACATAGTACCCTAAAAACCTTGAGGAGAAAACCTTGTTGGCGCGATGAGGTAATTGGTGTGGGGGCAAGCAATTACTGCCCCAAAAGCTCCCTATATTGCTCTATAAGGGCTCCAAAATCTTGCTCCTGCCCTCCACTACCTCCCTGAAGCATGGCCATGTATGGCTCCAAAAACTGCATGGTGAGTTGGTATGAAATGACCAAAAGACCCACCCAGATAACCGTTTTAATAATACCGGCAATAAGCGCGTCGCGACGCATCGCTTTCAAAATCCTTGTATTCTCTTCTACTTTTTCTCGCAGTTCTGCAAGCTGTCCTTGTATTGAAGAATCTTCCATAGAGTAGAGTATAGCGCGTGGTCACGAATAATTCCTCGCCGACACTTGTGTGCCCTCACCATGAGTCGAACATGGATTTGCTCGTTAGGAGTGAGCCGTTCTATCCATTGAACTATGAGGGCGAGCGAGCCGATCGTATCGGTGCAAGTAACCGATACGGGGGCGTGCCTAGAAAATAACACAAACCCGCGCGGGAGGCGCGGGTTTGTGTTCGCACGTTTACTTATGCAGACTGTCCGAGCCCGAGAAGCTGATCCAGACGCTTCTTATCAAAACCGATGGTCATTTCTTCTCCGACCATAATGACTGGGACGCCCATCTGCCCAGACTTCTGAATCATTTCCTGACGCTTTTCGAGGTCTGCCGCAACGTTTACTTCTGTGTAATTGACGTTGTTTGCCTTGAAATACTCCTTGCTCATTTGGCAGAAGTGACAGGTTGGTGTGGTGTAAATGGTGACATTCTTATCCATAGAAGTGTATTACGCTTAGGTCCGGCTAGTATACCATTTTATGACCCAATCCAGTCTAGTTACGTGAGATATCTTTGAAATCAAAAAACACCGTGATAATTTGAGTAAGGAGGTGTCAAATGAAACTCATGTCATGGCTTTTCGGAGAGAAACCAACGCCGGTTCTGGAACCACAGCCAGTTTACAGTACTCGTGTAGTAGAGGAGGAGCCTCTCCCACACGGTGATTGGCTTGCGGAACTGAGCAAGGATGACGTCCCATACGCTCGAGTGCGAGTCAGCTGCATTTCTAGACTACGTGCGCATTCAACCTGAATCGAGAGGGGCTGTCTGACAAACAGGCAGCCTCTTCGCTTTTCAACTACGCATCTCAGTCTCTTGAAGTAGCACTAGAGGATGCGAAATAGGAGAATCGAATTCCTGCCTCAGCCGAGCGGAATGAATGGGGGGCGGGGCCCCGTTCATCGGTACAGAAACATTGTGCGGAATACGAGAATCGAACTCGTACCTGAACCTTGGGAAGGTCCCGTTCTACCACTAAACTAATTCCGCACAATGTTTCTGACCGGGGTCGTATTCTACAA